>NZ_JAMGBB010000001.1:1800000-2145000 GCF_023516505.1 Sphingomonas brevis | reverse complement strand
TGTACCGGAAACCGCCCGGCAGGGTGCCGTCGGCGCCGAAGGTCAGACGCCGGGCGCGGGTGCTCCAGCCGAGGTTGGCGAAATTGACGCCGGAATTCGTGCCGCGAAGATCGTCGCCGTTGGGGAAGCCGACATAGCCGGCGTCATATTGCAGCAGGCCCTTGGGCTTGAAGCTGAAGCCGGCGTCCTTGTCCTCCAGCTGCGGCGCACCCTTCCACGACGGAAGCGCCTTGGCCTGGGCGGTCTGGATCTGGGTGATGGCCTCTTGCAGCGCTTCCACCTGCGCCTGGAGCAGTTCGATCTTGGCCTGGGCGTCGTCGAGTGCCTGGGCTCCCTGTATGGCCGCATCCGCGGTCGCGTCCGACGCGTCGGGCTGCGCCTCGGGTTCCTGCGCGAGCGCCGCCGTGCTGATAAACAAGGCGCTACCGGCCAGCAGTGCGCGAATGAAAATGATACGCTTCATTATATTCCCTTTCCCCCGCCTCACCCCCGGTGAGGCCTGATGTGCGTCGCCCGAAGGCGACACACATGGCTTGCGTGACGAAGAACCTTTACTTGAGTTCGGCGAATTTGACTGGGGTCAGATTACGCGCGGCCTGCTGCGAGCGGGCACGGATTGGCGCCGGGGCCGAAACCAGTCCGCCGGCCAGCATGTAGCCCTTGGGGCCGATCGCGCTCTCCTTGGTCATTTCGGCAACGAAGGCGCGGATCGCCGGGATGGCAGCGACGTGCGCATTCTTGACGTAAATGTAGAGCGGACGAGCGCCCGGATATTGGAACGCCGCGATGGTCTGGTAGGTCGGCTGAACTCCGTTGACCGCCACGCCCTTGATGGTTGCCGCATTCTCTTCGAGGAAGCTGTAGCCGAAGATGCCAAGCGTGCCCGGATTGGCGCCAAGCTTCTGGACGATCAGATTGTCGTTCTCGCCGGCTTCGATATAGGCGCCGTCGGTGCGGATGCCGGTGCAGATCGCTTTGAACTTGGCTTCGTCGGCCTTTTTCATCGCGGCCATCGCCGGATTGGCTTCGCACGGCGGGGTCAGCAGCAACTCACCCAGCGCATCGCGGGTGCCTGACGTGGTTGGTGGACCGTAAACCCGGATAGGGAGCGCCGGCAGCTTGCCGTTGACGTCCTTCCAGGTCTTGGCCTTGTTCGGCTTGCCGTAAGGTGTCTTGGCCAGCGCCAGGTAAAGATCCTTTTGCGTCAGGCCGGCGATCCCGGTCGCCTTGGCGGTCGCGATCGCGACGCCATCGAGGCCGATCTGGATTTCGGTGACGTCCTTGACGCCGTTGGCCGCGCACAGCTTGGCTTCCGAAGCCTTCATCCGGCGCGAGGCGTTCTCAATGTCCGGGAAGCGTTCGCCGACGCCGGCGCAGAACAGCTTCATGCCGGCACCCGTGCCGGTCGATTCGATGATCGGCGTACCGAGGCGGGGGTTGGCGCGAGCAACTCGCTCCGCGGCCATTTTGGCGAACGGATAGACGGTCGAGCTGCCGACGGCGCGCAAGCTGCGCGCATCGGCCATCGCCGGAAGTGAGAATGCGGCTACCGCGGTAGCGGCATAGATATATGTCTTCGAGGTCATGTGACAGGTCCCTTTGAGCGAACACCTCCGTTCGCCGACAGGGAGCGGACTAGGCCGGAGCCGAGACGCGATCGTGACTGTAATATTACCGTTTCGTGACGGTAACGGTCGAGGTTTTTCGGCAACAAAAAAGGGGCGGCAAGATGCTCTCGCCGCCCCTGGCTATTCAAAATAAATGAAGGCCTCAGGCCGCCGGAGCGACCTCGTCCCCGTCATCGTCGACCCGCGGCTTACGGGCGCGGCGGCGCGGCTTGGGCGCTTCTTCTTCCTCCATGTCGACATCGATCGCGCCGATCGAGGGAGGCAAAACGCCGAGCGAAATCCGTTCGTCGCTCTCCTCTTCGTCGCGCTCATCGCGATCTTCACGCCGGGCGCCATTGGCTCGGGCCTCGCGATCGCCGCGGTCGCCACGCTCGAACCGCTCGCGGCCGCGCTCGCGGTCCCGGCGAGGCCGCTGGCGAATCTCTTCGCCATCGTCGTCAACTGATTCGCCCTCGGCGACCAGCTCCTCGTCACCTTCGATCCCGTCGTCCTCTTCATCGCGGCGCGGACGGCGCTGGGCCTGCTGCTCCTCGAAGCGCGAGCGGTTGTCCTCAAGCACGCGGAAATAATGGTCGGCATACTGAAGATAATATTCGGTCTGGACGCGGTCGCCGGCGAGCTGCGCGTCGCGCGCCAGGCTCTTGTACTTTTCCAGCAGCTGGGCGGCGTTGCCGCGCTGCCGATTATCCTGGCGATTGGCGCCGGCGTTACCGGGCATACCCTGCGGACGCTGTCCGCCGCGGCCACGACGACGGCCGCCCTGACGATTGTTGATCAAATTCTGTTTCCCTGTCGCACTGGCGCCGGTCTCAACCGGTCGCCGCTCAATCTTCCCTTCAACGGAAGTGTGGTCTCCGTCGCGGCGGCCCGGCCCGCGCCATTGCGCAAGTCGACCCTCCCTTTGCCGTCAAACGCATCTGCGAAAGCGCGGCGATGTCGTCGGAGGTAGGTGGCGGGGGCGCATCATTTTCTAGGGGAGCGGCCCCGTCCCTGGACCCCGATGTAATGGTGACCGCCAGAAATTCCAAGCCTTTTCGACTAACCGCGGATGATCAGCGCCCGCGGACGGTCGGCGAGATCGAGAGCAAGCGCCGGCGACAGGCCCTGCTCCATCAGCAGCGCCGACGCCGCCTCGGCCTGATCGAAGCCGATCTCGATCGCCGCCAATCCGCCGGGCGCCAGCAGCCGGCCGATTTCAGGCGCCAGCCTGCGATAGTCATCAAGGCCTTCCGGGCCGGCGAACAGGGCTTCGGCCGGCTCATATTCGCGGACGCCAGGACCGGTTTCGGCGCCGGCGGCGATATAGGGCGGATTGCATAGCAAGAGATCGAACCGCGCATCGATTCCCTCGGCCCAGTTGCCGATCCGGAACTCGGCGCGTCCGCCGACACCCAGCCGGTGAGCGTTCCGCCGGGCATAGGCCAGCGCCGCATCCGACGCGTCGATGCCAAGGCCGGTTGCCTTCGGCCATTCGTCGAGCGCAGCGAGCAACAGGGTTCCCGGGCCAGTCCCGAGATCGAGGATGCGGCTTGGTCCAGCCGTCCCGGCGAAATGTTCCACCGCCGCGGCAATCAGCGTTTCGCTGTCCGGCCGAGGCACCAGGGCGCCGGGTCCTACCTCCAGGTCGATCGTCCAGAATCCACGATGGCCGGTGATATAGGCGACCGGCTCGCCCGACCGGCGCCGCTCTACCAGGTCGAAAAATGTCGCCGGAGTTTCGCCGCGCGGTTCGTCTAGAATCAACCGGTCGCGGCCAATGCCAAGTGATGCCGCCATCAGCAGTTCCGCATCGAGCCGCGGAGTGTCACTGGCCGACGACAATATTTGCGTCGCGCGGCTCAACGCCCGGGGGATCGCGGTCACGCCTCTTCCAGGCTGGCCAGCCGCTCCGCTTCGTCTTCGGCGACGAGCGCCTCAACCAGCTCGCGAAGGCCCGGACCTTCAAGAATCGCGTCAAGCTTGTGCAGGGTCAGGTTGATTCGATGGTCGGTCACCCGCCCTTGCGGAAAATTATAGGTGCGAATCCGCTCCGACCGGTCGCCTGAGCCAACCATCGATTTGCGCGCCCCGGCGCGCTCCGAGGCCAGCCGCTCGCGCTCCAGCTCGAACAGGCGGGTGCGAAGCACCTTCAGGGCCTTTGCCTTGTTCTTGTGTTGCGATTTCTCATCCTGCTGAATCACGACCAGGCCCGTCGGCAAATGGGTGATGCGGACCGCGCTGTCGGTCGTGTTGACCGACTGTCCTCCGGGGCCCGACGAGCGATAGACGTCGATGCGAAGGTCCTTGTCGTCGATGTGGACGTCGACATCCTCTGCCTCCGGCAGCACCGCCACGGTCGCCGCCGAAGTATGAATCCGACCGCCGCTTTCGGTGACCGGCACGCGCTGGACGCGGTGCACTCCGCTTTCAAACTTCATTTTGGCGAAAACGCCGGCGCCGCTGATCGAGGCGACCGCTTCCTTATACCCGCCCACATCAGCACCCGAGGTGCTGATCAGCTCGAATTTCCACCCCTGTTCCTCGGCAAAGCGCTGGTACATCCGAAGGAGGTCACCGGCGAACAGCGCGGCCTCATCGCCGCCCGTGCCGGCCCGAACTTCAAGCATCGCGGCGCGATCGTCGGCTGCATCCTTCGGCAGGAGCTGGACGGCCAGGGCGCGCTCCGCTTCCGGCAGCTTGACCTTTATCTCCTCCGCCTCGTGAACCGCCAGCTCCTTGAGCTCCGGCTCGGCGGAGGGATCATGAGCAAGGCCGGTCAACACTTCCAGCTCGGCGCGCAGGCGCCGCACTTCCCGCGCGGCGGCGGCGACCGGTTCGATCTGGGCATATTCCTTGCTGAGGCGAACGAAATCCTCCGGCGCCAGATTCGGCGCGGCCATCGCCTCGGCGAGATCGTGCTTCTTCGTCTCGATCGAGACGATCCGGTCGAGCGAGATGGTTTTCATGCGAGCAGCGCCTCGACTCGTGGCTCGTCGTTCGATTTGACGCGGCGAGTCACCGCCCCCTCCGCAAATCCCAGTACAACGATTTCCTTCGCACCCTTTTTCACGGCCCGATCGAACCGCTTGCGCGGGCTTCCGGTCGCGATCAGCTCGACCGCAAGGCCGGCGGACCTAAGCCGGGATGCCGCGGCCAAGGCCGCATCCATTGCCGCATCGTCCTCGACCACGATTGCGGCATCGATCGCCTCCGGCGCGGGTTGGCCAATGAGCATTGCTAGCCGCTCGATCCCGGCCGCCCAGCCAATTGCCGGTGTGTGTGGGCCGCCGAGCGATTCGATCAGCCCGTCGTAGCGACCGCCGGCAATGACCGCGCCCTGCGCGCCGAGCTGGTCGGTGACAAATTCGAACGCGGTGTGCCGGTAATAGTCGAGACCGCGAACCAGCATCGGGTCGAGTTCGTAGCCGACGCCTGCCGCTTTCAGCCCGTCGCGCACCTTGCCAAAGAACTCTTCGGCCGGGGCCGTCAGCTTCATTTCCGGGGCGGTATCGACGAACGGCCGATCGCGGGGGTCCTTGCTGTCAAGGATTCGAAGCGGGTTTTTCTCCAGTCGATCCCGGCTATCATCGCTGAGGTCCGCGCGATGGGCAGCGAAATGGTCGATCAGCGCACTCCGCCAGGCATTGCGGCTTTCGGCATCGCCCAGCGAATTGAGCTTGAGCGTAACGGCCTTGATGCCAAGCTCGGCCAGCAGCTGCGAACCCAAGGCCAGGATTTCCACATCGGCCTGCGGCTCCGCCGCGCCGATAATCTCGGCATCGAGCTGGTGAAACTGACGGTATCGGCCCTTCTGCGGTCGTTCGTAACGGAAAGCTGCGCCATGAGTGGCGACCTTGAGCGGCGCAAACTGCTGCCAGCCCTCGCTTAGATAGGCGCGACAAATGCCGGCGGTGAATTCGGGCCGCAGGGTGATGCTGTCGCCCGAACGATCTTCGAACGAATACATTTCCTTGGAAACGACATCGGTGGTCTCGCCGATGGTGCGGGCGAAAACGGCGGTCGGCTCGATCAGCGGTACTTCGACCCGCTTGAAGCCATACAGGCGGCGCACACGATCGAAGGCCGCAACCACTTCGTGGAAGCGGTCGGCCTCTTCGCCAAGCAGGCTTTGCGTGCCCCGGATCGGCTGCGGTGTTTCAATCTTTGCCATTGCTGTGCCGGGCGATAGCGGCAAGCAAGTCGTTCGCCAACTGCCTGCCCGGCCCAGAATTCCGGGCCGGGCTGCCGGGTCGGCGTTATGCTTCGCCGGCGATGTCCGGGCGCGAGCGGGCGTCGGGCGCCAGCCACCGGTAGAGGCTGCCGCCAAGCACCGCGCCGATGATTGGCGCGACCCAGAATATCCATAGCTGCTGAAGCGCAAGCCCGCCGACCACCAGCGCGGGTCCCGTGCTTCGCGCCGGATTGACCGACGTATTGGTGACCGGGATCGACACCAGGTGGATAAGCGTCAGGGACAGGCCGATCGCCAGCGGGGCGAAGCCGGCCGGTGCCTGGCTATGCGTCGAGCCCATGATCACCAGCAGGAAGAAGGCGGTCATGATGATCTCGATCAGCACTCCGGACATCATCGAATAGCCGCCCGGTGACTGGCTTTCGACGCCGTTCACGGCGAGCCCGTTGGGGGCGAGCATAAAGTCCGGCTGGCCGCGGGCGATGCAATAGAGCGTATAGGCAGCGACAATCGCCCCAAGCACCTGCGCGACAATATAGACCGGCATGTCCTTGGCATCGAACCTGCCCCCGGCCCAAAGCCCGACCGTTACCGCCGGATTGAGATGGCAGCCCGATACATGGCCGATCGAATAGGCCATGGTGACTACTGTCAGGCCGAACGCGAGCGACACGCCCAATAAGCCTATGCCGACGTTCGGAAATGCCGCCGCGAGCACCGCACTTCCGCACCCGCCAAGCACCAGCCAGAAGGTGCCGAGAAATTCCGCCACGCCCTTTTTCGTCATGCTGTTCATGATGCCCCTCTCCCTGTTAGAAGCCGGGTTTGGGTGTGCCGCAGCACTGCAGCCTTGAACAGCGGGAAATCCCCGAGGGGTGGTCTTAAAGGCCGCGCGCCGCTAGAGGCGCGCCCATCATGAATATCGACCTGATTCCCGTGGGGCCCAATCCCCCACAAACCGTCAACGTGCTCATCGAAGTGCCGATCGGCGGAGAGCCGGTCAAATATGAGTTCGACAAGAAGAGCGGCGCGATGGTCGTCGATCGCATCCTGCATACGCCGATGCGCTATCCGACCAACTATGGCTTCATCCCCCAGACGCTATGCGGCGACGGGGATCCGCTCGATTGCCTGGTGATGACCCGCTGGACGCTCCAGCCCGGTGTCGTGATCGCGGTTCGCCCGGTCGGCGTGCTCTATCTGGAGGACGAAGCCGGCGGCGATGAGAAGATCCTGGCCGTGCCGATCACCAAAATCTCGCCCTATTATCAGGATGTCGAAAATTACACCGATCTGCCGCCGATCGTGGTCGAGCAGATCGAGCATTTCTTCACCCACTATAAAGACCTCGAGCCCGAGAAGTGGGTTCGGGTCGGTACCTGGGGCGATGCCGAGGCGGCGCGCCAGGTAGTGCAGCAGTCGATCGAAATGGCGAAGACCGGGAAGGTCTCCGCCTAATTCGATTGTTGCTCCTGTCTCCGTTGCCGCTGCTGCTGGATGAAGCGGCGAGGGATGAAGAGCTTCCTGAACGTAAGGCCGAACGTCCGCCCGACAGGCTCGAGCAGGTCGGGCTGGTAGCTTGACGGCGTAGTGCCGCTGTCGTCGCGTACCTTCGGCCGGTTGTTCAGCACATTGTCGACATCGAACCGGATTGAGGCGCCGCGGAAGAACGGGTGCTTCGCGACAAGATCGAAATTCTCGCTCAAGTTGGCGAACAGCCTTAGGTCCAGGTCGAAGTAGGGTGAGAATCTGAGGTCGCCGGACGAGCTGTCGACAGTCGTCCCGCTGCGCCAGTTGCCCTGCAACCGAGCGCCATATCCATTGTTGTAATAGCCGGTTTCGAACTGGATTTCGTGCCGAGGCCGTCCACCCAGATTATTCACCGGCTCCCCGTGAAGATAGTCGAGCTTGGGAATGCCATCGGCAATGGTGACCTCATCGACCAGGTTGAGCTGGTGGGTGAGCGAGAAAGTCAGCCGCCCACCCTGGCGGCGGCCGCCACCGAACCGACCGCCGCCAGGCCCCCCGAAACCGCCGCCTCCCCCGCCGGGGCCCCGCGCCGCGCCTTCGCTATCCGGCGGCGGCGGCGTACTATTGTCACCCTGCCGCGTGCGCTCGGCGGCGAAGCGTTGGCGGAAGGCGTTGATGGCGGCTTGCGACGGCCGCTTCGAGGCCAACGGCTTGGTGAAGTCGAATCCCCAGCGGAACGTGTCGCGGCGCGATTGCTCGAAATTCACCGGCGTCTGGTCGACGCGAACCAGCTGTCCGATCGTCTCGCCCGGTTCCGGCGGATTACGAGTGAAGCGGTCGGGGAACGCGTCTTCAAGTGCCTCGCTTGCCGCGGGGAAGCCTGCCTGCGGATGATCGATCGTTTCGTGGACATAGTCGGCGCGAAGGCGCAGGTCGGTCTCGGCAAACGGCTGCCAATGACCGCCGATCTTGAACACGTTGCGCGTATCGGAACGAAGGTCGGGATTGCCGCCCGTGACGGTGGTCACCAGCACGGTGTCACCGGTCGCAAAGTCGAAGAAGCTGACGTTGGGTGTCTCGAGCGGAGGATCGCCAAGTTGCTGCAGCGATGGCGCTCCTTGCTCGCGGGTCCAGCTGGCGTTGAAATTGAGCCTTTGCGCCGGCGTCCAGCTGAGCCCCGCGCCGAGGCTGGTAAGCGTTCCGAAGTCGCTCAAATGGGTTAGTCCGGCATTGGCGTTGGCCGTTAGTCGGCCAATCGCCGCACTGCGCTTGGTGATTGGCAAATCGAGACTCGCCGTGCCTTCAAGCGTTCCGCGATTCAGATCGGATTTCGACCGATCGCCGTCGTGCGTCGCTTCGCTGTCGATGCCGGTCAGGCCGGTCCCCAACCGGAAAGTGGCAGTGGCTTCCCCCGCAGGCAGCGCAAACAATGGTCCCGTCGCGGTTCCATCGAGCGCGAGGTTGTAACGGTTTGATCGGCTGCGATCGCGTGGAAGCATCTCGACCGGGCCGAGGTCGCCAAAGGGGTCGAGCGTCGGGTCGCCGGCATCAAGCCGATCCTGAAGGTCGGTCAGGTCGGGCCCATTGTCGGTGCGCGTGATGCTGTGATTGAGTTCGGCATTGCCGGTGGACGACAGGCGCCACTTCCCACGCTGAGTGTTGAGTGCGGTCCCCAGCCGAACCGAGTCCGTCCGGCTTGTGCGGGTCAGTGGCGCATCGTCCGGAAAAGCGCGCTCGATCAGTTCGCCGCCATCGTCAAGAGTTCCGGTAGGGACTCCGAATCGCGACTTGCTCGATTCCCGTTCGGCTTCAAGATTGATGGTCGCAGACACATCGCCGAGGATGGTGCGGTTGTGGGTGCCTGACAGGCGGATATCGGTATGGGAAGCAACCAGGGTCCGGAACGGCCGGGAGTCGACGGCGTCGGTTTCCGGCGCGACCAGGTCGAGTTCGATATCGCGTTCGTTTTCGTAGAGCGGCGAATTCCCCTCCGCATGGGCGTTGAAAGAGGTGCGCGTGCCGTCGGCGACGATCAACCGGGTGACGTCGCCCAGGCCGGAGACATAGCCCCCGTCGGTGGCGCCCTTGCCGCGGATCTCGGCACTGGTCGAATTGAACCTGCGGCGAAGGACGATGTTCACCACACGCTGGTCCGCGGGATAGCCATATTTGAGCGCGACTTCCTCAGGCAGGATTTCCATCCGCTCGATTGCCTCGGGCGGCAGGTCGCGCATTTCGCGAAACCCGGAGATGCGCTGGCCGTTCAGCAGCAGGATTGGCCGGCCCCCGGCACGACCGCGGGCGCTTCCAATTTGCGAGGCGATCGAGTCCAGAAGTTCGCTGACACTGGTTGCGCCGGTGGCGCGGATGTCGCGCGAATTCAGCGTGTTTTCCGGCGGAATATCGCCGACCACCGAACCGCGAGGCCGCTGGCCCTGGACGACAATCTCCTCGCCCGCCGCCTCCCCATATTCATCTTCCGATGGAGCCGCCGCGGCAGCGTCAGGCTGGGGGGTCGACGGCGGCGGGGCATCCTGGGCGACGGCTCCAGCCGAAGCTGTTGACGCAAGCAGGATGAAAAGCAGGGGTTGGGCACGCGGCATTGGTCAGGGAACTCAGTCAGGGGAAACTAGGTCCCTGCTGACTTCATTTGGATGAAGTCCGCATGACTGGCAGGCCGCGCTGTGGCGGGCTTTCGACGAACGGGCCTAGCCCTTCAACGCCTGCACCGCCGCCAGCGTCTTGGCGACATGGTCTTTCCAGTCGAGTTCGGAATGGACCATCACGATCCGTCCCTTGCGGTCGATGACATAGCTTGTGCGATCGGTCAGCTCGGGCTTCTGCTTCAAGACCACGTCATAGGCCTTGATCGTTTCCGGCGACGCCGTGGCGACGGGGAATTTGCTCCGGCATGCCTCGGTCGAGAATTTCTTGAGCGTATCGAGATTGTCGGCACTCATTCCCACTACCCGGGCCCCGGCCTTGCGGAATTGCGGCATGGCGTCGGCAAAGGCCTTGGCTTCCAGCGTGCAGCCCTGGGTGAAGGCCTTGGGGAAGAAATAGAGCACCAGCGGCCCGCGCTGCAGCTGGTCTTTCAAATGCAGCTTGAACGGCTTGCCGCCGACCGCGCCATAGGTTGTGAAGTCGGGCGCCTGGGCACCGACCGGCAAGGCAGCGCCGAGCGGCTGGGATGATAGTGCGAAGGTGGCAAGGGCGACGGTCAGCAAAGCGCGCATCGGGGCGACTCCTACGGCAATTTGGCGGCACGCTAATCCTACCGAGCCGCGATGGCTAGCAGCCGTCGGGAAAACCGGCGCGCTCGGGATGCTTGGGAGTGATGGTGCGAAAGAAGGCAAAGGCCGGCTTCATGTCGGCCTGATATTGGCCGGTCGGGTGGATCAGCGCCCCGAACACTGCGCGCCGCGTCGGATAATCGGGTCCGGCCGCAAGGATCGGAACACCGGCCTTCAGCGCGATCTGGTAGAAGCCGCTTTTCCATTGGGTGGTGAAGGAGCGGGTGCCTTCGGGCGCGACCACCAGGATGAAATCGTCATGGGCGCGGAATTGATCGACGACCTGGCTGACGAGGTCTTGGGATTTGCTGCGGTCGACGGGGACGCCACCGAGCGCGCGCATGAAGCCGCCCAGCGGCCAGCGGAACAGGCTATGCTTGCCGACGAAGCGGATCTGACGGCCGACCGCATGGACCGCGCCCATGAACACCAGGAAATCCCAGTTCGAGGTATGCGAGGCGCCCATGATGACGAACTTGCGATCGGGCGGAAGTTGGCCGGAGATGCTCCAGCCGCTGCGGTAAAACCATTGCAGCAACAGCCAGCGAACCAGCCGTTCCAGCCAATTGAGTTGGAGATTGGTGTCGATCAGCCGAGGACCGAGCCGATGATCCAAATGGCGGACATGGCGATCACCACCAGCAGCAGCGATATGCCAAGGACATAGCGGACTCCCTGCGCTTTGACGGCTCCGCTAGCTTCGGTCTCGTTGAGATGGACCTCTTCGCCTTGCCGTTCCATCGCCGCCTCCATCTTATACTTGTCAAACGAGCGGTCGAAGGCGATGGTGCCACAGCTAAGGCAGGAAAAACAGATGGTGAGGTTGGCTGGCGACAAGACCTTAGCGGTCTTCCGAAGCCAGCCAGCCGGTTAGGATGTAGATCAGGATGGCGACCGGGCCGGTCATCAGCGTGGCGACGATAACGCCGAGGCGGACGATGAGCACATCGACCTGGAGCCAATCGGCGAGTCCGGCGCACACGCCCATGACCTTGGCGCGGCTTTGATTGATAACGAAGCGACCGTTCATGGTCTGACTTCCTTTGCGTCTGTTGCGATTCAGGCGATCGGCATCGAAGTAGCGGCCGAAACGAACAGCAACGACGTGATGAACGCGCCGGCAAGGCTAACTGCGAGCTGGCGACCGTCGAGGAACGAATAAGTCATTTTCAAAACTCCCTTGTGTCCAAGCCCGCGATTGGGCTTGCCACTACTATTGCAGGGAGCGTGCCAATTGAAAATTATCGTTTGTTTTCAATGATTGTGATGATATTGCCAGCCGCAGAGTTGGGAAGTTTCCTGAACATTTAGCAAGATTCACCGCGGCGGCGGTCAAAATTGGTCGAAATCGCTCGCTCGACATGTTCGCCCTGTCCGTTTCCGGACAAAGATTTCGGACCGATGAACAAACTTGGCCGTGGGCAATGGTTCTGCAGGTGGTCGGCTTAGCCCTGGAGCGTTCCCTGGGGAGCAGGGCGCGGCGCGCGCTCGGCGGCCGGCGCCTTGGCCGGACGGCACTGGGCGTAGAGGGTCGGATAATCGAAGTCGCCATTTTCATTGAGCGCGGCAGGAGTTGCGGCGAGGCAGGCCTGGCGGCTTTCATAACGGGTCGACAGGGTTGCCACGGGCGTGCAGCCGGCCGACCCGTCGGCGCATCCCAAAATAGCGATGACGTAGAAACCCGGTCCCATATCGTTACCTCCAACCCGATAACGGCGAATAAAAGCCGCTTGTTCCAAACGGTTCGTCGCATCCGTTGCGGAAGGGCGAGCTCGCCCCTACGTCCAAGGAGATGAGCAGCGGCGCCCCCCAGATCGAAAAGCCCAACGGCGGCTTTTCGGTGCTTTGGCGGTTCCTGCCGATGCTGTGGCCCAAGGACGATCTTGAGCTTCGCGTCCGGGTCATCATCGCAATGGTGCTGGTCCTTGCTGGCAAGGCGATCACGCTGGCGATGCCGTTCGCCTACAAGGCCGTCGTCGACGCAATGAGCGGAGACAGGCAGGCATGGATGGCCGCGCTGATGCTGGTGTTCGCTTACTCAGCGGCCCGGTTCGGCGGCGTGCTGTCGGATAATCTGCGCAACGCCATTTTCGAAAAGGTCGGGCAGAGCGCCGCGCGGCGTCTGGCGGCGCGCGTGTTCCGTCACGTTCATTCGCTGAGCCTGAGATTCCATCTGGAGCGGCGCACCGGAAGCCTGACCAAGATCGTCGAGCGCGGCACCAAGAGCATCGACATGATGCTCTATTTCCTGCTGTTCAACATCGCGCCGACGGTGATCGAGCTGGTCGCGATCTGCGTCATCTTCTGGCTGAAATTCGGCCCCGGACTGGTCGCGGCGACGATGGTGTTCGTCGCGCTTTACATCATCTTCACCCGCAAGGTGACCGACTGGCGTACCCACCTGCAGCGCGAAATGAACGACGTCGATAACAAGGCGATCGGGCGGGCGGTCGACAGCCTGCTAAACTACGAGACGGTCAAATATTTCGGCGCCGAGGAGCGCGAGGCACGGCGCTATGACGACGCTATCGCCAGCTTCACTCGTGCCGCGGTCCGCAACGAGGTCAGCCTGGCCTGGCTCAATATCGGCCAGAGCCTCATCACCAATTTGATGATGGCCGGGGCGATGGGTTTCACGGTCTGGGGCTGGAGCCAGGGCAGGTTCACGCCGGGCGACGTGGTGCTGGTCAATTCGTTGCTGATGCAGCTGTTCCGCCCGCTCGACATGCTCGGCTGGGTCTACCGTTCGATCCGCCAGGGGCTGATCGACATGGAGGCGATGTTCGATCTGACCGATACGCCGGCCGAGGTGGTCGACGTAGCCAGCGCGCCGGCCCTGACCGTCGGCGACGGCCATGTCCGGTTCGAAGAAGTGGCCTTCGGCTATGAGCCAGAGCGGATCATCCTCAAAGGCGTGACGCTCGACGTTCCGGCCGGGACGAGCATGGCCGTGGTCGGGCCGTCGGGTGCAGGCAAGTCGACCCTCGCCCGGCTGCTCTACCGCTTCTACGACCCGACCGCGGGCCGGATCACGATCGACGGGCAGGATATCGCCAAGGTCCAGCAGTCGAGCCTCAGGAGCGCAATCGGAATCGTCCCGCAGGACACGGTGCTGTTCAACGACACGATCGGTTACAACATCGGCTATGGCCGCGAGGGCGCCGGCCAGCCGGAGATCGAGGGCGCCGCCAGGGGCGCGGCAATCGACACGTTCATCGCCGCCTTGCCGCAGGGCTATGAGTCGATGGTCGGCGAGCGCGGGCTCAAGTTGAGCGGCGGCGAAAAGCAGCGTGTGGCGATCGCGCGCACCTTGCTGAAGGACCCGCCGATCCTGATCCTTGACGAGGCAACGAGTGCGCTCGACAGCCGCACCGAGGAAGCGATCCAGTCGACACTCAACGCCGCCGCGCGCGGCCGGACGACGATCATCATTGCCCATCGCCTGTCGACCATCGTCGGCGCGGACCAGATTGTGGTGCTCGACGCCGGCCGGGTAGCCGAGCGTGGCACACATGCCGAGTTGTTGGCGAAGGGCGGGCTTTATGCCGAGCTATGGGCGCGGCAAGCCGCGGAGCGCGAGCTTGAGGAAGTTGTGGAGGGGTAGGCGATGGCCAGGATCGTGTTCGGGATGAACCAGTCGCTCGATGGCTATGTCGACCATGACCGGTTTGGACCTGGCCCGAAACTGTTCCGCCACTTCATCGAGCAGGCGCGCGAACAGGCGGGCAGCATCTATGGCCGCAAGCTGTACGAGATCATGGCCTATTGGGACGAAGACCGCCCGGAGTGGGACGAAGCGGAGCGCGAGTTCGCGCAAGCCTGGCGAGCCCAGCCGAAATGGGTCGTGTCGCGCACGCTTACGTCGGTGGGACCCAATGCCACGCTGGTCGAAGGCGATTTGGAAGCCGCGATCCGCAAACTGAAGACCGAGGTCGACGGCGAGATCGAGGTCGGCGGCCCGGACCTCGCGAAAAGCCTGACCGAACTCGGCCTGATCGACGAATATCGCATCTACCTCCACCCGGTCGTGCTGGGTGGCGGCAACCCCTATTTCCACGGGCCCCGCCCGCCGCTTCGGTTCGTCGCCAGCGAACAGGTCGACGAGAATGTCATCCGGCTGACCTACGTTCCTGCCTGACCCCCAACTACCCGGTCCATGCAGCGAAATGGACGCGGCGTCAGCGATCCGTCATATTTGCAGTCAACGCGCCGACTCGGCGGTGGAGGGACGATGCACCGGCAGCTCGACGACAAGACATTGGTCAACGGCCAGATTTCGCCCGCTGACATCAAGGAATTGAAGGCGCTGGGCGTAACCCTGATCGTCAATAACCGACCCGACGGCGAGGACGTGGGCCAGCCGGAAAGCGACGATATCGAAGCGGCGGCAAAGGCGGCCGGGATCGATTACCGCCATGTCCCGATCGCGCGGGGGCTGGGCCCGTCGGACGTCGAGGCGATGCGCGAGGCAATGCATGCGACCGGCGACGGCAAGATGTTCGCCTTTTGCCGCTCCGGCAATCGCTCGACGCTGGCCTGGGCCGTGGCGCGAAGCGAGGACGGAGCGCCAAGCGAGGAGCTGCATCGACAGGCAAATGAAGCCGGCTTCGATCTAGGACCGGTGGCCCATTTGTTGAGGGATTAGTCGCGCTCTTCGCGCAGGATCTGGGCGGCCTGCTCAAAATCCTCGTCGAGCACCATTAGCCTGACGCTGATCAAGCCGCCGCCGCCGAAAAAGCTGTTTGCCTCCGCATCGAAAATGATCGTGTCGATGCCCTCGGCTTCCAGCGCCAGCCGGGCGAGATCCGCCTCGACCCGCGTTCCGAAGGTCGCCAGCGGGACCAGGCTCAAGCAGCAGATCCGCCGACGGTGATGCCGTCGATCAACAGACTCGGCTGGCCGACCCCTGCCGGCACCGACTGACCACCCTTGCCGCACATGCCGACACCCTCGTCCAGCGACATGTCGTTGCCGATGCCCTTGACCCGGGTCAGCACGGTCGGACCGTCGCCGATCAGGGTCGCACCCTTGATCGGTGGCCCGAGCCTGCCGCCTTGAATGCGATAGGCCTCGGTGCAGCCGAACACGAACTTGCCGCTGGTGATGTCGACCTGCCCGCCGCCGAAGCTCTTGGCGTAAATGCCGTCCTTGACCCGGCCGATCAGCTCCTGCGGGTCATCCTGCCCGCCAAGCATGAAAGTGTTGGTCATGCGCGGCATCGGCGCGTGGGCGAAGCTCTCACGGCGGCCGTTGCCGGTCGGCTCCATGCCCATCAGGCGGGCGTTGAGGCGATCCTGGAGATAGCCCTTCAATATGCCGTCCTCGATCAGCACGGTGCGCGAGGTCGGCGTGCCCTCATCGTCGATGCTCAAGCTGCCGCGGCGATTTTCGATCGCGCCTTCGTCGATCACCGTGACTCCAGGCGCCGCAACCCGCTCGCCGATGCGGCCGGAGAAGGCCGAGGTGCCCTTGCGGTTGAAATCGCCTTCGAGGCCATGTCCGACCGCTTCGTGCAGCAGCACGCCGCACCAGCCGTTGCCGAGCACAACCGGCATTTCGCCGGCCGGGGCGGCCACGCTTTCAAGGTTGACCAGCGCGAGGCGAAGGGCCTCGTCGATCGCCCGGTTCCAGGTCGCGGGTTCGAACAGATGGTCGTAATGGTAACGGCCGCCGAGGCCGAAGCTGCCGGTTTCGCGGCGGTCTCCCTGCTTGGCGACGATCGAGACGTTGAGCCGGACCAGCGGTCGGACGTCGGTGGCAATGAAGCCGTCGGCACGGACGATCTCAACCACCGACCAGCTGCCGGACAAGGCGACGCTGACCTGGGCGACGCGTGGGTCGCGGGCGCGGGCGGCGGCGTCGATCGCCTGGCACAGCTCGACTTTCCTGGCGAAGGGAATCGCCGACAGCGGGTCGTCGGAGCCGTACATCGAGCGGTTGGTGCGAGCCGGTGCGGCGGCGGCAGGCCCCTTGGCCGGATCGAGCAGCTTCAGCGTCTGGGCGGCCCGGTCGATCGCGGCGGTGCTGATCTCATTGGCGTGGGCGAAGGCGGTCATCTCGCCGGTAACACCGCGCAGGCCGAAGCCCGAACCGGTGTGATAATCGGCGGCCTTCAACCGGCCGTCGTCGAAGCCAAACGCTTCCGACACCCGATATTGGAGGAACAGCTCGCCATCGTCATGGGCAGCGAGGTGGCGGGTTGCCAGCGACGCCGCCTCGGCCGGATCGAGGGTCCGGTAGAGATAGTCGCGCGGGTTCACTGGCCGGTGTCGGCCGGTCCGCCTTCCAGCACGAAGCGGCGGTCGCAATAGCCGCAATCGACAAAGCCGATGCTGTCGTCGATCTGGTAGTAGACGCGGGGGTGGCCGAGCGCGGCCTCCACCTGGCCGGAACCGTCGCAGGCGACGCGGTGATGTTTGGTGCGAATAACTTCAGGGGGCGGCTGCATAGGCCCTATGACCTAGCATCCGCCCCCTGCCGCTTCAATAAGAGTGGGGTCTTATTGAGCGGGTAAGCTTATTGATAGTTGGCGGTCAGATCGAAATCCGCCGCGTAGACACCGGCACCCTGCGTCGCCGCGATGGTGAAGGTGCCGCCGACGCCAACCGAATAGGCGCCAAGCGAATCCATCGTGCGGGTCGTGCTGCCGCCCTGGTCAAGCACCAGCACGCCGGCCAGCGAGGTGGTCGCGTCGCGATAAAGCAGGCCACCGGCCGGCTGCGACAGGACCAGGTCGACCGTATCATTGGCCGGACCGGCACCCGAGAAGATGGCGCGCTGGCCACCGTTCACGCCGACTTCGGCGACGCCGCCGGTAACGCTGCGGCTGCCGTCGTCGGCATCGATGGTGACGCTGCCGCCGCCGCCGAGCGGATCGACGAGGATGGTGCCGAAGTCGAGATCCTGGACCCGGTTCAGCGTCAGCGGCTGAAGGATGGTTCCGCGGGCCTCGGCCTGGGCGGTTGACGAAACGACCTGAGCGCCGGCAGGCGACGCGAAGGCAACGGTTGCGGCCAGGGCCGCGAGAGCAATATTCAAGCGCATGTCTTGGTTCCCACACATTTAAGGTGAACCGAATATCGGCCATGCGCCTCAACATCGCTTCAATGCATAAGGTTTACGGCTGTTTACCGCCGAATCTTAACCAATTCGGATGCCACGCTCCCCGGCCCGGCGGCGATTGCTCTCGGCAAGCCGGCAATCGGGGCAAACATGGTTGCCGGAAAATTAAGGATGACCGGTAAGCCAAATTCCTCATTCACCAGTTCGGCTTTCGCGAGCCGGCAGGCACCGCTATGCGAATCACCATGACCGACGCGACCGAGCCTGCGATCCGCATACAGGAGCTCAGCAAGACCTATCGGTCGAAGGGCAGCGAACCCAAGCGCGCGCTCGACGCGGTCAGTTTCGATGTGCCCCGCGGGCAAATCTTCGGCCTGCTCGGGCCCA
This sequence comes from Sphingomonas brevis, assembly GCF_023516505.1. NCBI lineage: Bacteria > Pseudomonadati > Pseudomonadota > Alphaproteobacteria > Sphingomonadales > Sphingomonadaceae > Sphingomonas > Sphingomonas brevis. The sequence goes on along the minus strand of NZ_JAMGBB010000001.1, from coordinate 2,126,989 downwards.
ACGGCGCGGGCAAGTCGACGCTGATCAACATTCTCGCCGGGCTGGTCGTGAAATCGGGTGGGTCGGCCGAGATCTGGGGCTTCGACATCGACCAGCATCCGCGCAACGCAAAGCGGTCGATCGGTATCGTCCCGCAGGAGATTTTGTTCGATCCCTTCTTCACCCCGCGCGAGGCGCTGGAGATCCAGGCCGGGCTCTACGGCGTGCCGAAGGCGGAGCGGATTACCGATGCGCTCCTCGCCGCGGTGCATCTGACCGACAAGGCCAATGCCTATGCCCGCACCTTATCGGGGGGCATGAAGCGGCGCCTGCTGGTCGCCAAGGCGATGGTCCATTCGCCGCCGATCCTGGTCCTCGACGAGCCGACCGCGGGCGTCGATATCGAGCTTCGCCAGCAACTGTGGGACTATGTCCGCGGCCTCAACCAGCAAGGCGTGACGGTGGTGCTGACGACCCATTATCTCGAGGAAGCCGAGCAGCTGTGCGATCGCATCGCGATCATCAACCACGGCAAGCTGATCGCCAACGAACCGACCCGCGAGCTGATCGCCAAGGCGCAGGACAAGGCGGTGGTTGTCGAGGTCGACCGGGACATTGCGGCAGCGCCCGATGCTTTTTGCTTCGAGCGGATCGACCTGACCGGCCCGCGGACGCTGGAAATCACTTATCGCAAGGACAAGGTGAATGCCGGCCAGGTGCTCGACGCGTTGCAGCGGGAAGGGTTTGGAATAGTCGATGTATCGACCCGCGATCCCGACCTGGAAGATGTGTTCCTAAGCCTGACGCGCGAGGCGGCAGCTTGAGCGGGCCAAAGTCCAAAGGCGGCTCCTTCGACGTGCTGGTGGTCGGCTCGGGCGCTGCCGGGCTCACTGCCGCGCTGAACCTGGCGACGACGCTAAGGGTCGGCGTGATCGCCAAGGGCAAGCTTAACGAAGGCGCGAGCGGCCTTGCCCAGGGTGGGATCGCGGCCGTGCTGGAGCAAGGCGACAGTTTCGACGCCCATGTTCGTGATACGATGATCGCCGGCGCCGGACTCAATAACCAGACGGTGGTCGAGCATGTGGTGAGCGAAGCGCCGCACGCCATCGCCCGGCTGGTCGAGCTGGGCGTTCCGTTCGCGACCGAGAATGGCGAGCTCCACCTGACCCGGGAGGGCGGGCACAGCCATCGCCGCATCGTCCATGTCGCCGACGCCACCGGCTGGGCGGTTCAGCAGGCACTGGAAAGAGCGGCGGCGGCCAATTCCAACATCACGCTCATTCCCGACATGGTGGCGATCGACCTCATCACCGGCCGCCACGCCGCGGAGTTCTCGACGTCAGGCGCGGTGCACGGCCTCTACGCCCTGAACCGCAAGACCAGGCGGGTCGACGCGCTGACCGCCCGCGCAACGATACTCGCCACAGGCGGCGCGGGCCGGGCCTATCTATTCTCGACCGCGCCGCGCGGCGCGACGGGCGACGGCATCGCCATGGCGTGGCGCGCGGGGTGCCGCATCTCCAACATGGAATTCATGCAGTTCCACCCGACCTGCCTCTACAACCTCGAGGTCAAGAATTTCCTGATTACCGAGGCGGTGCGCGGCGAGGGCGGAATCCTGAAGCACCCGGTGACCGGCCACCGTTTCATGCCCGACTATGACGAGCGCGGCGAGCTTGCCCCGCGGGACATCGTCGCCCGGGCGATCGACCATGAGATCAAGCGCGACGGCCTCGACTATGTCCATCTCGACATCAGCCACCGCGAGCCCGAGTTCGTGAAAGGGCATTTCCCCAATATCTACGAAAAGCTGATCGGGCTGGGCATCGACATCACCAGGGAGCCGATCCCGGTCGTCCCGGCCCAGCACTATACCTGCGGTGGAGTAGTGATCGACATCCATGGGCGGACCGATGCGCCGTGCCTTTATGCCGCCGGGGAAGTGACCCAGTCGGGGCTGCACGGCGCCAACCGCCTGGCGTCCAATTCGCTGCTGGAATGCCTGGTGTTCGGCGAGGGCGCGGCCAGGCATATCCTTGGACATTGGGACGATCTGCACCAGCCGCCACCGATCCGCGGCTGGGACGAAAGCCGGGTGACGGACAGCGACGAGGAAGTGGTCATCACCCAGACCTGGGGCGAGATCCGCCGCTTCATGTGGAATTATGTCGGGATCGTCCGCACCACCAAGCGGCTGGAGCGGGCCAAGCGGCGGATCGACATGCTGCGCCAGGAAGTCAGTGAATATTACAAACATTTCCGGGTGACGCCGGACCTGATCGAGCTTCGCAACCTGCTGGAGGTCGCCGATCTGATCGTGCGCTCGGCGCTGTCGCGCCATGAAAGCCGCGGGCTGCACTACACGCTCGACTATCCGAAGACCGCCAAGGAAGCAGTCGACACGGTGCTGGTGCCTTAGGTCAGGCGCCGAACAGCAGTTTCACATGGTTGCGGAACAGGCGCGTCTGCTTGCCCATCAGAGCCTCGTCCTTAAGCGCCTTGGACATGATGATCGCGCCTTCGACGATAGTCGTCAGCTGATCGGCCAGAGCGCCGACGTCGACCTCCGATCTCGGCGGGTTCTCGGCGATGATTTCGCCGAACCAGCGCTGGAATCGGTCGCGCATCCTCAGCAGATATTCGACATTCATCCGCTTCAGTTCGCGGTCGAAAATCCGTTCCTGATAGGTGACCGTCGCGACCAGGCAGCCGGGATGGATCGTCTCCATGTCATCCATCATCTGCGCGTAGAGATTGAGGAAGATGAGGAGGGCCTGGAGCGGATCGTCGCTCAGTTCCCGGGCGCGCTGCTCAAGCCTATCGATGATTCCCTCATCCTCCGCCAGGAAACGCTCGAACAGCTCCCGCGCAAGGTCGTTCTTGTCGCGGAAGTGATAGAAGAAGCCGCTCTTGGTGATGCCGGCTGCTTCGACCAGCTCCTCGATCGAGGTCGCGGCAAAACCCTTTTCGACGATCGCTCCATAGGCAATGTCGAGGATTCGCTCGCGGGTTCGCTCGCCCTTGCTTTGCCCGCCCGAATCATACTGTACCTGGGGTGCAGTTTTCTCCACCAGCTTTTCCGCCATCCTGCCCTGCCTGGCTGCCCAAGACGTGCAAGCTACACAAATCGCACATGATTTTACAGTCTCGGAAAAACCGACCGCGCGCTTGCTAGAGCCGTGCACCGCTCGCCCGCTATCAGCGCCGCCGATCGAAAGTCAGGGAAAATGAGATGATTGGTATCTATCACTATGTCGCGCTGGCGCTGTTCGCGGGCTTCGCCCTCACCGAACTGGCGGCGAAGGGAAGGCTATTCCCGAACGTGCCCGGTTGGCAGATGAAGGGCGCGGCCTTTGCGCTGCTCTATTTCGCGGTCGGGACCTACGCCCCGCTGATGTGGGACGGCTGGCTTGGCGAGTATCGCCTGCTTGCGGCCGATACGCTGCCGCTCTGGGTACAAATCGCCGGCGGCTTCCTGCTGCTAGAGCTGGGCGTATATTGCTGGCATCGCACGATGCACAATGTGAAGCCGCTATGGCGTTGGTTCCACCAGATGCACCACAGCGCCGAGCGGGTCGACATTTGGGGCGCCTTCTATTTCCATCCATTCGACATGATCGGCTGGACTCTGCTCGGCAGCCTTGCCCTGGTGCTCGGATTTGGGGTCAGCGCCGAAGCGGCGATCACCATCAACCTGATGGCGACATTCTGCTCGATGTTCCAGCACGCCAACATCCGGACGCCGCACTGGCTCGGTTATCTGATCACCCGGCCCGAGAGTCATTCCGCCCATCATGAGCGCGGCATTCATGCCCGCAACTATGGCGACGTGCCCTGGTTCGACATGCTGCTTGGCACCTTCCACAATCCGAAGGAATTCGTCGGCCAGGTCGGATTTTACGAAAGCGGATCGAGCAAGGTCGGCGCAATGCTGGTCGGACGGGAGATCGCATGAAGCGCTTGCTTGCTATGGTGATCCTGGCAATGCCGAAGCCGGTTCGTCGAATGGGCCATTGCCGAGGCACGCGAACTGGTTAGGTTCCGGCGCATGAAATCATTGCTCCGCACCGCCGCCCTGATCGCACTGATCGCCGCCCAACCGAGTTTCGCCCAGCCGGCACCGAGCCCGGCCGACGCGCAGTTGAAGGCCCTTTACGAAGGCTATGCCGACTGGACGCAGAAGGAATATGGCTTTTACGCCGACGCCAAGGGCGAAAACCAGCCGGCCGGCTACCTGCCCAAGGCCGACCCGGCGACGCAGCAGGCCCGGGCATCGCACCTAAAGCAGGTGCTGGCCCAGCTCGACGCCATTCCGGCCGCTGAGCTGTCGCCGGCCGAGCGGGTCAATGCCGGCGTGCTGCGCACTATCCTGGATGCCGCCATCTCCGACGCGAAGTTTCGCGAATGGGAAATGCCGGTCAACAGCGACAGCAATTTCTGGACCTATCTCGACGAGCGCGACCCGCTGACCGATGGCGATGCCTACCGCCGCTACATCGCGCGGATGCGCGACATCCCGCGCTATTTCGACGAACAGATTGCCAATATGCGCGCCGGCCTGAAGCGCGGCTTCACCCCGCCGGCGGCGACGCTGGTCGGGCGTGACGGATCCATCTCCTCCTTCGTCACCGACGATCCGGCGAAGAGCGCTTTCTATTCCGCCTTCGTCCAGATGCCGGGAACGATCAGCGCGGCCGACCAGGAGAAGTTTCGTGCCGAAGGCCGGGCGGCAATCGAACAAGCGGTCGTTCCGGCTTACCGGAAGCTGCTGACCTTCTACCGCGACACATATGCGCCCGGCGCCCGAAAGACCGTGTCGGCGCGTGACCTGCCTGACGGCGACGCTTATTACCGGGCCGAGATCCGCGAATATACGACGCTGGGCGTCACGCCCGAGGAGGTCCACCAGCTGGGCCTCAAGGAAGTCGCTCGGATCGAAGCCGACATGCAGAAGACGATGCGCGACAGCGGGTTCAAGGGAAGCTTCGCCGAGTTCCTGACGTTCCTCAGGACCGACCCGCAGTTCATCGCCCGCAATCCGGACGATTTGCTCGGCGTGTCGGCTTACGCCGCCAAGCGGGTCGACGGGAAGCTGAAGGACTATTTCGAGCTGCTGCCGCGGCGGCGCTTCACGATTATCCCGGTGCCCGATGCCCTGGCGCCTTTCTACACGGCGGGCCGCGGCGGGCTCGAGAGCTGCCAGATGAACACCTACAACCTCAAGGTCCGGCCGCTTTACAATATCCCGGTGCTGACGCTGCACGAATGTGCTCCGGGCCACAGCTTCCAGGCGGCGCTGGCGGCAGAAGGGCAGTCGCTGCCGCGCTTCCGGCGCAACATCTATTTTTCCGGCTATGGCGAGGGATGGGGCCTCTACACCGAATATCTCGGCATCGAGATGGGCATTTACCGCAACCCCTATGAGCGGTTCGGCCAGCAAAGCTATGAGATGTGGCGCGCGGCGCGGCTGGTGATCGACACCGGCATCCACCGCTACGGCTGGTCGCGGCAACAGGCGATCGACTATCTCGCCGGGCACACCGCCCTGTCGACCCATGAGGTCGAGACCGAGGTCGATCGCTACATTAGCTGGCCGGGCCAGGCGCTGGCCTACAAGCTGGGCGAGCTGACCATCCGCCGGTCACGGGCCAAGGCCGAGGCCGAGCTCGGCACCCGGTTCGACATTCGCAAGTTCCACGACATGATCCTGGCGCTGGGATCGGTGCCGTTGCCCGAGCTGGAAGCGCAGGTCGATGCGTTCATCGCCAGAGCCAAGGCTGCCAAGCCCAACTAGCCAGAATAAGCGGTCGGTTGACTGGCGTAACGATTTTTGTTTCTCTCGCCGTTGGGGGATTGGATGGATCGATGGGAGGGGAGCCCATGTCCGTTGCATTCTCGCTGATGGCCAAGTTCCGTCACCGGCTGCTGTTCGCGCTGTCGCCTTCTTATCGGCGCATCCGCGCTCGGCTGGATGAGATCACGACCGGCTAGGCCGGCCTATCGCAACTTGCTGACCTTGAGGCCGTCGAGCTTGGCGCGGCCCTTGATCGATTCCTCGCTTCGGGTCAGCGCCTTGCCAATCGCCTTGAGGCTCATCCCCTTGCCCGCCAGCCGGTGAAGCTTCTGGATCTCATCGCTGGTCCAAGGCTGCTTATGACGTTCGAATTTTTCGCCCATAATCTCCCTTTCCTTGCAGGGTGGCATCGCGCGCCCACCCTGCTAAACCCCCGCCTTCATGTCCGAAGCGCAGAACCACCTCTACCTCGTCGATGGCTCCAGCTACATCTTCCGCGCCTACCACCGGCTGCCTCCGCTGACCAATCGGCACGGCGTGCCGGCCGGTGCGGTCTATGGCTATACGGCGATGCTGTGGAAGCTGGCCGACGGGCTCAACAAGGCCGACGGGCCGACCCACATGGCGGTGATCCTCGACGCATCGGAGGAGACCCATCGCAACAAGATGTACGACCAGTATAAGGCGAACCGGCCGCCGCCGCCCGAGGACCTGGTCCCGCAATTCCCGCTGATCCGTACCGCCACCCGCGCCTTTTCCATCCCGTGCATCGAGGAAAATGGGTTGGAGGCCGACGACATCATCGCCTGCTACACCTATGCGGCCGTGCGCGCGGGGTGGAAGGTCACCATCGTCAGCTCCGACAAGGACCTGATGCAACTGGTCGACGACGGCAATGTCGACATGCTCGACACGATGAACGACCGCCGCATCGGGGTCACCGAAGTTCATGAAAAGTTCGGGGTCGGGCCGGAGAAAGTCGGCGACGTGCTGGCGCTGATGGGCGACAGTGTCGACAATGTGCCCGGCGTCCCAGGCGTCGGGCCCAAGACCGCGACCCAGTTGATCCAGCAATATGGCGACCTGGAAACGGTGCTGGCGAGCACGGATGAGATTACCAAGCCGAAGCTCAAACAGAACCTCATCGAGCATGCCGAGATGGCGCGCCTGTCGCGGCGGTTGGTGGAACTGGTATGTGACAGCCCGCTGCCCGAGCCTCTCGAAGAGCTGACGCTGAAGGGGATACCGCCGGAGCCGCTCAGGGAATTCCTTGAGGATATGGGGTTCAAGTCGCTGCTGAATCGCGTCGGCAAGGAACCCGGCGCGTCGAGCGGCGGTGCCCGGCCAATTGACGTCATGGCGTCGCAGTCTGCACCCAAGCCATTGGAAAAAGAGAAGATTACGGTCGACCGGACGCAATATGAATGCGTCATCAGCGACGAGGCACTCGACCGCTGGATCGCCGAGGCGCGGCACAAGGGCTATGTCGCGATCGACACCGAGACCGACGCTCTCGACAATATGGCTGCGCGGCTGGTCGGGGTCAGCCTGGCGACCGAGCCCAACAAGGCCTGCTATGTCCCGATTGGCCATGTCGGCGGCGACCTGCTGAGCGATGCACCCAGGCAGCTTCCAACCGACCTGGTGCTTGGGAAGCTGAAGGGCCTGCTGGAAGACCCGGCGGTGCTGAAGATCGCCCATAATCTTAAATATGACTGGGTGATGCTGCAGAGGTCGGGGATCGACGTCGCGCCTTACGACGACACGCTGGTGATGAGCTTCGATCTTGACGCCGGCCGGTCGAACCATGGGCTGGACGAGCTGGCCCAGGCGCATTTCGACCATGAATGCATTGCCTTCAAGTCGGTCTGCGGGGTCGGGGCGAAGCAGATCAGCTTCGACAAGGTGCCGCTGGGCGCGGCGACCGAATATGCCGCCGAGGACGCCGACATTTGTTTGCGCCTGTGGCTGCGGCTGAAGCCGCGACTGGCGGAGGAAGGATCGACCCGGGTCTACCAGATGGTCGACCGGCCGCTGGTGGCGACGGTCGGCAAGATGGAGCGCCGCGGGATCAAGGTCGACCGCGAGTATCTGGCCAAGCTGTCGGGCACATTCGCGACCGAGATCGCGGCGCTTGAGCAGCGGGTATATGAGGCGGCGGGCGGGCCGTTCACCATCGGCTCGCCGCAGCAACTGGGTGCGGTGCTGTACGACCGGATGGGATTGTCTGGCGGGCGCAAGGGCAAGAGCGGCCAATATTCGACCGACGTCAACGAGCTTGAGCGGCTGGCCGGCGAGGGGGTCCAGGCGGCGCGGCTGGTGCTCGACTGGCGGCAGCTGACCAAGCTCAAATCAACATATACCGACGCCCTGCAATCGCAGATCAACCGCGATACCCAACGGGTGCATACCAGCTACAGCCTGTCGGGCGCGCAAACCGGGCGCCTGGCCTCGACCGAACCGAACCTGCAGAACATCCCGATCCGGACCGAGATCGGCCGGCAAATCCGCGATGCCTTTGTCGCGGAGCCGGGCCATCAGCTGATGAGCGCCGACTATAGCCAGATCGAGCTGCGGCTGGCCGCGCACATGGCGGACGTGCCGCAGCTGAAGGAGGCGTTCAGCAAGGGTGCTGATATCCACGCGATGACCGCCGAGGAATTGTTCGGGGTCGTGGATCGCGACACAAGAGGAAAGGCCAAGACGGTCAATTTCGCAATCCTCTACGGGATCAGCAGCTGGGGCCTGGCCGGGCGGCTGGGCGTACCTAAGGAGGAGGGCAAGGCGATCATCGACCGCTATTTCACCCGCTTCCCCGGAATCCGCGCCTATATTGACGAGACGCTGGCGTTCGTTCGCGAGCATGGCTTCACCCGCACCCTGTTCGGTCGCAAGACGCATTTCCCGAACATCCGCGCGCCAAACCCAAATTTCCGGGCGGGCGCGGAGCGGGCGGCGATCAACGCCCCGATCCAGGGCACCAGCGCGGATTTGATCAAGCGGGCGATGAACCGGATGGATGATGCGCTGGCCGATGCCGGCCTGTCTGACGTCAAAATGCTGCTGCAGGTCCATGACGAGCTGGTGTTCGAAGTTCCGCAAGGCAAGGAAGAAGCAGCCGCCGCAGTCGTCCGCGAGGTGATGGCCAAGGCCGCCGAGCCTGCACTCAAGCTCGACGTGCCGCTGGACGTCGAGGTCGGCTGGGGATCGAACTGGGGCGAGGCGCATTGAGCCAAGCCCAATCGACCGAGACGGCCCCATCGGCCGACCTAGCCGCGCTGGCGCGGGGCGGGCGGATCAACTTCTTCGGCTTCATCCTGCGGCTTATGGCGCGCCTGCCGTTCCTGTTCATTGCCGGCCGGATGTACGGCGCCGAAGAGCTCGGCCGCTTCGCATATGCCGTCCTGATCCTGGAATTCGCCTCCCAGTTGGCAACGCTGGGATTGAAGCGCGGGCTCGCACAGCAGCTGGCCAAGACCGACAAAGACCATGCACATGTGGTCGCCGACGCGCTGCTGGTGGCAGCGGTCGGATCGGCGATCGCAATGACGATCCTGGCCCTGTTCCCGCAGGCGATGTTCCCCAATTCCGAAATCCACGGGATGGAGTGGGCCCTGCCGGTCACCATCTTCGCGCTGGCCTGGTCGGATATCTGCCTTGCGGCGCTGGCCTATCGCCATGACGTCACTTCTACGGTGCGGGCGCGGGCGATTGTCGAGCCATGGACGATCTCGATCGTGGCGTTCGGCTGGTATTTCATCTCGAGCCGGGACGGACTGATCATCGCCTATGCGTTGTCGATGGTCGGGGCATTAGTCGCTTCGGTCATCCCGTTCCTCAAAAGCTATGGATTGCCGCATGACTGGCGTCCTGATCCCGGCACCTTGTGGCGCCTCGCCCGGCGTAACCTGCCGGTGGCGGCGGCCGATGCCGTCGAATGGGGATCGCGCCGCGTCGACATCGCAATGCTCGGCCTGTTCTTCGCGCCCGGCATTGTCGGCATCTATTATGTTGCGCAGCAAGTCGCTTCGCTTCCAGCCAAGCTCAAGACCAGCTTCGACCCGGTCCTGGGCCCGGTAATCAGCCGCAACCTCGCCAAAGGCGACAAGATCGCCGTCGCCAAGCAGGTCCGCCAGGTCGGATTCTGGGTGATTGCCGCCCAGAGCTGCGCAGCCCTGGCGCTGGGCATCCCCGGCGAGGCGGTGATGGGCTTGGTCGGTGCCGGATTCGTCGCCGGTACCGCGGCGCTAGGCTTCCTGCTGGCGGCCGAAGTCGTTGCCTCCACGGCGGCGGTTAGCGAGGCCGCGCTGATCTATTGCGCGCGCCATCGTAACATGATGATCAGCCTGGGAATGATCGGGCTTGAGGCGGCGCTGGGGGCGGGCCTGATCCTGCTGATGCGAAGCTGGCATTGGCCCTTGATGTGGCAGGCGACCGGACCGGCATTGGGGCTGATGCTGGCACTGGGCTTCGCGGCAATCATCAAATCACGGCTGCTGGCCAAGATCCTTGGCCACCCAGTGTCCGGCTGGCGCTGGCCGCTGATCTGGGCGGCGGCGGCGGCAATGGTGGCCGGCCAGATCATCATCCGCTTGCCGGAATGGGCAGAACTGATCGTCGGTATCCCGGCGATCCTGGCCGCATTTGGCGCGGTGATCTGGGTCAAGGGCTTCGGGCCCGAGGACCGCGAACTATTCCGGATGAAGAAGGAAGATATCGAGGAACTGTCGCTGCCCGATCCAGGATCGAGCGTCGAGGCGCCTCGATAATCGCCTAGTGGCGAAAATGCCTGACCCCGGTGAAAACCATTGCCAACCCCGCCGAATCCGCAGCCGCGATTACCTCATCGTCACGGATCGAGCCGCCCGGCTGGATCACTGCCGTGGCTCCGGCTTCGACCGCGGCCAGAAGGCCATCGGCAAAGGGGAAGAAGGCGTCCGAAGCGACCGCCGATCCGACGGTGCGCGGTTCCGGCCAGCCATGGGTTTCCGCCGCCTCGCGCGCCTTGATCGCGGCAATCCTTGCGCTGTCGCGGCGGTTCATCTGGCCCGCGCCGATGCCGGCGGTTGCGCCGCCCTTGGCGTAGACGATGGCATTGGATTTGACGTGCTTGGCCACGGTCCAGGCGAACAGGCAGTCCTTCAGCTCCTGGTCCGTCGGCTCGCGCTTGGTCACGACCTTGAGCATGTCCGGCGTCAGCATGCCGTTGTCGCGGTCCTGTACAAGTAGGCCGCCGGCGATCACTGCGACCGTCTGTCCCCCGCGCGCCGGGTCGGGCAGGCCGCCGGTCAGCAGCAGGCGGAGGTTCTTCTTGCGCGCGAAAGCGGCAACGGCGGCTTCGTCGGCGTCGGGCGCGACCACCACTTCGGTAAAGATGTCGCAAATCGCATCCGCCGTGGCGCCGTCGAGCGGGCGATTGACCGCAACGATGCCGCCGAAAGCCGAGACGCTATCGCAGGCCAGCGCCTGGCTCCACGCATCGAGCAGGCTGTCGCCGCTGGCGACGCCGCAGGGGTTGGCGTGCTTGACGATCACCACCGTCGGCGGGCCGTTACGAAACTCGGCGGCCAGCTCCAGCGCGGCATTGGCGTCATTCAGATTATTGTAGCTGAGCTCCTTGCCCTGGACTTGCCGCGCCTGGGCGACGCCCGGCGTCGACGGGCCCATCGGCAAGTAAAGTGCGGCCTTCTGGTGCGGATTTTCGCCGTAACGTAGCTCCTGCGCCTTCTTGCCGACGATGAAGCGCATATACGGATAGGCCTGCCCCTGGTCGGCGAAGGCGAACCAGCTGGCAATCATCGAATCATAGGCGCCGGTGAGCGCATAGGCCTTGGCCGCCAGCTTTCGCCGGAACGCGAGGTCGGTTCCGCCCTGCCGGTCGAGCTGCTCGAGCAGCTCTGAATAGTCGGCCGGGTCGGTGACGATCGCGACATAATCGTGGTTCTTCGCGGCCGAGCGGACCATCGACGGGCCGCCGATGTCGATATTCTCGATGATCTCTTCGCGCGGGCTGCCCTTCGCCACGGTCGCCTCGAACGGGTAGAGGTTGACCACCACCAGGTCGATCGCACCGATGCCATGCTCTTCCATCGACGCAGCATGGTCGGCCTTGTCGCGGACTGCGAGCAGGCCGCCATGGACCTTGGGGTGGAGCGTCTTGACCCGTCCGTCCATCATCTCCGGAAAGCCGGTAAATTCACTGATTTCACGGACCTCGACGCCAAGCTCGCGAAGTTTGGCGGCGGTACCGCCCGTCGATATGATTTCGACCCCCGCCCTGACGAGGCCGGCGGCAAGGCCCTCAAGCCCGGACTTGTCGGAAAGCGAGATGAGCGCCCGGCGGATCGGAACGATATCGGTCATGAAAATGGCCCTACGGATTAGCTTGAGCGGCGGAACTGCCAGGCAATTTCGCCGCCAATAGCGGATACTTCGCCGACGACAACCAGTTGCAGCGTGGGCACCATCCGGCCGTAGCCGTCGATGAAGATGCTCTCCTCGACCTGCAGCATCGCGCCCCGGCAACGGAAGTTCCAGGGCGGGGCTCCCGACGAGCGGAGCAGCGCTCCCATGCCGTCGGCGGTAATGGTGGCTTCGACACCCGGCGCCAGGTGGAACCGAATTGCGAAAGGCGCTGATTCCTTGATCTTGCGGCGCCCCTTGGGCGTAAGCCGGTCTTCGCCGCGCACTTCCTTGCCGTCGTTGCCGAGGCTGAGGCGGCGCTGGTGAATCAGACTGAAGCCTTTGACATAGCCATCGTGACTGGCCTCGATTCGCGAGCAGTCATTGTCCTCGCTGCGATCGACGGTGACGTCGGCGACGCCCTTGCCAAGCGTGCCGTCGGGCAGAATCGCGGTCGAATTGCTATCGCCGATGGTCAGGGTCGAATGGGCAGCAGTCGAACGCAATGCCAGGACCAGGTCTTCGGAAAGGTCGGTCGGAACAGCCCCCGGGCCGCCGCAATTGACCACCAGCCGCTGAATGCCGTCACTGATTTCCAGGGCCAGCGTCGAGGCGCAGCCGGTCGCGGCCATGCGCTGCGATGGCGGCGGAGCCGCGTCAACGACAATGATCGTGCCGAGCGCAGACAGGCGCTGGTAGCCCCAGCCGCGCGCCTGGCGCAGCGGACGGGAACGCAGCCCGCAGCCTTCGATCAGTGCCGCCAGACGCGCCGGATTGCCGGGATTGCCGCCCTGCCAGCTGCTCAATGCGCCATCGCCCATGGTGACGCCATGAAGCGCGGCCAGCGCGGCCGAGGCCGCATTGTCGAGGGCGTCGGGCAGCCCCTGCTTGGCGGCGAAGTAAGCGGCGCGGACCAGCCCGAGGCGATCGACCAGCATCATCTGTTGTTCGGGGCTGCGGGTCATCAGTCCGCCATCCTCGAACTGGGCGGCGGCGAGCGCGCGCATCAGCCCGGACTCGGCATGCGACAGACGCTTTTGAGCACCTTGCAGGGTCAGCGCCGCGACCAACGCTCCGGCCCAGGCGGTGATGCGCGGCAAGCCGGGCTGGGCCTTGTCGGCATTGGCATCGAGATGGCGGGCGCCCCGGGCCAGCGTATTGAGCAGCGCCGAACGATAACCGGAATCGCGGCTGGAAAGTATGTAGGGGGCATAAGCGGTCCAGAAGAGGATCCGTTCGCCCCACAGGTCGGGCGCCCAGGCGTCGTCCGGCCGGCTGCCATGTGCGATCAGCCAGCGGCCAACGATCGCTTCGGCGAGGCGCGCACCCTTTTCCCTGCTGGCCGAAGCGCCCAGGTCGCGCAGCCACGAAAAGCCGTGCAACTCTCGCGCAAGGGGCCCGCGAGTTCCGACCCCGGCGAAATCGACATCGACCAGGGCCAGCTCGGCACTGCCCAGCCGCAGCCTTCCGGCGAGCAATGCGTCTCCCCGAGTGCGGTCGCCGAGCACATGGTCTCGCGGGACCGCGACCAGGCGCAGCGGCTGCTTGCCCGACCCGAACAGCCGCGAGACGAGCGATCCTTTGGCAAGCCGGCCGAGCTTGTCGTCGCTCATCCGTCTCCCCGGAGCGCCGCGATGTTGGCGGCATATTTGCCGGGTCCGCCACGGAAGGCGGCGGTGCCGGCAACCAGCACGGTCGCCCCGGCGTCGATCGCCTGCGGCGCGGTGACCGCGTCGATCCCGCCGTCGACTTCGATGTCGACCACCAGATTCTTCTTGGCGACCTGGTTGGCGATGGATTCAATCTTCCGTAGTTGCGAAGCGATGAACTTCTGCCCGCCGAAGCCGGGATTGACGCTCATCACCAGCACCAGATCGATTTCCTCAAGCAGATAATCGAGCATTTTGGCCGGGGTCGCCGGATTCAGGGACACTCCGGCCTTCTTGCCGAGCGACCTCACATGCTGGACGGTGCGGTGGACGTGCGGGCCGGCCTCCGGGTGGACGGTGATGATGTCGGCCCCGGCCTCGGCAAAGGCGTCGAGGAAATTATCGACCGGCGAAATCATCAGATGGACGTCGAACGGCTTGGCAGTGTGGGGACGAAGCGCCTTCACCACCCCGGGACCGATCGTCAGATTGGGGACGAAATGGCCGTCCATCACGTCGATATGGATCCAGTTTGCCCCGGCCTCGTCGATCGCATGGACTTCCTCGCCCAGCTTGGCGAAATCGGCGGATAGGATCGAAGGGGAGATGAGAGGACGGGCCATAGCGTCGATTAGACTTGATTATGCCCGGCGGACAAGGTGTGCGGTGAAGAAGCCGTCGAGCCCGCCCTGCGGTTCCAATATGCCGGGCAAGACGCGGAGCCAGCCCCGGAAATGTGGCGTCACGCCGTCGGCCAATTCAGGCGCAGGCTGGATTCGAAAATCAGTCCGGTCCGCAAGAAATTGCTCGATCCGCTCCTCGCCCTCCTGGGGCTCGAGGCTGCAGACGGCATAGACCAGGCTTCCACCGGGCCGAACCCAGTCGGCGGCTCGGGCGAGCAGGCGGCCCTGAAGCTCGGCACTTTGTTCGATAATCGCGGGCCGGGCGCGGTATAGCACTTCCGGATGGCGGCGAAATGTGCCGGTGGCCGAGCAGGGCGCGTCGAGCAGTACTGCGTCGAAGGGCACATCTGGCGTCCAGTCGAGCACGTCGGCAACGATGGTTTTTGCCTTGAATCCGGTGCGGGCGAGATTGTCGGAAAGTCGGGCCAGACGACTTTCCGAGCGGTCCAGAGCGGTCACATCGTGACCGGCAGCGGCCAATTGCATGGTCTTGCCGCCCGGCGCGGCGCAGGCGTCGAGAACGGTCCCGGCCGAGGCTGGAACCAGACGCGCGGGAAGCGAGGCAGCCAAATCCTGGACCCACCATTGGCCATTCTCGAAACCCGTAAGCCCCGTAATCGCGCCATGGTGATCGATTCGGCGATGGCGCGGGGCAAGCGAAATGCCTTCGGGGAAAGCGGCGCAGGCATCGTCAGAGGCAAAGCTGAGGTCGAGCGGCGGTCGGCGCGCGATCGCGTTGCGGGCGGCGAGCACGATCTCTCTGCCCCAGGCCGCACGCCACCGTTCCTCGACCGTTTCAGGAAGGCGTGGAGCATCGATCGACGGCAAGCCCTGGCGCAGCAAGGTACCGAGCACGCCATGGACCAGCCGCCGCGGGCCGCCGTCGACCAGCGGCAGCGCCGTCGCGACCAGTGCATGGTCCGGCGTGCCAAGCCCGATCTTTTGCGCAAGGGCCAACCGCAGCACGGTCCGCGCCTTGCTGTCGTCGGGCAGCCGCTGGCGGGTGGCGCCATCGATCAACGCGTCGAGATCGGGCAACCGGCGCAACGTCTCCCCGGCGATGGCGCTGGCTAGCGCTGCATCGGCCGGCGGCAGGCCTCGCGCCGCCTGGGCGGCATTGTCCATCGTCTGGCCGCGGCGGAGCACGGCATCGAGGATGCGGAGCGCCGCCTGGCGCGCTGCCACGCCTTCAATTGGAGTTTGGGGGGTTGGCACCGGCCCCTTTAGGCATCATTTGCTCAGACGTGAAACGGCCAAAGCATATCAAGGCGCCGGCTTACCTCAGCCCGTCACCGCCCGTGCCTGAACCGGGCCCGGCAAAACCCGAACCGCCTGCCGGAGAAAGCGAGAAGCTCGATCCGACGCGCTATGGCGATTGGGAAAAGAAGGGAATCGCGATCGACTTCTAAGTTCCGGAACCTCAGTCTTCCTCGTCGCCCGGTGGCCGGCTGAGCATCGATTCCAGCAGTTCCCCGATACCGATCCTGCCAGCCAGCAGAGTCGCCACGGCATCGACCAGGGGCATATCGATGCCGCGTTCCTTGGCGATGCGATCGAGGACCGGCGCGGTGTGCGCCCCTTCGGCGACGGTGCGGCGATCCTTCATCAAATCGGCCGGGTTCTTGCCCTCGCCAATGGCCTTGCCGAGCGAGAAATTGCGGCTGCTGGTCGAGGAACAGGTCAGCACCAGGTCACCGAGCCCCGACAGGCCGGCCAGCGTCTCGCGGCGCCCACCCATTGCCAGGCCGAAGCGGATCATTTCGGCGAATCCCCGCGCGATCAGCGCCGCGCGGGCGTTCTGTCCGAGGCCGCGCCCCTCCGCGATGCCGCAGGCGATGGCCAGCACATTCTTGACCGCGCCGCCGACCTCGGCCCCGGCGACATCGTCGGTGCAATAGGTGCGGAAGTGGGGAAGATTGATCCGTGACCGCAGCTCCTCGCCGAGCTCGCGATTCTCACAGGCCAGCGTCACTGCGGTCGGCAGCCTGGCGGCCACTTCATGGGCAAAGGTCGGGCCCGACAGCACCGCCACCGGCGAACTGGGGCAGACCTCTTGGGCCACGTCGTGGAGCAGCTTGCCGCTCGATTCCTCAATGCCTTTCGAGCAGAGGACCAGCGGCATGTTGGGACAAGGCGAGCGCTTGAGCACTGCCCGCATATGCTGCGCGGGAGTGACCACCAGCCACGCGTCGGCCTGGGCCAGGTCGGAAAAGCTGCTGGTCGCGCGGATCGACTTTTCGAGCTTCAGGCCCTTCAGATAGACCGGGTTTTCGTGGATCTTGTTGACCGCCGAAACGACATCTTCTTCCAGCGCCCACAGCAAGGTTTCACGCCCGCCGGTCGCCGCGACCTGCGCCAGCGCGGTTCCCCAGGCGCCGCCGCCAATCACCGCCAACTTTTCGATACTCATGCCTTAACCCCCGCGCCGCGAACCTTCTCACCCTCCGGATCGAGCGGCCAGCGGGCCCGCGCCGGAACGGCGAGATCGTCGATAAGACCGGCGGCAAACCGCTCTGCGCCGGCCCAGCCGATCATCGCCGCATTGTCGGTGCAGAGCCACCCCGGCGGAACCGAGAAGCGACGGCCATTGTCCAGGGCCAATTGCTCCAGCGCCGAGCGCACCGAGGCGTTGGCGGCCACGCCGCCGGCCACCACCAGGCTCGGAGCATCGCTCTTGTCCATGGCCCGCCTGGTGCGATCGACGAAGCAGTCGACCACGGCTTGCTGGAAGCTGGCGGCAATGTCTTCCGGCCGATACTGGTTGCTGGCGACCGCGCGCTGAACCGCCGCCTTCAATCCGGCGAAACTGAAGTGCGGCTCCTTGGTGCCGACCAGCGGGCGAGGCAGCGGAACGAGCGTTGGATCGCCGTCGCTGGCAAGCGCCTCGACCGCGGGACCACCGGGATAAGCGAGCCCAAGCAGCTTGGCCGACTTGTCGAAGGCCTCGCCGGCTGCATCGTCGATGGTCGTGGCAAGGCGGCGATAGTCGCCGACCCCGCGCACCTCCAGCAGCTGACAATGGCCGCCGCTGGCGAGCAACAGCAAATAAGGAAAATCGAGCCCTTTATCGACCAGGCGCGGGCTGAGCGCATGACCTTCGAGGTGATTGACGGCGATCAGCGGCTTGCCGACCGACAGGGCCAGCCCCTTGCCGACCAGCAAGCCGACCATCACCCCGCCGATCAGTCCTGGGCCGGCAGTGGCGGCAATCGCATCAACTTCGCCGATGGCGATATCCGCTTCGTGCAGCACTTGCCTGACCAGTCCCGGCAGAATTTCGACATGGGCCCGGGCGGCGATTTCCGGCACGACGCCGCCAAACGGACGATGCGCATCATTCTGCCCGACCACCGCCTGCGCCAGGATCTGCCGGTCGCTGCCGACCAGCGCCACCGCGCTGTCGTCACAGGAGGATTCGAGGGCGAGAATGAGGGGCATTACCTCTCAGCCTTTGCCTGAAAGCCCGGCTTTGCGCTAGCGCGGGGCCGATGACCCAGCGTCCCCTCACGATCGGCACCCGCGGCTCGCCACTTGCTCTGGCCCAGGCGCATATGGTCGCGGCCGCGCTGGAGAAGACGCATGGCTGGCCGGAAGGTAGCGTCGCGATCCTGCCGGTTCGCACCAGCGGCGACCGGATCCAGGACCGGGCGCTGGCGGAAGTCGGCGGAAAGGCCCTGTGGACCAAGGAGCTCGACCTTGCCCTGCTGGCCGGCGATACGGATTGCTCGGTCCACTCGATGAAGGATGTCGAGAGCGATCGGCCGGAAGCGCTGACCATCGCCGCGATGTTGAAGCGCGCCGACGTCCGCGATCGGCTGATCGGAGCTTCG
Source organism: Sphingomonas brevis (assembly GCF_023516505.1). Taxonomy (NCBI): domain Bacteria; kingdom Pseudomonadati; phylum Pseudomonadota; class Alphaproteobacteria; order Sphingomonadales; family Sphingomonadaceae; genus Sphingomonas; species Sphingomonas brevis. The sequence goes on along the minus strand of NZ_JAMGBB010000001.1, from coordinate 2,108,652 downwards.
TCGGTTACGGAATTGCCTTTCGAAGCGGTGGTCGGGACCAGTTCGCCGCGCCGCGCCGCCCAACTTCACCGGCTTCGGCCGGACCTGCGAACCGTCGTCATTCGCGGCAATGTCGACACTAGGCTCGGCAAGTGCGCTGCGGGAGAGGTAGATGCGACCTTGCTTGCGGCGGCGGGCCTGGACCGGCTGGGACGGCGGGAGGTTGGAACGGTGATCGAGATCGCGGAGATGCTGCCGGCGCCGGGACAGGGTGCGATCGGCATCGAATGCCGCACCGATGACGTCATGACTGCAGGCCTCTTGAGGGCAATCGACCATTTGTCGACCCATGAAGCGGTCCTGGCGGAGCGCGCCTTTTGCCATGCCCTTGGCGGCACCTGTCATTCGCCGGTAGCCGCCCTCGCCCAGGTGCGGGGGGAGGAGATCGAATTCACCTGCGAGATATTGAGCGAGAATGGCAGCGAACATGTCGGCGAGACTGCAACCTTTGCAGTCGGCGACCTGGACGCACCGGCTGAAATTGCCCGCGCGATGCTGGCCAAGGCCCCGCCGTCAATTCGCCGCCTGTTCGAAGTCGCATGAGACAAGTTCTGCTGTTGAGGCCCGAGCCCGGCCTTTCGGCTAGCGCGGAGCGGGCGCGGCGGATGGGACTGGAGGTCATTGCCTGCCCGTTGTTCCAGGTCGAGGCGCTTGCCTGGCAGGCACCTGATCCTGCGCGATACGACGCGCTGCTGCTAACCAGTGCCAACGCGATCCGGCATGGCGGTTCCGAACTGGACAAACTCAGGACGCTCCCGGTTCATGTCGTTGGACGTGCAACAGGGCAAGCTGCTCGCGACGCCGGCTTCGAGATCGCGTCAACCGGCGGCAGCACGGTCGAGCAGCTGTTGGCGACGCTTCCAAAGGAGCTTCGGCTGCTTCACCTCGCCGGAGAAGATTATCGCGACAATGCCCGACAACGGATGGACCGATGCATCGTTTACCGGTCGGCCGCGATCCAGGAGCCGGCTTTGCCCGCGATCGAAGGGTTGGTTGTTGCCGTGCATAGCGCCCGCGCCGGGCTCCGGCTGGCCGAGCTGGCCGACCGCCGCGACGCAACCGCGATCGCAGCGATCAGCGACTCCGCGGCCGAGGCCGTGGGCGCCGGATGGGAGCGGATCGAGGTTGCGGAGCGCCCCAACGATTCAAGCCTGCTGGCCCTTGCCGCGATGCTGTGTCACACATCACGGCCAACATGACCGCGAACCCGTCCCGACAAGGTCTATCATGGTCTGCCCGGCTTGCCTGGGTGCTGTTGCTGTTGCTGGTTGGGGCGGCGGTGGCGACATGGGGCCTGTCGCGATGGGAAGCGGGCGCACGCTTTTTCGGAATCACGCAAGGTCAGCCGATTGCGGCCGTTCGCCAAAGCCTGCCGCCGGCCCCGGTCCCGCAGCCGGCAACCGCAAGCCTGGCTGCCGCCGACGCGTCACGCATCGCAGTGCTGGAAGCGCGGCTTGGCGCGATCGAGAGCCAGGCGCAGGCCGCCGCCGGATCAGCCGGCCGCGCCGACGCCATGCTGGTCGCCTTCGCCGCCCGCCGGGCGATCGATCGCGGGGTCGCGCTCGGTTATCTCGAGCCGCTGCTGGTCCAGCGTTTCGGCCGCGGGCATCAGGGCGCGGTGGCAACCATCGTCACCGCATCGCGCGATCCTGTCCGCCTCGACAGCCTGGTTGCGGATTATGAGGCACTGGGCCCGACGCTTCGTGGCGGCGGGCCTGAAGAGGGCTGGTGGGCCGGTTTCAGGCGCGAACTGGGAACGGTAGTTTCGATTCATCGGGCAGACACGCCCTCGCCGCAGCCTCAGGCGCGGTTCGACCGGGCGCGGGCGCGACTCGAATCCGGCGAGGTCGACCAGGCATTGGCCGAAACGATGCGAATGCCTGGCGCGGCCAATGCCGAACAGTGGATCGTCCGCGCGCGGCGCTATATCGCCGCCCACCGCGCACTCGACGAAATCGAATCCGCGGCACTGCTCGGCGATACGGCGGACCCAATTCCGGCAACTCAGGCCCGATAATAGCTTGGCATATCGGTCCCGATTTGCGAGTCTGCCAATGCAAGCTTCGGTTCAGCAGCGCTGACCTAAACTGCTGGAAAATTGCAAGACTTTGGGGGCCGGCGACGCCATGACGTCAATTACGCACAGGTTGCTGTTGGGTTTTGGACTAACGACGGCGGCTAGCCTGGCCGTTGGCCAACCGGCCGGGCGCGATCCGTTGGCGCCGCTTCCGCAGGGCGCCGTCCAGGCCCAGCCTTCGCCTGGCCTGCCGCCGAGATTTGCTTCGGCCAATCTGCAAGGCCGCCTCAACGGCCTTGGCCGCGGATTCAATGGTACTGCCGGTATCTCCGTCGTCTCGCTGTCGGATGGCTGGCAGGCTGATTACAACGCAACCACTTTGTTCCCGCAGCAGAGCTGCTCCAAGCTGTGGGTCGCGATCACGGCGATGGATGCGGTCGATCGGGGACGGATCAGCCTCAATGATCGGGTTACGCTCGGGCGCGACGATTTGACGCTGTTTCACCAGCCGATCAGCTCGAAGATATTGGGCAACGGCGGCCATACGACGACGCTTGGGGCATTGCTGTTCACTGCCATCACGGAAAGCGACAATACCGCCAACGACAAGCTGATGCGCTCAATCGGCGGGCCACAGGCAGTGCGTGACATGATCGCGGCCAAAAACCTCGGGTCGATCCGCTTCTACGAAGGCGAGCGCGCGCTCCAGTCGAAGATTGCCGGCCTGATCTGGAGCCAGAGCTACTCGATCGGCGACGCCTTCTACAAAGCCCGCGGCGCCTTGCCGGCATCGGTGCGCAAGGCATCGTTCGAACGCTATATCGCCGACCCTTATGATGGCGCGGCGCCCCATTCGGTCGCTCTGGCGCTCGCTCGCCTGAAGAAGGGCGAGCTTCTGTCGGCGGCGTCCACACAGCGGCTACTAGCGACGATGGGTTCGACCAAGACCGGCGCGCTGCGGGTACGCGCCGCGCTCAAGCCCGGCTGGAAATGGAGCCACAAGACCGGTACCGGTCAGAATTTCCAGGGCCGGGTTGGCGGGATCAACGACATCGGCATCCTGACCGCACCCGACGGCGCCAATTATGCAATGTCGATCATGACGGTACCCAACAAGACCGACGGCGCCTCGCAGGATTTGATGCAGGCGGTGACCCGGGCAGTGATCGCCGATCATGAAGCGCGACGTGGGTTCTGATACGACAGCAGAACGACTGAGGCTTCATCCAGGCATCCAACGGGTGCCAAGCCCCAAACTTGACCTGTTCGTTCTGCGCGATTTCCTCGATGGGCCGGAATGTGCCGCCTTGCGTGCATTGATAGATGCCAATCGCCGGCCTTCGACACTGGCCGATGACCAGGGCATCGCCCGGTTCAGGACCAGCGAAACCTGCGACCTGGATCCTGGCCAGCAATTGGTGGCCAATATCCGGCAGCGCCTGTCAGGCCTAACCGGAATCGCGGTGTCGCACGCCGAACCATTGCAGGGGCAACGCTATTCGGTGGGCCAGGAATTCAAACCGCATACCGATACGTTCAACCCGGATGGCGCCGACTATTTCCTGCACTGCGCCGAGGCTGGCCAGCGCAATTGGACCGCGATGATCTATCTCAACGAACCCGGAGAAGGTGGCGCGACGCGGTTCAAGGCGATCGGCAAGACCATCCAGCCGGAAGCGGGCAAACTCATCATGTGGAGCAACCTGCTTGCTGATGGATCGCCCAACATGGCGACCTTGCATCAGGGCATGAAGGTGCGCCGCGGCACCAAATATGTGCTCACCCAGTGGTACCGTCAGAACCCGTACGGCTGAGCTTCGGAACAGCCGCGGACTGAAGCTCCTCGGCAATGCGGTCGGCCGTACGAAGCGCCAGTGCGAGGATCATTAGGGTCGGGTTGGCCCAGCCGGCGGTGGGGAACAGCGAGCTGCCGGCAATGTGCAAGTTGGGCAGGCCATGAACCCGTCCCCACCCGTCCGTCACGCCGCGGCGGGGATCGGTCGCCATGCGCGTGGTTCCCATGTGGTGGAAGCCGCCGATCGGATGGGCGCTCACCAGCTCATCGCTCGTCCAGCGCTTTTCTCCATCCTTCAGCCACGCGGCAGGTTCGACCACGCCCAGGTCCAGCCGCCTGGATTCCCGGCCGACTGCATCGACCAGGCCGACCACGCTGTCGACATCGAGCGAAGACAGTCGCCAATCAAGGGCGACGCGAGGCATTCCAACCGCGTCCTTCTGATCGCTCAGCCTGACGCGGCTGTCGGGATTTGGCGCTTGCTCCGCGCGGACGACCAGGGCCAGGTCGAGACGGTTGATCCGCTTCATGAGCCAGGGATGAAATGGCCCCGTGAGGCCGGTGTAGCCCCGCACAAGATGCTTGGTCATTTTCCACAGTGAGCGGCCCTGCCGGGTCGGCGCAGTGCGATGTTTGACGTGCAGATAGGCGCGCTTGGCAATGGGATGCGATCCGCCTTCCGGCTGCCGCACCGCAATGGTCAGGGCGGTGTTGAGCAGGCCTTCGCGCCGCTGCAATGCTTCGGCCGGGGTCAGCGCTGGCGACACCTCGACCCCGTTGACCTTCCGCTTGGCGAACGAGGCGAGCCAGCGCCAGTCGGCGGTGCCGACGATCCGGCCGCCCCGGGCATGCGGATGTTCCATGAAATAGCGGCCGACGAGGTCGTAGCTGTTGCCGACCCCGGCCGGGGCGATGGAATTGGAGGCCAGCAGGATGCGGGGATTTTCAATGCCGCCGGCTGCCAGCAAATAGTGGCGGGCTCTGATGTCGATCGACCGTCCGCTCGGCGTGCGAATATCCAGCCGTTCAACCGATCCGGCATCCGCCTCAAGCACGATCTCGCGGACCGTCGCGTGGAGCAGGAGGGTGCAGCGCGGGTCGTCCTGAAGGTCTTCCGCCCGATCGATGGTGAAGCGGTCGAAAGCAGGGTCGAAGCACCACCAACGGACCGCCAATTCCTCGCTCGACAGGCGCTGCAGCAGCGGCGGTCGGGGAAGGCGCCCGGTATCGACCCCATCGACCCCCAGGAGTGCGCGCGCCTCGGCAAGATAATCGTGGATCTCGGCAGGACCAAACGGCCAGCCGCTGTGCGGCACCCAGTCGCGCCGCTCGAAATCGATCGCGTCATATTCGGCAACTCGGCCGCCCCAGATCGCCGTGGTCCCGCCGAAAAAGCGCAACCGGCTATGTTCGAGCGGATGATATTCATGGCCGACGATTTCGCCGCGGTTGAAGTCGGCGGTGGTATCGTGATGGTCGAGCCCGCCGCTTTCGATCAGCACGACACTGCAGCCGCGCGCCAGCAGGCGCCGGGCCGCGGACTGGCCAGCCGCGCCTGATCCGACGATCGCGACGTCGGCGGTTACGGCTTCAGGGGCCTCCCAGGCACAATCGATCCGCATTCACCCCCATTTTCCGCCATAGCTCGCGGTTAACGCACGCTACATACATAAGAACCCGATTGTTAGGGTTCCATTGCGCGAAGGTGGCCAAAATGCAGCAAGCGTGCCGTCGAGGTCACAGCTAATCGATGTCGGACGCGGCGACTCCATCGCGGAGTTTCACGGGGATCCTCAAGTAGCGAACCCCGCTGGCCTCGGCCGGCGGAAAGCGGCCAGCGCGCATGTTGACCTGGATCGAAGGGATCAGCAGCCGCGGCGTCTGCAGGCCTTTGTCGCGCTCCTGCCGCATGGCGACAAACTCGTCCTCGCTGACGCCGTCATGGACGTGCTTGTTGGTGCGGCGCTCCTCGGCGACGGTGGTTTCCCAGGCGAACCGGTCACGGCCCGGCGCCTTGTAGTCGTGGCACATGAACAGCCGGGTTTCGGGCGGGAGCGCCAACAGCCTGCGGATCGAGCGATAGAGCTGGCGCGCACAGCCGCCGGGAAAATCGGTCCGGGCAGTGCCAAAGTCGGGCATGAACAATGTGTCGCCGACGAACACCGCATCGCCAATCCTGTAGCTCACGCAGGCAGGCGTGTGGCCCGGCGTATGGATCACTTCGACACAAAGGCCGCCGACCTCGAGCAGGTCGCCGTCCGCGAACAGCCGGTCGAAGTCGCCGCCGCCCGCCTTGACATCCTCCGCGCCAAAGATCGGCCGGAAGATGTTCTGAACGTCGCGAACATGTTCCCCGATCGCGATCTTCGCACCGGTCCGCGCCTTGATCAGCGGCGCGCCCGACAGATGATCGGCATGGATATGGGTTTCGAGCACCCATTCGATGGTGACGCCCAGATCCTCAGCGGCCTTGAGCAGTTCGCCCACCGAATCATCGTCAACCGTGCCTCCGGCCGGATCGAAATCCAGCACCGGATCGATCGCCACTCCCCGCTTCGAAGTCGCGTCCCAGACGAGATAGGTGACCGTGTTGGTCGGCTCATCGAAGAAGGCCCGGATTTGCGGTTCGACCCCCATTACGCGACCCTACTCGCTGGCCGGAGCGCTAGGCGCGCCAATCGACCAGATGTGACCGAACGGGTCCTTTAGCTGGCCGTAACGATCTCCCCAGAACTGGTCGGCCATTTCGAGGACGACCGTGCCGCCGGCGCGCAGCGCGCGGTTCCACCAGCCGTCGGCATCGTCGACCTGGAGGTGAAGCAGCACCCCGACCGGCGGGCCGAGATCGGCGCCGCCGTGATGTTCGGCGAAATGGTCGTGGAGCATCAGCGAGGCGCCGTTGACCTTCAAATGAGCATGCATCAGCCGGCCGTCGTCGGCCGGGTGGCGCATCAGCTCCTCGGCGCCGAACGCCGCCTTGTAGAAATCGATCGCCTCGGCGGCCCGGCCCCCGCCGATCGCGAGGTGCGGCGTCAGGCCGACATCGGGTTCCTGGAGCTCCATATCGTTCATTCGACTCACTCCTTGCCTTCACCGCCCACTACTCTTATAGGCGCCCGTCTTTCCAGATCATTGGAAGAACGAACGGCCCGGCCAGTTAGGGCTGCCGTGGCAGTTCGATAACGTCGCGTCCATGGACGCAACAAGGAGACGAAAATGCCCAAGCTCAAGACCAAGAGCGGCGTCAAGAAACGCTTCAAGCTCACGGCCACCGGCAAGCTGAAGCACGGCGTAGCCGGCAAGCGCCACCGGCTGATCAGCCATAACGCCAAGTACATCCGCCAGAACCGCGGCACCGAAGTCCTGTCCGAAGCCGATACGGCCCGGGTCAAGGCTTGGGCGCCCTACGGCCTGAAGTAAGGAGGTACTGAACAATGGCACGCGTCAAACGGGGTGTAACCACCCGCAGCAAGCACAAGCGGATTTTGGACAATGCGAAGGGCTATTACGGCCGCCGCAAGAACACCATCCGCATCGCCCGCCAGGCCGTCGAAAAGGCCGGGCAGTACGCCTATCGCGACCGCAAGGTGAAGAAGCGGAGCTTCCGCGCCCTGTGGATCCAGCGCATCAACGCGGCGGTTCGCGCCGAGGGCCTCACCTATGGCCAGTTCATCCACGCGCTGAAGCTCGCCAATATCGACCTCGACCGGAAGGTCCTGGCCGACATTGCGATGCATGAAGCCGAAGCGTTCAGCGCGATCATCGCACAGGCCAAGGCAGCACTGCCCAAAGCAGCGTAAACCCTGTCCTCGCGAAAGCGGGGATTAGCCGAACGATATAAGTAAGGGCGTCGGGACTTCGGTTCCGGCGCCCCTTTCTATTGCAGCAACCTGTAAGCCGGCAGCGTCAGAAACTCCTCGAACTCTTGCGTCGTGACGAGATCGTGCAGCAGGCGGGCGGCGGGCTTGAGGTTGGGGAGGTCGCCAAGCGCCGCCAGCTCCTCGGCCAACCACTCGTCGAACAAGTCGAGACTGAAACGCCTGCCATCGTCGAACGCCGCTTCGAACCGCAGCCATTGCCATAGCTGGGCGCGGCAGATCTCCGCCGTCGCGGCATCCTCCATCAGATTGTAGAGCGGAACCGCCCCACGCCCGCCGATCCAGGCAGCGATATATTGGACGGCGACGCGGATATTCTCGCGGGCACCAGCTTCGGTGCGGACGCCCGAGTGAAGCTCGAGCATTTCATCGCGGCCGGGAATGCGGTCGGGGATCCTTGAAAGCTGGTTGGGTCCGGGCATCGCGGCGAACGCCTCCATCGCGACCGGAACCAGCGCCGGATGGGCGACCCAGGTGCCGTCATGGCCGTTGGTCACTTCGCGCAGCTTGTCGGCGCGGACCTTGGCCAGCGCGGCCGCATTCGCCGCATCGTCGCCCTTGACCGGAATAAAGGCCGACATGCCGCCCATGGCGTAGGCGCCGCGGCGATGGCAGGTGGCGACAAGGCGCAGCGAGTAAGCAGCAAGGAATGCCTTATCCATCGTCATCGCCGAACGGTCGGGCGTCAGCCTGTCGGGCGATCGGCCGAGGCGCTTGATATAGGAGAAGATATAGTCCCAGCGGCCGCAGTTGAGGCCGACGATATTGGCACGCAGCGCATGAAGGATCTCGTCCATCTCGAACGCGGCGGGCAAGGTCTCAATGAGGACCGTGACCTTGATCGTTCCGCGCGGCAGGCCCAGCCGCTGTTCGGCATAGACGAAGATATCGTCCCACAGTGCGGCCTCGTGCCGGCTCTCCAGTTTGGGCAGGTAGAAATAGGGGCCCGAACCGGCGTCGAGCGATGCCCGAGCGCAGTGCCAAAGGTAGAGGCCGAAATCGAGGAGAGCGCCGGCGACAGGCTCGCCATCGACGGTCACGTGGCGTTCGGTGAGATGCCAGCCGCGCGGGCGAACGAGCAGGACGGCGGGATCGGCGCCCAGCGCATAATGTTTGCCGCTGTCGGGATCGGTATAGTCGAGCCTGCCCAGCCAGCGATTGCGGAGGTTGACCTGACCCTGGATGAGTTCGTCCCAGACGGGCGACGTTGCGTCCTCGAAATCGGCCATGAACATTTTCGCGCCCGAATTGAGCGCGTTGATCACCATCTTGGCATTGGTCGGCCCGGTGATCTCAACCCGGCGATCGGTAAGGTCGGCCGGAATTGGCCCCACCCTCCAGTCGCTTTCCCGAATGTGGCGGGTCTCCTCGGGGAAATCGGGCAGCTCGCCCGCGTCGAACCGCATCTGCCGTTCGATCCGCGCCGCCAACAGCCCCCGCCGCCGGGCATCGAAGTGCCGGTGAAGCTCGGCGACGAAGCCCAATGCTTCGTCGGTCAAAATGTCGGCGGCGCCATTAGCGGCAGATGGCACCGCCCGAACTACCTGCCGTTCGATCACTTCGGTCACACGCGCGCTTCCTGCGTGATCACATAGCGGGTTGTGGCGCCGAGCCGGTCACGGAAGCTGAGCCGCGTCCATTCGGTGCGGGCTCGATTGAGGTCGGGGAAAGGACCGCTAATCTCTTCCGTGCCCGGCACGACCTCGTCGAAGCGGCAATTGCGATATTCGCCGCCAAGTACCCAGAAACGTAGTCCCATGGCTGTTCTCCCTGGTTAGCCGTTGGTGTCAGGCATGCGCGAACTGCGCGGCTTCGGTGGACTCATTGAGCGCAACGGTCGACGCCTGGCCGGCCGAAATGGCGGTGGCGATGGCGTCGAAATAGCCGGTGCCGACCTCGCGCTGGTGGCGGGTCGCGGTGTAGCCGAAAGCCTCGCTGTCGAACTCGGCCTGCTGCAGCTCCGAGTAAGCGGTCATGCCGCGGTCGCGATAGCCCGAAGCGAGTTCGAACATGCCATGGTTGAGGCTGTGGAAACCGGCCAAGGTCACGAACTGGAACTTGTAGCCCATCGCACCGAGCTCGCGCTGGAACCTGGCGATGGTCGCCTCGTCCAGCTTGGCCTTCCAGTTGAAGCTGGGCGAGCAATTATATGCGAGCAGCTTGCCCGGATGGACGCGGTGGACCGCTTCGGCAAAAATCCGCGCCTCCTCGAGATTGGGATGGCTGGTTTCCCACCACAGCAAATCGGCGTGGGCGGCAAAGGCCAGGCCGCGGGCGATGCAATGATCGAGTCCGCTGCCTTCCTTCAGGCGGAAGAAGCCTTCCGATGTCCGCTCGCCCGTTAGGAACTGCCGGTCGCGCTCGTCGACGTCGCTGGTGATAAGCCGGGCGCTCTCGGCATCGGTGCGGGCGACGAGGATGGTCGGAACACCGGAAACGTCCGCGGCCAGCCGCGCCGCGTCGAGGTTGCGGATTGCGGCTTGCGTCGGGATCAACACCTTGCCGCCCAGGTGGCCGCACTTCTTTTCCGAAGCCAGCTGGTCCTCGAAATGGACACCGGCAACGCCTGCCTCGATATAGCTTTTCATAATCTCGAAGCAGTTGAGCGGCCCGCCGAACCCGGCCTCGGCATCGGCGACGATCGGCGCGAACCAGTCGCGCGCGCCTGAACCATTTGGGCCGCTGCCCTCCATATGCTCGATCTGGTCGGCGCGCTGGAGGGTGCGGTTGATCTTTCGCGCCAGTTCCGGCCCCGTGTTCGCCGGATAGAGCGACTGGTCGGGATACATTGCGCCGGCGGTGTTGGCGTCCGCCGCCGCCTGCCAGCCGGAGAGGTAGATGGCCTCGAGGCCGGCGCGGACCATCTGCATCGCCTGGTTGCCGGTGACCGCGCCCAGTGCCCGGACCGGCTCATCGCGCTTCAGCAACTCCCACAGCCTCAAGGCACCGCGTCTGGCGAGGCTATGCTCAATCGGCACCGAGCCGCGCAGCCGGATCACGTCCTCGGCCGAATAGGGCCGCTCGATGCCGTCGAAGCGTCCGGCGGGGGCGATTACGACCTGGTCAAAACTTGTCATGGCACGGTCCTTCGGTGACGCGGTGGATTACCCTGCGGAATCCACCATGCGAGGCGGAAAGAAGCATCGGCAAAAAGCGTAGTCCTGTCATAGATTGACTTGTGATGATTGGGCGAAATTGACAGAAACTGCCGAATGTCCAGCAAGCTATTCCTCGGCCATCGCCTTCGCCGCCTCCGCCGCGACCACGAGCTGTCGCAAACCGACATGGCCCAGACTCTGGCGATCAGCCCCAGCTATCTCAACCATCTCGAGCGCAACCAGCGGCCGGTGACGGCAGCCCTGCTATTGAAACTGGCCGAGCTGTATGAGGTCGACGTCCGGACCTTTGCCGCCAACGGCGGAGCGCGGACTGGACCGGACGCGCTGGCCGAGATTTTCTCCGATGCGCTGCTCAGCGACCTCGGCGTTCCGCGTTACGAGCTGGCAGAGCTGGCCAACAATGCTCCGGCGATCGCCGATGCCATCGCCAGGCTCTACGGCGCGCTGAAGGAGGCCGCGCGCAATCCGGAGATCGCCAGCGCCGGCGATGCCCGAGCGCTGGTCACGCCGGAAAATTGGGTGCGCGACTATATCCAGCAGCACCGCAACTATTATCCGGCGCTGGAGGAAGCGGCCGAGACGCTGGGCGGGGCACTGAGCGATCCCCTGTCGATGGCCGAGCCGATGCGGCGACGCTTGAAAGAAGCCTGGGGGATTTCGGCCCGGGTCGTGCCGCAGGACGAGCTCGGCAACGTCAGCCAGCAATATGACCAGGACCGGCGGCTGTTCCTGATGTCGTCGCAGCTCAGGCCGGAGAACCGTACTTTCGCCCTGGCCTACCAGCTGGCGCTGGTCGAGTTTGCGGCGGTGCTCGAGCGACTGGTGGCCGAGGCCGCTCCGCCCGACGAGGGGGTTCGCCAGCTCCTGCACATGAGCCTCGCCAATTACGCCGCCGGCGCGATCATGATGCCCTATGGCCGCTTCCTCGCCAGCGCCGAGCAGTATCGCTTCTCGATCGACCGGCTGTGCGGTGAATATGGAGCAAATGTCGAACAGGTCGCGCACCGGCTGACGACGCTCAACCGGCCAGGTGCTCGGGGAGTCCCCTTCTTCATGCTGCGGGTCGACCCGGCCGGGAACATCAGCAAGCGCTATGCGGGCGAGAATTTCCCCTTCTCTCGGTTCGGCGGCACCTGCCCGCGCTGGAACCTCCACGCCGCGTTCCAGGCCAATGGCCAGGTCGTAACCCAGCTGATCGAGACTCCCGACGGCCAGCGTTTCTTCACGGTCGCAAGGACGATCGAGCGACCGATCAAGAGCGACCTGTCGGGCGGGCTGCTGGCGATCGGCCTCGGCTGCGACATCCGCCACGCCCACCGGCTGCACTGCGCCGAAGGCTATGACCTGGAAAGAGCGCCGGTTACTCCGGTCGGGCCGGCCTGCGCCATCTGTCCGCGGATCGACTGCGGATATCGCGCGACTCCGCCAGCCGGGCGGATGCTGGCGATCGACCGGACCCGGAAGACGATTTCGCCCTTCCCGTTCGTGGCGGGGTGAAACCACATCGGCATCGCGAGGAGCGGAGCGACGCGGCGATCCAGGGTTGGATTGCTTGGCTCCGCTCGCAATGACGGCAACGGCTATGGCGCAACAGGCTCCCGCTCCAAAGCTGCCCGGTCCCATTTGAGCAGGTCGGCGGCAACGTCATAGCTCGATTGCAGAAACGCCGTCAGCTCGCCCTCGGGATCCGGGGAGCGGCGTACCGCTTCATAGGGCAGGACATATTCGCCGAGGGTTTCGTCGAAGCTGGCGGATGAGGGCGCGACCCTGGCGGTGCGGAATCCCGCTGGCTCGGGATAGGCGTAACTGTAGAAGATCGGCTCGGCCGCCGTGACACCGCCCGGCCAGAAGCCGGCGCTCGATTCCTCATGGCTGTACGCTTCGCGGGTGATGCGGTCGGGAAGGCCCGGGATTCCGCCGGGATGCTGGGGTGCGGACCGGCCGGAGAAGCGAGTCACGGCGAGGTCGAAGCTGCCCCAGTATAAATGGACCGGACTTGCCTTGCCGAGAAAGCCGGCACGAAAGCGCCCGAACACCGGGACTATCCGTTCCAGCGCGAGGTGAAGCCGCTCGGCTGAATCGGGCCGGTATTCGCGTGGGCCGACATCCTCGGCGAATGGAACGGCGTCGGGCACCTCATTGGGACGCCCATGAAAATTGGACGGGAGGCCATGGGCCCGGAGCATTTCGACAAGGCAACGGTGAACCGCGGCGACGCTACCGAGATCGAGCGGCAGAAAATCGCGCTCGCCATCGCCGACGTGCAGCACGATCGCGTGGCGGCAGAGGTCGAGGGTCAGGCCGAAGTGCTGGCCGTTCGCCGCGATCGGTTCGATCGCCAGCCCTTCGGCGACCGGGTGAAGCGTCGCATGCCACCCATGATTGGCCCAGGGCGCATGAGCAACGCGCATCTTGCCGAGCATCTGGCTGGCAAGGTGCAGCAGCGCGAATGTCGGACCGTCATGTTGGGCATCCAAAGCCGGCCAGCCATTGTCCATGGCGCTTCTCCTTGCGCTTTCCCCCTAATCCCTGCTTAAGCGCGCCTTCGCAATTGCCCAAGGGAAGTTAATGTCCGTCGACCCGCTTGCAGCCCGCTTTGCGCAAGAGATCGCCGCCGCCGCCGACCTTGCCGCGCTGGACGCGGTGCGAGTGGCGGCGCTCGGCAAATCGGGCGAGGTTACCCAGCTGTTGAAATCGCTGGGCACGATGGATGCCGAGACGCGCACCGCCGAAGCGCCCCGGATCCATGGCTTACGCGAAGCGGTGAGCGAGGCAATCGCGGCGAAAAAGGCGGCGCTCGAAAATGCCGAGCTCGAACGGCGGCTGGCGACCGAGCGGCTCGACCTGTCGCTGCCGTCGATCGAAGCGCCGCGCGGCTCGATCCACCCGGTAAGCCAGGTGATGGACGAGCTGGCCGAGATTTTCGCCGACCTCGGATTTTCGGTCGCGGAAGGGCCGGAGATCGAGGACGACTGGCACAATTTCACCGCGCTCAACATTCCCGAGACGCATCCGGCGCGGGCGATGCAGGATACTTTCTACATGGACGAGAGGGGCGCGGACGGCGCCCCCAAGGTGCTGCGCACCCACACCTCGCCGGTACAGATCCGGACGATGCAATCGAGCCCGCCACCGATCCGGGTGATCGCGCCAGGCCGCGTCTATCGCAGCGACAGCGACGCGACCCACACGCCGATGTTCCATCAGATTGAGGGACTGGTGATCGATCGCAAGATCACGCTGGGCCATCTCAAATGGACGTTGGAGACCTTTCTCAAGGCCTTCTTCGAGCGCGACGACGTCGTGCTCCGGATGCGGCCGAGCTACTTCCCCTTTACCGAGCCGTCGGCCGAGGTCGATGTCGGCTGGTCGATGGAAAAGGGCCGCCGCGTGGTCGGCGGCAACGAGGGCTGGATGGAAGTGCTGGGCAGCGGCATGGTCCATCCCAAGGTCATCGCCAATTGCGGCCTCGACCCTGACGAATGGCAAGGCTTCGCCTTCGGCACCGGCGTCGACCGGCTGGCGATGCTCAAATATGGAATGGATGATTTGCGCGCCTTCTTCGACGGCGACCTTCGCTGGATGAAGCATTACGGCTTCCGCTTCCTCGACGTGCCGACGCTCAGCGGGGGAGTGGGCGCATGACGCACTTTAGGCCTAGCCGAACCCCGTTCGTGTCGAGCGAAGTCGAGACACGCTGGCACCCAAGTCCCTCGACTTCGCTCGGGACGAACGGAATTATTGTATGAAGTTCACCCTTTCGTGGCTGAAGGATCATCTCGACACGGGTGCCGACGCGGCGACGGTGGCGGAGACGCTGACGCGCATCGGGCTTGAAGTCGAAGGCGTCGACAATCCGGCGGAGGCGCTGAAGCCCTTCACGGTCGCGCGCGTGCTGACCGCCGAGCGTCACCCGCAGGCCGACAAGCTGCAGGTGCTGACGGTTGACACCGGCGACGGCGGCCAGCCGTTGCAGGTCGTGTGTGGCGCGCCCAATGCCCGCGCCGGCCTGGTCGGCGTGTTCGGCGGTCCGGGCACCTATGTCCCGGGCAGCGATTTCACACTGAAGAAGGCGGCGATCCGCGGGGTCGAGAGCAACGGCATGATGTGCTCGGCGCGCGAGCTGCAACTGGGCGAGGATCATGACGGGATCATCGAGCTTCCAGCCGATGCGCCGGTCGGGACCAGCTTCGCCGATTATGCCGGGCTGGACGATGCGGTGTTCGACGTCGCCATCACGCCCAACCGGCAGGATTGCATGGGCGTGCGCGGAATCGCCCGCGACCTCGCCGCGGCCGGCCTCGGCAAGCTGAAGCCGCTCGACGTGCCGTCGATCGAGGGCAGCTTCGACAATCCGGTCGAGATCAGGGTCGAGGACAGCGAAGGCTGCCCCGCATTCTTCGGCCGGACCATTCGCGGCCTCACCAATGGCGCTTCGCCCGAGTGGATGCAGCGGCGGCTGAAGGCTGCCGGACAGCGGCCGATCTCGGCGCTGGTCGACATCACCAACTATGTGATGCTCGACCTTGGCCGGCCGGCCCATGCCTATGACCTCAATGAGCTGAAGGGCGCCGTATCGGCCCGCCGCGCCGCGGACGGCGAGAAAGTGCTGGCGCTCAACGAGAAGGAATATGTGCTCGACGGCACGATGACGGTAATCGCCGACGAGGCCCAGGTCCACGATATCGGCGGGATCATGGGCGGCGAACATTCGGGGGTTAGCGCAGTCACCACCGGGACCTTGCTCGAAATCGCCTATTTCACGCCCGACAATATCGCCCGCACCGGGCAGAAGCTGCAGCTGACAAGCGACGCTCGCAGCCGGTTCGAACGGGGCGTCGACCCGGCCTTTCTCGATGACGGGCTGGCAATCCTGACCGGCCATGTGCTCGAGATTTGCGGCGGCGAGGCAAGCCGGGTGACCCGCGCCGGCCAGCCGCCGCTTGAGGAACGGAGCGTCAGGTTCGATCCCGACCGCACCCGCGATCTCGGCGGAATGGACGTTCCCGTCGACGAGCAGAAAGCGATTCTCGAGCGGCTCGGATTCCGGATCGAGGGCGACCAGGCGTTCGTCCCCAGCTGGCGCCGAGATGTCATCGGTACCGCCGACCTGGTCGAGGAAGTGACCCGAATCGTCGGTTACGACCGGATCCCGTCGGCGCCATTGCCGCGCGCGGAAGGCGTTGCTCGTGCCACCGCTACCCGATCCCAGATGGTCGAGCGCAAGGTGCGGCGCGCGGCGGCGGCGCGCGGCCTCGATGAAGCGATAAACTGGAGCTTCATTGGCAAGGATGATGCGGATTTGTTCGGCGGTGCCAGCCATGTGGTGGCCAATCCGATCAGCGAAGACATGAAATATATGCGGCCGTCGATGATCCCCGGGCTGGCCGCGGCGGCGCGGCGCAACGCCGATCGCGGCGCGTCCTCTATCCGCCTGTTCGAAGTCGGGCGCCGCTACATGGCCGATGCCGAGCGGCCGACGGTCGGCATCATGCTGGCGGGCGACAAGGCTCCGCGAAGCTGGCTTGTCGCCAAGGGCGCCGATTTCGACGCGTTCGACGCCAAGGCCGAAGTGCTGGCGCTGCTCGATGCCGCCGGGGCGCCGGTCGGCAATCTGCAGCTCGGCATGGGCGCGGGCGACACCTGGCATCCTGGCCGGTCGGCGACCTTGAGCCTGGGCAAGAATGTCCTGGCGGCGTTCGGCGAGCTTCATCCGCGGATCGAACGGGCGCTCGAAGTGCCGGCGGGAACGGTCGCGGCGGAAATCTACCTTGACGCCATCCCGGCCGCGCGCAGCAGCGAGCGAGCGCGCGTCGCCTTTGCGCCGCCGGCGCTGCAAGCGATCAGCCGCGACTTCGCCTTCATCGTTCCGGCCGGTCTGGCCGCGGACTCGTTGGTCCGGGCGATTCGCGGCGCCGACAAGGCGCTGATCACCGACGCCCGCCTGTTCGACCGGTTCGAAGGAACGAGCGGCCTGAGCCTGGCGGTCGAGGTGACGCTGCAACCGGTCGACAAAAGCTTCACCGATGCGGAGATCGGCGAGGTGTCGAAGAAGGTCATTGCCGCAGCCGAGAAGCTCGGGGCGAGGTTGCGGAGTTAGGCCGTCACCCCGGACTTGATCCCGGGTCTGCCTTGATTCTGGCGCCGTCTGAAGAACAGGCGGATCCATGCCCGGACCGGTACTGTCCCCCAGACAGTGCCGCATGCCGGACATCAAGCCCGGGATGACAAAGGTCAGTTGAGCGCGTTGATTGCCTGATGAACTCGGGCTTCGACGTCATCGCGCTTGAGGCCCGGCGGGATCGTCTCGCCCACTTTGAAGTGGATGGTGCCTGGCTGCTTGACGAGGCCGCGCGGCCATAGCTTCCCGCTGTCATGCGCCACCGGCACGACCGGCAGGCCGAGCGCTCGATAAAGGCCCGCAAACCCGGGGCGAAGCGGCGGCGATTCGCCGACCGGTACCCGCGTTCCTTCGGGAAAAATTACCACCGGCCGGCCTTCCGAAACCGCCTCCTTGCCTTTGGCCATCATCTCCCTGAGCGCCTGCGCCCCGGCTTCGCGATGGACCCCGATCGATCCGTAACGAAGTGTCACCCAGCCGAACAAGGGCATGGTGGTCAGCTCCCGCTTCATCACCACTACCGGGGTCCGGGCAAAGCGCAGCGCCTCGACCGTTTCGACCATCGCCTGATGCTTGACCGCGATAAGGAAGGGGCCTCCGGGAATCTCTCCGTCCCATTCGAACCGGATGCCGAGGACATGGCGAACCAGCCAGTGGTGAAAGTCGGACCAGCCGTGGACCACCTTCCTGACCGGAGGGGTCCCGAACGGCGAGACCAGGATAACCGTCAGCACATAGATCAAGGTGCCGGGGTAAAAGAGCAGGAAGAATAGCAGCGAGCGAATGGCAGACATGTGGGTCCAGACCTAGATATCGAGCCAGACGCTCAGGCGGCGCAGCACATATTTATTATACTCGGCGAACAAGGTGCCGAAGTTGGGCTCGGTCCGGACCGCGTCGGGAATGATCTTCACGTTGCGGTCGATCTGCCGGTTGAACTCATAGCGGGCCCGCCGCATGTGCCAGTCGCTGGTGACCAGGCGGATGCTCTTGTAATGATGCCGCTCGATCCAGCGCTTGGCTTCCTCCGCATTGGAACGGGTGTCGACCGATTCCGACCCGAGGTCGACACAGCAGTCGAACAGCTTTCCCGGTGCATGCAGCCGGGCGACCAGATCGACCTTCCTGACCGAGGGATCGGCACCGGCAATGAGTAGCCGCCTGCCCTTGCCTTCCGCCAGTAGCTTCGCGCCATGTTCGATCCGGCCCTTGCCGCCGGTGATGGCGACGATCGCGTCGACATTGGGCGAATCGGCCGGTGCCGGATCGCCCAGCGTCACGGCGAAAAGCGCGAACCCGAGGACGTAAAGAATAGCGAGGAATGCAAGGGCGCGGGCGATCATAGACGCTCGCGCAATGCCCTGAGCAAGGCCGACCTGGCAACTAGGGTTGCCAGCAGGGCAATGGCGATCGGCAAGGTCACCAGCCAAAGGGCATCCTGCCAGCTCAGCGGGGACGCGCCCGCAAGCATGGTTGCCTGGCCCGCGCCGCCAATGATTGCGGCGACGCTCAGGCCGGCCACCGCCCCGCCGATGATTCCGCCAAGCAAGGCGTCGATCCCGATCTGCCGCACGAACAGCCGCGCCACCTGGTCATCGGTAGCGCCGATCCCGTGCATCACCTCGATCGTTCCGCGATGCGTGTCGAGCGCGCCTCTCGCCGCCAGCACGACCGCGGCCGCGCTTGCCAGAGCGATCATCAGCACCAGCCCTAGCGCCAGCAAAGTCAGCCCGCGCAGTGCCTTGAGCAAGGGCGCGAGACTGGCCTGGTGGGCAATCAAGCGCGCCGATGGCACCGCTTTCTGGACTGCCCTTGCAACGGCCGCGGGTTTCGCTCCAGGTTTAAGATCGACGTCGATGATCGCCGGGAGCGGCAGGTCCGCCTCTTTCGACGCCGGCCCGAGCCAACGCTCGAGCGTTCGGCGAAGGTCGGCCGGATCGACTTGCTGGACACGGGAAACGCCTGGACTGGCCCGGGCAGCGGCGATCGCCGCCGGGGCCCTGGCGGCGCCGTCGGAGATCTGAATCGAATAGCGATGTTCTACTCCGGCCCGGACGACCGATCCGGTGTTGGCCAGTGCAAGTCCCGCGGCGGCGACCACCACCATAACGAAGCTCATGATGGCGATCAGCAAGGGCACTGGGCCGCGAATGCCGCTCGACGGGATCAGCCGCTGTTCGGCGTCGGAGATGGTCAATTGGCTCATTGCGCGCGGCCCGGCGGATGCTTGAGCAGGCCGGTCGGATCGACCAACAAGCCATTCTCGAGGCGGATCAGCTGGGCGCCCGGAGTCGCCGCGATCAGGCCGACATCATGGGTGGCGACGATAACGGTGGTTCCAAGCCGGTTCATCGCGGTCAGCAGGTGAAGGATGCGTGTCGCCATCGCCGCATCGACGTTGCCGGTCGGCTCGTCGGCGATAATCAGTTCGGGGCGGGCAATGACCGCCCGGGCGATCGCGACCCGCTGCTGTTCGCCGCCCGAAAGCGTCGGGGGCCGGGCGCTGGCTCGGTCGGCCAGTCCGACCCAGGCCAGCATTTCTCGGACGGGGCCTTCGACCTCGGCGTCGCCGTGGCCGGCGATCCTCAGAGGCAGGGCGACATTGTCGAACGCTGACAGATGCCGGATCAGCCGGAAGTCCTGGAACACCACGCCGATCCGGCGGCGATAGCCGGGCAGGGAGTCGCGAGGCGCATGATCGAGCTGGTCGCCGAATAACGCCATCCGCCCACGCGTCGGTCGCTGGGCAAGGTAGAGCAGCTTCAGGAGAGAGGTCTTGCCGGCGCCGGACGGCCCGGTGAGAAAATAGAACCCGCCCTCGTTAAGTCGGAAATCGAGATCGCGCAGCACTTCCGCGCCCGTGCCGTAGCGCAATCCCACCCGGTCAAATTCGACGATCGTCCCCGGCAAGCGCCACTTCCTTTCCCCGCCGATGGTTTGGCACGGCGCGCCCCGCCTTGCAAAGCCACGAGCAATGCTGCTTAACTCGGTTAACTGCTTTCGGAAGGCCCCCCGCGCAGATGATCCTGACCTGTCCCGCCTGCGACACCAAATATGTCGTGAAGGACGACGCCATACCACCAGGCGGACGCCAGGTGCGCTGCGCCTCGTGCAAGCATAGCTGGCATCAGGATCCGGAAGGAATGGTTGTCGCGGCCGAGTCCGTCGCGGTAGATTTTGCCGGACCGCCCGAACCGGCCCCGGAAATTGTCGAGCAGCCCTTCGCGGAGGCGCCGCCCGAAGCGGTCGAGGAAGGCCTGATCGCCGGGGAGCCCCAGCCGGAAGTAGTGGAAACATATGGCAGTGATTGGGCGCTGCCATCTGCGGAAGGGCCGATCGAGCCGCCACCAGCCGACGAAGTATCGATGGAAGAGGCACCGGCCGTCGCCGACGAGTGGCGGAGGAGCGAGCCTGCCGCCGAGTTCGATCCCGGATCGGAAACACAGGCTGTGACTGACGAGGCGCCAGCGCTCGCCGAGGATCCGCCGCTCCCGGCTGAGGCGCAGGCGCCGGCCGTCGTGGAAGCGCCCGCTGCTACCGCCGACGAAGAATTCGTCGGCTATGCGCCGATCGAGGACGAAGAACGCCCGCGGCGGCGCTGGCCGCTGATCCTTGGCTTGCTTGCACTGATCGCGGTGGCAGCCGCTGCCTTCTGGTTCCTGGCGCCCCCAGAGTGGAAGCAGCGCGCGGGGATCGCCCAGGCCGGCGCGACTCCGTTGCAGCTGATGATCACGACCAACGACCGCCAGCCGCTGGAAAGCGGCAACGAGCTGATCGCGATCAGCGGCCGGGTGATCAATCCGACCGACCAGGAACAGAATGTGCCGCCGATCCATGCCGAGCTGCGGGACAAGCAAAGCAAGGCAGTGGTTCACCGCTGGACCATCGCGCCGCCGGCGAGAGTGCTCGCGCCGCGCAGCAGCGCCAGCTTCAACAGCGCCGAGATCGATGTTCCCAAGGGCGGCGACGAGCTGACCATCACCCTTGGTCAGGTTGAACCTTAAGCTATTGAAATTCCAGCAGTTCTGCTGGCCTGACCTGACCATCGGCATCGATCAGCGAAGCTGACCGGCGAAGCGCGTTGGGCGGGACCAGGTCATGGCCCGGTCCGAATTTCACCCCCGAAATGATCTGGATCCGCGCGGTGGCGTGGGCGGTGACTGACGGGCGAAAAGCGGAGGTCGGCGCGGGCGTCGACGTAGCCGACTGGGCCAGGCTTGCGGCTGCCAGGATCGTCAATGGTCCGACCATTACCCCGTCATAATGCGGGGCGAGCGATATGGTTAGCGCCTTGTTTACCATGCTGTCCCAAATTGGGTCGGCAGATGGCACTGGATCAGGCCGTTGCCAGCATGGTTTCGCTTTGCTAGAGGCCGCGCCCTACCCAGGGCAGCGCCCCGTCAAGGACGCGCTGCTTTTTTCACGAGTGCGGTCGTGGCGGAACTGGTAGACGCGCAACGTTGAGGTCGTTGTGGGCGAAAGCCCGTGGAAGTTCGAGTCTTCTCGACCGCACCAGTATGAAATCAAGGACAGTCTGGGAGACTGTCTGATTTCATGCTCATCCCATTGAAAATTCTGGTTATTCCAAAAGTCGTCTTGGACGACTTATGGTTAATGCGGGCTCTGGACCGCGCTACCGCCGGTTGCCGACAGGGCAATTTGGGGCGACTTCAGGATGCGGATCACGCCCAGTCGGATCACCGATTTCTGCGCGTTGAGCTCAATCGTGCGATCGATCGCCGCCGCCACGCCCGCGGCGCCCGCGGATTCGGCCGTTAGGCGCAAACTGTAGCGCCCATAAGGGATCCGGTCGAACAGGAAGAAGCCGTCATAGTCGCTTCGGCCGGTAGCGACGACTTTCCCGGCGGAGTCGATCAGCTCGATATCGAGGCCTTCGAAGCCGCGCCCGTCGCTCTGTGCAAGCACCCCTTCGACGTCGCCCGATCCGACCAGGCCGATCTCGATCTTGGCGGAGACGCCGGGGCGCGGAACCACGACTTGCAGCGCTTTTCTGGGAGCAAGAGAGGGGTCGTCGAGACTCGACGTATCGATGCCGACCGCGATCGGCTGATACGGTTGCAGACCGCCAACCCGGACAAGCCCTTGCCTGTCGGTGGCGTCTTCAGACACGCGCTGGCCGGTGGTGATCGTCGCTCCGGCCTGCCACGGCTCCGTCGGATCGCGCACGCCATTGTCATTATTGTCGCGATAGACACGCGCTTCGACCAATCCGGTCGAAGCGAGCCGCTGGTTGGTCAGCTTGAATCCTCCGCCGGACGAATCGAGGGAAAAATTGAGGTTGATGCCGGCGGCGACGCTGCCGTCGGTGCTGGCCTCCAGCGAGGCCGCGGCCGCCAGGCTGTTGAAGCGGCGAATGTGTGAAATTCGGGCGTGGCCACGCCTGCCGGAAGCGTCATAGCCAAGTGCCCCCTCCCAATCGGCCTTGTCGGACGCCGACCAATAGGCGCTGACTTCGGCGCTTCGGAACCGGCTTTGCGGCTGGAACTCCCAGCGTGCCTCGCCGCGCAGCCGGACCGATTTGATTCGTCCGGTCGCCAGCAGGCCGAGCTCGAGCTTGTCGTCGTTGAAATTCGACGATCGTCCCAGCTGGTGCTGCCAGTCGATTAGGGTTGTAAGGTTGAAATTATTGATATTGGTAGACAATCGCCCAATCGCGCCGACCGAGCGATTGCCGTCGCCGCGATCGGCCAGGCGCACGTCCGTGTGGGCGACGATGCTCTGCCGGCCAAGCCTGATCGGGGCATCGAGCGAGAGCCGGCCTTCCCGGTAGCGCCGTTCGCGTTCGCCATTGACCACGAAATTGTTCGCCACCAGGGCATCGGCGCTAAGGTTGACCGAGCCAAGCTGCGCGACCGCGGCAAGCCGCCCCGCGGTACCGCCCCGCCCGTCGCGCGCGATGGCGACCTCGACCAGCGACGTGCCAATCGACTGGCGCACCGAGCCTTCGACGAATGTCAATTTCTCATTGTCTGCCAATAGCATAGCGGCAAGCGCTCCGATCGAGGTGCGCTTGCTGAGGCCATGTTCCAATTGCACTGCAGCCTGAAGATCGGCGCGCGAAAAATCCACGCGCCCGTTCAGGCGTTCGAACCCGCCGCCATCGTCTCGATCCAGCAAATTGCCGACCAGATTGCGGTTTGGCTGGCTGATTCCGGCCCAATACCAGGTTTGCCCCGCGGGAACCTGGCTCTGGCCGACATTGATGGTCTCCAATCGGCTTCGGCGTTGCCCCTGCGGGCCATAAAGCACGATTTCGAACCGATTATCGCCGTAGTTCAGCGCAATGTCCTCGAACGCATAGCGCTGCGAGCCGTCCGAATGGCTTAATGCAAGTAATTCTCCGTTGCGATAAAGCTCCGCATCCCATCCCGAAGGCAAATCGCCGTCGAAGCGGGTCCGGTCGAACGCCACAGGGTTGAACAGGGGCCGATTGGTGACCTCCAGACCGCGGCCGGTGGAACCCGGTATCAGCCGGTGGGCCAGGGTTTGCACGTCGCCGACCGCGAAATGGGTTGCGTTGAGCGGTCCCAGCAGGCCGCCGTCGGGATCCGAACGATAGGCGGTGATCCTGAGTGTTTCCGACCGGCCCTTTTGGTCGGTGGACAGCATGCTGTCATAGGACAGGCGGGCGATTTCGCCGGCCGCCAGCACCGATGCGCTGCGATCGACCCTCATTCCGGTCGACGCCTGATAGGTCGCGCCGGCATGGACGATGAAGTCCAGCGCTGGAGCGCGCCACATCCGATAGGGCAACTTTACCTGCGGAAGCCCCTCGAGCGGCATTGAGGCCGGCCGCAGCCGGGCGGCACGCTGCTCGCGCTCGCGGGCAAGCTCGACCGGCAGCTTCGCTTCGGAATCGAGCATGAGCACCGATCCCTGCATGACTGGCTTGACGCCGAGGTTGAACCAGCGGCCGAGCGCGGCGCTGTCGACGCACCACCCCTCCGGCGTCTCGCGAATCGTCCCTTCGCTGATCTTTTCCTGCTTGTCGCCAAAGCGGGCGGTTCCGGCCGCCTGGTCGATGTCGATCTTGTTCTCCTCGTGGAAAGCCCAGCCGGAAGCCTTCCTCGCCGCCAGATCGATCTTCATCGGCAGGTCGAGCGTGGTGAGGAAGTCGCCGAACACCACGCAGGTACCTTCGGGCGTCGCATAGGCCCGGACCCCGTCGCCGAGCCGCAGCTGGCGAATGTTGACGTCGAGCAGGAACTGCTCCTCGGGGTCCGCGGTCCAGGCAGGGCCAACCGGGCTCGCGGCCCATGCAGCAACAGCGCCGGCCACGACCAGCGCTGCGCACGCCAAGGCGCCGCGCATCCACCGGATGGGCCCCTGCATGGTAATGGTTTCCGCCCCCGCGCCTTGCCGCCTAGCGGAGAACCGCGGTGGTTTCCGCGAGCGTCACCGGACCGGTGTCGGTCGGCTCGACATATTGGACGGTAACCTGGCCATTGGCATTGGCGACCTGGGCCGGATCGATCGGGATGGTCACCGAACGCTGTCCGATTTCGGTGTAGACGGCGATGCCGCTGACCAGCGCGATGGGTTCGGCTATGCCGGCCTTGAACACCTTGATCGCGCCAAAAGTCGAACGGTCGCCGGCACGGTTGATATCAAGGGATATCGCCGGCCTGCCCTCTGCGGTCACCTTGCGGACATTGGCAATGGCGGCCTTGGCCTCGAGACGGCCGAGACGGATGATCACCGGAATGGTCACGCCGTAGATCGGCCGCAACTGGAACGCGACGCCGTCAATCTTCTCCGGCGCAACCTGCGGCCGGGGCGGAGGAACGGCCCGAAACAGCATATGCACCCGATATTCGCCGTCCGGCAGGCCCTCGGGCGCGCGAGCCGACAGGCGGATCGCCTGCGGCTGATTGGGTGGCAGGGTAATCCGCCGCGGCGCGTAGAGCAGCATTTCCTGCGCTGCCTTCTCGCCGGCATTGGGATCGGTCACGTCGACCAGATTGCCGTCGGGAGTCATCCGCCGAAGCTCAGCCGTGACCCGATAGGTGGCGACATCGTCGCCGATGTTATTGAGGATCACTTCGGCCCCGCGGCGTCCGTCAAGGACAACCCGCGTCGGCGCGACCAGCAGGTCGCCGACCCCCGCCTCGGCTGCCGGCGACGCCAGCATCAGGACGGGCGCGGCCAGGGCAAAGGCGGCAAGACGACGGGACAGGGTAGCGACCATGAAATTTCCTCCGAAACGATACGGAGGAAAATGCCCTCAAAATGGTTATTATTCGGCTAACCATTTTCAGAAACCTCATGGGCATGAAAATGGGGGCCGCCGATCGCTCGGCAGCCCCCTGTCCAAAGCGCCCGGCAACCCAGGCGCTTCACCTTCCACTAATCAATATTCGACGGTGACGTTGATGTCGCCGACGTAAAGACCTTCCGGCGACGAAGCCAGGACCGCGACGGTGCCACCGACGTTGAAGTCGGTGCCTGCGGCGCCCGAATTTGGAAGCGTCACATTGGCCGGGGCGCTTGGCGTGAACGCGAGCGAGGCCGCCCCGTTGACCAGGCTGGATGCCGTCGCGGTGATCCTCACGAGCTGGTTGTTGGCACCGGTAACATGAAACTGGGCCGACTGCGCGCCAGTGGTATCGCAGGTGACATTGGCAGCGGCACCGCAGGTGACGGTGCCAGCCTGGTTAATTGACACGCTGTCGTTGCCGGTGACGACGATGGTGCCGAAGTGAAGGTCACGGGTCGCGGCCAGGGTCAGCGGCTTGACGATGTTGACGCGCGCCTTGGCGACCGGAGTCGCGGGCAAGGGAGCGGCCATGGCCGGAGTCGCGGCAATGGTCGCGGCGGCGGCCAGCGCCGCCAGGCGAACGAAATTGGTCATGATGAATTCCCCACTTGATTCGAAACATGGCGGTTGGCCGAGCGAAACCGTCCAATCCGTATCCGCACCATTAACCTTAACGGCTTACGGCTTTGCTCAATGACATGGTTTCCAGCGCGTTAACTATTGGGCGCGTTCGGATCCGGCCGATGGCGAACTATAGATAGTCAACGTCGATCGGCACATCACCGCGGAACGCGCCGCTAAGATCGCCAGTCACATGGAGCACGCCGCCGACCCGGAACTTGAGGCGGCCGGTACCATCGAGCCGCGGCATTTGCGGCAGGTCCGATCGCAGCGATTCGAGGCGAATGACGCCCCCGGAGTAGCCGTGTAGTTCGATCTGGCGCGGCAACTCGATTCGAACATATCTGTCGGGCTCGCCGCGAATCATTACTTCGCCAACCATCGCCCGTGCGCTGATCGCGGTGATCGAGCCGGTGGCGTTGCGCGCACCGTCCGGGCCTAGCTCGGCGCTGCCGTCACCCACCCCGGTAAGGACCAGGCGATCGAAGTCGAGATTGACCTCGACATCCAGCTTGACCGGATTGGCGGGCTTGTCGTCGGGTAGTTCGGAATTCGGTGTGCACAGGCTGCACGGGACCCGCACGTCCTGCGGCATCGCAGGCGCGGCCAACCCCAAGACGCCAAGCAGCGCCAGGGTGAACTGGGCGGTCATTCTGCCCCTCATGCGTCCAACGCTAGGCGCGCGACGTTGAAACAAGGTTAATGGCGCTTTCATCCTTCATTGCGGAGAGATGACGCCGACGTCGGCCGGGCAAGCTTGTCGGAACCAAAGGAAGCCAATAGGAACTCAATGCCAATGGCCTCTTCCTCCCCGTCCCGCGTCAAGGGAATGTTCGTCGCGGCCCTGAAATGGGGCGCCGCCATCTGCCTTCTCGGGCTGATCGGCCTCGTCGTCGCCGTTGCGGTCGCCATGACCCAGCTGCCCAACTACGATCAGCTCAGCAAGCGATCCGACCTCGGTCAGATGATCCGGGTCCGCGCCTCCGACGGCAGCTTGCTGGTGTCGCTTGGTCCCAGCTTCGGCCGCTGGCTGGCCTATGACGAAATCCCGCCGACGATGCGCGCGGCGATGATCGCGGTGGAGGACAAGCGGTTCCGTAGCCATATCGGGGTCGATCCGATCGGCGTTGCCCGATCGTTCAAGGTCCGGCTGGACAGCGGACGCTGGCGCCAGGGCGGATCGACCATCACCCAGCAACTGGCCCGAAACATCTTTCTGACCAACAGCCGGACCTTCGGCCGCAAGGTCAAGGAAGCGGTGCTGGCGCTGGCGCTGGAGCGCAAATTCACCAAAAACCAGATCCTCGAGCTGTACCTCAACCGGGTCTACTTCGGCGGCGGCGCTTATGGGATCGATGCGGCCAGCAGGACTTTCTTCGGCCATGGCGCCGAGCGACTGAACCTCGGCGAGGCGGCGATTGTCGCCGGCCTGGTCAAGGCGCCTTCCAACTATTCGCCCACCGCCGACGTCGAAGCCGCTCGCGGCCGGGCGAGCGTGGTCCTGAACTCGATGGTCGAAAATGGTTTCCTGCCAGCGGGCGAGGCGGTCGCTGCCCATCCGGCCGAGGTCAAGGTACAGCCGGCCGCCAAGCAGAACAGCGTCCGCTACTTCACCGATTGGACCCTGCCGCAACTCGATACGCTGATCGACGAGACCAGCGAGCCGATTGATGTCTACACCACGCTCGATCCGGCGATGCAGGCCGCCGCCGACCGGGCGATCAACGGCTACAGCCCGCCGGGAGCCCAGGGCGCGCTGGTGGCGATGGATCGCGACGGCGCGGTCCGGGCGATGGTCGGCGGCCGCAACTATGTCGATTCTATCTACAACCGGGCGACCCAGGCCGAGCGGCAACCCGGTTCGTCTTTCAAGCTGTTCGTTTATCTCGCCGCGCTCGAATCGGGGATGAAGCCGAGCGACATGGTGGTCGACAAGCCGGTGACGATCGATGGCTGGACTCCGCGCAATTCCACGCGGACCTTTGCCGGGCCGGTCTCCTTACGCGAAGCCTTTTCCCGTTCGATCAATACGATCAGCGCCCAGATCGGCGATTCGCTCGGCTTCGGGACGATCGCCGACATGGCCCACCGGTTCGGCATCTCGGGCAGGATATCGACCTTCCCGTCGATGGTCCTTGGAACCAGCGACGTGCGGCTGATCGACATGACCCGGGCTTTCGCGTCGGTCCAGAACCGCGGCATCAGCGTCGTCCCCTACGCGGTCAAAAAGGTGGTCACCGCCGATGGCCGCCTGCTCTACCAATATCAGTCGAACGAGCAGCGAGTGCTGGTGGCGCCATGGGTCGCGGCGGAAATGACCGACCTGCTGCAATCGGCGGTTCTGTCGGGTACCGGCCGCGCCGCCCAGATCGGGCGGCCGGTGGCGGGCAAGACCGGTACGACCTCGTCCAACAAGGACGGCTGGTTCATCGGTTTTTCGAGCGGGCTTACGACTGGTGTCTGGATGGGCCGGGACGATGCCAGGACGGTTGCCGGGCTTCAGGGCGGCACCGCGCCGGCAAGGGCCTTCGCCGCGTTCATGAAGGAGGCGGTGGCCAAACGGCCGGTCGAACAGTTTGAGACCCAGGCGCCAATGCCGGATTGGCAGCTTGAGCCTGACGAGGAAGCGTGGGGCTTCAACATGGAAGAGTCGGCCCCGCTGGTCGATGCCGACGGCAACCCGATCGCCACCCAGCAGCCGGACCCGCTCGCCCCGGAGCAGCAGCGGCCCCAGGATGGTAGCCAGGTCGACCAGCAATGGCTGGACGAGGTGCTGAAGCGCAATCCAGAGAACCGGCCCCCGCCGCCGCGCGCGGCACCGCCACGACAACAGCTACCCCAACAGCAACCGTCAGAGCCGCCGCCCGACCCGCTTCAGCCGCGGCCCTAGCGCGCGCAATTCCGCCCGAGCGGCGGGAACGTCACCTCCGTAAAGGCAGGCCTCCAGCGTCCGGAAGGCCGGGCCATGGTCCATGTGGCGGCGGTGAGCGACCTCGTGCGCCACGACCCAGCGCAACAGGTGCGGCGGGGCCAGGACCAGACGCCAATTGTAGCGGATCGACCCATTGGACGAGCAGCTTCCCCACCGGCTCGATGCGTCGCCGACTGCGACCGATCTCACATCGACTCCCGCGGCGCGGGCGATCTCGGCCGTTAGGTCGCTCAGCAAGCGCCGCGCTTCGCCGCGCAAGAAGCGTTCGATCCTTGCCGCAAACGCATCTTGCGGGCCGCCGCACGCCAGGACGTCGGCGGACAGTATCGGGGTTCGCGAAAGGCTGGGTTGCCAGTGCAGCAATATGCTGCGGCCTTCGAATGGAATTTCGGCGCCCGGGACAAAGGGTTCACCCGGCTGAAGGCGGGTCAGCTGTTCCTGCACCCAATCGCGCTGGCCCCGGGCCCAATCCAGCGCGGTCTTGCGGCTCATCCGGCGGGGGTGTGTCAGAAGCAGCTTTTCGCGCGCCTCGTCGAGCCGCAGCCTCATGGCACGGGCGCGCGGATGCGGGCGAAGCTCAATTGGCCAGGGCAGTTCCGGTACGGTCAGGGATTCAGAGCGGGCGGTCGACAAGATGCCATTCCAGATCGCCGGCATCGACTTCGCTGACCGTCCAGCCGCGGGTCGACTGGCCTGCCTCATGCACCGACTCCCGGCTGCCGGAAATCAGATAGTGCCAGTCCGGCAGCGGCTTCCCTTCCCAGCGCAGCCGGTAGGCGCAGGTCGTCGGCAGCCATTCAAGTTCGTCGAGCTTGGCCGGGTCGAGTTTTACGCAATCTTCGACCAGCTTCTTGCGATTGGGATAGTCGGTGCATTGGCCGGCCCGACGGTCGAGCAATTTGCAGGCGACGTTGGTCGGAAACAGCTCGCCCGTCTCGTCATCCTCGAGCTTGTGCAGGCAGCAACGCCCGCAGCCATCACACAGCGCCTCCCACTCGCCGCGGTCCAGCGACGACAAAGGCTTTTCCCAAAAGGCTTTTCCGCTATTCATGCTCAACTCAGACTTGGTCCGCCAAGGCGGCCAGATCAAGGCGCAAGCGCAAGGGGAATGAAATGAAGTCGGGGTGGGTAAAGGCAGGACTGGCTTTGGCATTGCTTGCCGCACCACTTCCGGCGGCGGCGCAGGATTTGATGAACGGGTCCGAGGGCGAGAGCTTCTTGAAGGCGATCGATGATGGCGATGTCGGCAAGGCGCTGCCATTTCTCAACGAACCGGGTTCCAGGGTTGCCACCTATCGTGGCTACAAGGGCGACACGGCGCTGCACATCGTCACGAAGCGCCGTGACATCACCTGGGTCGCCTTTCTGCTGACCAAGGGCGCTGATCCCAACATCGGCGATAATCAGGGCGATACATCCCTGATCATTGCGGCCCGTGTGGGCTTCGAGGAAGGCGCCAGGGAAATGCTGGCGAGAGGTGCCCGGCCTGACGCCACCAACCGGCGTGGGGAAACTGCACTGATCATTGCGGTCCAGCAGCGCCAGCCGCACCTGGTCCAACTGCTTCTCCAAGCGGGGGCCAATCCGGACAAGGCCGATCATGCCGCCGGCTATACCGCGCGCGACTATGCAAAACGCGACACTCGCAATCCCCAGCTGCTGAAACTGATTGAGACGGTCAAATCGACCAGGAAGCAAGTCGCCGGACCGTCGATCAACTAGAAGGCGTCGCCCAGCGACGGATCGATCTGGGCCGATAGCCGCCGGGCGGCGCGGCGGGCAAAGCGCAGCGTCTCTGCCTTGCGCCGTGCCGGCGCCAGCAACCGGGTCGACGGCTCCCGCATTACCGCCGCATCATATCGGTCGGCAATCAGCAGTCCGGCATCGCCCGGCAGGAACCGTTCCTGTTCCAGATAATGCGCGAGTTCGTGAGGCACCGCCCAGAAGAAGCGGTCGCAATAGTCGAGATAATCGGTCCACTTCTGGTCGCCCAGCAAGTCCGCCTTGCTGACCTTGATTTCGACGATCGTCAGCTCGCCCTTGGGCCCAATCGCCATCAGGTCGGCGCGACGTCCGTTGGGCAGGGGCACTTCGCACATCGCGAACAGTTCGTGGCGGCAGAACAGCCGAGTAACGCCGCGCGCAACCTCCGCCGCGATCGGCGGGCCATCGATGAAGCAATCGGGAATCGGACTCGAAGCCATGGCAACGAGTTAGAACAAAAAGAGACCGCCGGAAAGGCGGCCTCTTAGTTTACGAACGATCGATCAACGATAGAAGATGTGATTGCCGAGCGTGCCGACCCGCGACATACGCCAGCCCGGCGACACGCGGCGAGCGTGGAAAAACAGCGCCTTTCCCATCGGCGAGGGATGCAGCTTCTCGTCGACGATCTTGGCGATCGCCACCGCATCTTTCCAATCCTGGCTGGCGCGCGGAATATACGGCATCGAATGGCCGCGGACGAAGCTGAACTGGCTGCGCTGATAGACCACGCCGCAATAGCTTGACGGGAAGCGGCCGGAGGCGGCGCGGTTAGCGATGACATGGCCGACAGCAAGCTGGCCGGACAGGCTTTCGCTCTTGGATTCGAAATAGATGGCGCCGGCGAGGCATTCGAGCTCGCGGCTGCCAGGATCGCTGCTACGCAACTTGGCCACGGTTTCTGCCAGCGTCTCTCCGGGTTCGATCGTATCGTCCGGGGACTGAACCGTCGCGGACTCGGCTTCAGGCGCCGGAGCCAACGGATCGACATTTTGCTGAAGTAGCTGCTCGACCGGGGCGTCCGGGAGCGGAGTCCATTCCGCGGCAGGCATCGGCGCCGCATTTGGGTTAACTTGCGCCGGCGCGACCGAAGAACCGGTCAGCGCGGCAATCACCAGGAAGGTGGAACGAAAAGGCACAAACATGCAGACTATCACTTGGGCGGTGAACCGGCCGTTCGGCGAGCTGCCCGGGGGCATGCTTGCCGAGGGTGATTCCCCGACTGCGTGGCACCTCAGTCCGGTTCAACTCACCGGCAAGCGGGTGCCCCCCGCATTGGTATCGGAAGCCCTGATTTAGGATTGGTTCCCTAGGGTCAACCCTGAGAGGTCGTTTCAGCGATGAACCGTTCCGGGTGCGGGATGTCCAGTTCAATTAACCATAAATCTTCATCGAAACGAACGCGTTTTTGGCTCCAATCCGCCAACGCCGAGGCGTCCGCCCCTTCCGCCGGACCGACAATTTGCCAGCGATATTCACCGTTTGTTGCCAGCGTACGTTCGAGGCAGGCCGAATGATTGCCCCGACGAGCGATTAGCAGAATCAGCGCTCCACGGTCGTTGTCGCCCCGCTTAAGAATGGTTCCAAAGCCACCCTCGGCTTCGGCCCGGCGAACCAGCGCGGCCGCCTCGAGCTGGGCCGGGAGGCGTTCAGCCATCAGCCGGCGCGATAGCCGTCGAGCCCGGAAAGGGCGATGTGTGAGCGCATGAAGGTGCCAGTCCCGCGGGCACACTCCTCGCCCTCGCAATCGACAATTCGCGCCTCGGCGACAAACACCCTCCGCTTGCCGGAAACCCAGCGCCCCTCGGCCCGAGCTTCCCCCTCGCGCATCGGCTTGGTGAAGTGGAGATTGAATGCGGTCGTCAGCAGGAAGCGGTCGCTGACCAGGCCATTGGCGGCATAGAAGGCCGCGTCATCGAGCATCTTGAAATAGAGTGTTCCGTGAGCCGCACCCGCCGCGTGAAATGTATCGGGCGCGACATTGAAGCGAATCTCGCTTCGGCCGGCTTCCGGCAAGGTCAGCCGGGATTCGAACAGATCGTTGACCGGGGCGGAGGCATAGAGGGCTTCGAGCGCCCTGAGATGCGCGTCCTCCCCCGACAGCCGTTCAGGCGGCATCGCGTTCCTCAGCACCCATCAGCACCGCGGCCATTGCATCGCGCGACCGGGCGCCGCGCAATTTCTCGACGATTCCAGCATGACGCATCAGCCGGCTGACCGCCGCCAGCGCCTTTAGATGTTCGGCGCCCGCGTCGGGCGGCGACAGCAGCAGGAAGACGAGATCGACCGGCGCTCCATCGATCGCTTTATAGTCGATCGGCGCCGCCAGCCTGACGACCAGCGCATAGACGCGGTCGAGTTCGGCCAGCTTGCCATGCGGGAATGCCACCCCGCCGCCAAAGCCGGTCGAGCCGAGTCGCTCGCGGTCGGCAATGGCGTCGGCGATCAGCGACGGATCGAGCGACAAGCGTGCGGCGGCAATCTGCGCCAACTGGTTCAACAGCTGGCGCTTGTTGCCAGCGGCCAGGTCGACGCGGATCGCATCAAAATCGAGAAACTGGGAAAGCTGCATTGCAAAATCATCCAGGACTGGCGGTTACGCGCGAACAAGGGTTTGTCGCGCCGTTAGCCGGACGCGCAGCCCTTGTCACTTCGACGAAGGTTCGACCCAGCCGATGGTTCCATCATCCCGGCGATAGACCATGTTGTACTGACCGCTGTTGGGATTGCGGAACATCAGCGCGTTGGTGTTGCGAAGATCCAGCATCATCACCGCGTCGGACACGCTGGCTTCGGGGATATCGACCTTTGTTTCGGCGACAATCGCCGGAGCGGGAGGGATGGGTTCTTCCTCGTCCGCGGGCGCGGCGAACACCGTATAGGCGGCACTCTCCTCGATGATGTCGCCGTCAGCCTCGCCGCGCCGCTCGCGAAGCCGGTCCATGTAGCGCTTTAGCTGGCGCTCGATCTTGTCGGCGGCGCCGTCGAAGGCGACGTGAGCATCGTTGGCGCGATTGGACGATTTCAGCACCACGCCCTGGTTGACCGGGGCGACGATGTCGCAGGTGAAATCCTCATAGGGTCCGCGGCCGAACGTCACATTGGCGGCGACCGCGCGGGAAAAATAGCGGTCGGCCATTGCCGACAGCCGGTCGGAGACATGGGAACGCAGCGACTCTCCGGTAGCGACCTGATGACCCGCGACCCGAATGTCCATTTTCGCTCTCCTTTCAACTCCAACGCGGCACAGGCCCAATGGAATCAGGCGGCACCACGTTCCGAAGTGGGAGCGAGGAAACGATCCCACAAGGGACTGACAATCTTGACCAGGAACGCCCGATGGCGCGCGACCTCGTCCGGACCGGCGGCGTGCGGTCGCGGCGGGCGAACCGTGCGCGTGACAGATTCGGCCAACTCCAGCGCGGCGGAATCCTCTTCCGGCGCCGAGGCGACCAGGCCGAGGCCGATCTGCCGGCCGCCAGTGAGCTCGATATAGACCTGGGCGAGTAGCTGGGCGTCGAGCAAGGCGCCATGCTTGACGCGTTGCGAGCGATCTACACCGAACCGCGTGCATAGCGCGTCGAGGCTGTGCTTCGCACCGGGATGGCGGGTGCGGGCAAGGACCAGCGTATCGACCATCCGGGCCATTGAAACGGCGGCGCGGCCGCAATTTTCCAGTTCGTGATTGAGGAAGCCGAAGTCGAAACTGGCGTTGTGCGCGACCAGCGGCGAATCCCCGATGAACTCGAGCAGTTCCTCGGCCTTGTCGGCAAAGCGCGGCTTGTCCGAGAGGAAAATATCGCTCAGCCCATGGACCGCCTCGGCCTCGCTAGGCATCGACCGGTCGGGATTGAAGTAGCAATGGAAGTAGCGCCCCGTTTCGATTCGGCCGATCATTTCGATGCAGCCGATTTCGACCATGCGGTCGCCGCCCGCGGGCGACAAACCCGTGGTCTCCGTATCGAAGACAATTTCTCGCATGAGACCCTTAAACACCCGTCGGCAGGCCGAGACAAGTCAGGATATTATGGACCTGGGCGCGGGTTTCATCCAGCGTGCCCGATGTGTCGACGACAAAGTCGGCACGCTCCCTCTTTTCCTCGTCGGGCAACTGCCGGGCAAGAATCTGTGCAAACTTCTCCTCGGTCATCCCCGGCCTTGCCAGCACCCGTTCGCGCTGGAGAGCGGGGGGCGCGGAGACCACGATCACCTGGTCGAACGCCTCGTCGCCGCCGGTCTCGAACAACAATGGAATGTCGAACAGCAATGCCGGCGAATCGCCATGCTCGACGATAAACCTGGTCCGCTCGTGATGAACCGCCGGATGCACCAGAGCCTCCAGCGCAGCGAGTTCGTCCCGGTCGCCGAGAACTGCGAGCGACAGAGCGTCGCGATCGACCGCGCCATCGCGTGTGGTGTTGGGAAAGCGCGCCTCGATCAGCGGAACCAGCAACCCGCCCGGTCCTTGCAGGCGCCGCACCACCTCGTCGGCGTCGAACGTCGGAATGCCGGCCTCGGCAAACATTGCCGCCACCGTCGACTTGCCCATGCCGATCGATCCCGTGAGGGCCAGGGTGATCATGGATGCAGCAATTGCCAGAGTTCGCCATCGCGGTCACGCGGCGGCTTTTGCCCGAACAGCAGTTCGAAGCTGGTCGCGGCCTGTTCGACCAGCATGTGCAGACCGTCCACCGTCTGAAGGCCACGAGCCTTGGCCGCGGCGATCAGGGGCGTCTCCGCCGGGTCGTAGACCATATCGAATACCCATCCCTGGTCCGGCATATTGTCGAGGTCGCAATTGAGACAGTCGCGTCCTGCCATGCCGAGCGGGGTGGCGTTGATCAGACCGTCGCTGACGATCGTCGCGGTGAAGATTGCCGGTTCCGCCTCGAGGCCGAATTCGACCGCAAGCTTGATCGCCTCTGCAACGTCGCGGGCCTGGATCCGGACGTTGGCCAACCCGACCAGCTTCAGCGCGACCAGTGCCGCCCGCGCCGCGCCGCCATTGCCGAGCAAGGTGACGCTGCCCATTCTCGCCTTTGCCTCGTGCAGACGGACTAGCAAGATGGCGATGGCTCCAACGTCGGTATTGGCCGCTGCCAGCTTTCCTTCGCGCATCATCAGGAGGTTTGCCGCCCCGGCCGCTACCGCCCGGTCGGATGCGCCATCCGCAAGCGTTACCGCGTCAAGCTTCAATGGCATGGTGACGTTGGATCCGCGCCAGTCCGAATCGGCTCGTTTGCCGGCGAGATAGGCAGGCAGTTCGGCCCGGGTCACCCGGCGCCGGCAGTAGGACGCGTCGATGCCCAATGCCTGGAGCCAGAAGCTGTGGATCACTGGCGACAGGCTATGGTCTACGGGATCGCCGATCACTTCGGCATAGGGCCTCGTCATGGCTCGATGATCCCGCGTTCCCGGAGCGCGCCGAGCAGCGGCAGGAGCGGCATTCCAAGGATAGTGAAATGGCTTCCCTCGACACGATCGAACAGGGTCACGCCGCGACCCTCCATCCGGAACACGCCGACGCAATAGCCAACTTCGGGCCATTCCCGGTCGAGGTAGGATTGGATGAATTCCTCGCTTAGCCGGCGCACTTCGAGCACCGCGGTCTCGCCATGGCTCCAGCCGACCTGGCGCTGGTTGGCCAGCGCGACTGCGCTCGACAACAACATCGTCCGTCCGGAAAATATGCGAAGGTGAGTGGCGGCATCCTCGCGTGTCCGCGGCTTCGAATAGCGAGTCCCGTCGACCGTCAGCGTGCTGTCGCTGCCGATCACCCAATCGTCCTGGCCGACGAGGATCGACGACGCCTTGCCCTCTGCCAGGCGCAAGGCAAGGCTCTCTCCATCAAGGCCGGCCGCTTTCACCGCATCTTCATCGAAATCGGGCGGCCGGACGGAAAAATCGATTCCGGCCTGCTCCAGCATCGACCGCCGAATTTGGCTGTTACTGGCCAATATCAACGACATATCGCCCCAGGGGAAAAGTCTGTGGAAAAATCACTGTATCGTCCTAGCGCGAAGGCGGGGATCGCCCAATGGCCAGGTTCCGCCAAATTACGCCCGAACCGGATTCGAGACTCTGTCCACAGGGGAAAATGTTAGTCCACAGGCTGTGAATCACGGGAGAGTCGTCTCGCGACTCGCGCATCTCCACTGAGTCGCGTCCATATGGCCCCTGTTGGCAAAGTCGGGAGCCGCGCTTAAATCCGGCTGCCAACGCCCCATCATAATCATCTAACTAATATTCTAATATATAAGAGGAGAAGTAAGGGTGGCCTCGGCCTTGCCTGACAATGCGCACGACCGTGGCGACAAGCCCCTGCTGGCCGTCCTCAAGGGTGAACGGCGCGATCCTCCGCCCATGTGGCTGATGCGCCAGGCCGGCCGCTACCTGCCCGAATATCGCGAGTTGAGGGCGACCAAGGGCGGCTTCCTGGAGCTGGCCTATGATCCCGCGTCGGCCGCTGAAATCACCCTGCAGCCGCTGCGGCGATTCCCGTTCGACGGGGCCATCCTCTTCTCCGACATTTTGGTTGTGCCGCATGCCATGGGAATGGACCTCAGCTTTACCGCCGGCGAAGGGCCGCGCCTGGCCCCGCGGCTGGCGGAGGCGAATGTCGATGACCTGAGGCCGGCCATGGAACGGCTCGACCCGATCTACGAGACGGTTCGACGGGTTAAGGCGGAGCTCAAGCCCGAAACCACCTTCCTCGGCTTTGCCGGTTCGCCCTGGACGGTGGCGACCTACATGATCGCCGGGCAGGGCAGCCGCGAGCAGGCCGAGGCGCGCCAGCTGGGCTATGCCGATCCCGGCAAGCTGGATTCGATCCTCGACAGGGTTGCCGAGATCACCGTCGATTATCTGTCGGGCCAGATCGAGGCAGGGGTCGATGCCGTGCAGCTGTTCGACAGCTGGGCCGGCAGCCTGTCCCCGGCTCAGTTCGAGCGATTCGTCATAGCCCGCACCGCCTGGATTGTCGGAAAGCTGAGGCAGCGGCATCCCGACACGCCGATCATTGGCTTCCCCAAGGGCGCCGGCGGCAAGCTCTGCGCCTATGCAGCCGAGACCGGAGTCGACGCGATCGGGCTGGACGAGACGGTCGACCCGGCCTGGGCCGCACGCGAACTGCCCGCCGGCCTGCCGGTGCAGGGCAATCTCGATCCTCTGGCGCTGATCGCAGGCGGCGCCGAACTGGAGAGCTCGGTGCGGCGCATCCTTGACGCGCTCGGCGACCGCCCCCACATCTTCAACCTGGGCCACGGGATCCAGCAGACTACGCCGATCGCGCATGTCGAGCAGCTGGTAGCGCTGGTGAAGGGGTAGGGGCTCAGATGCTCAGCCAATATCAAGGGTTTCTTGGGCTTGCCTATCCGTGGGTCAAGGCGGCCCACATCACCTTCGTCATCTTCTGGATCGCCGGGCTGTTCATCGTCCCGCGCTATTACATCCATCACCAGGCGACGACTCCCGGATCGGCCGAGGATCGCGCCTGGATCGAGCGGGAGGACAAGGCCCGCACCGTGATCCTCGCCCCGGCGATGCTGCTGGTGTGGCTGCTAGGCCTGCTGCTGGCGATTCACCTCAACCTGTGGGGGCAGTATTGGTTTACCGCCAAGCTGGCGCTGGTGCTGCTGCTGACCGCCTACCAGGGCTGGATCGGTTCCTACGGCCGCAAGCTGGCCGGAGGCCATCGCGAGCTCGACGACAAGCGCCTGAGGCTGATGAACGAGGTGCCGGGCATTCTTACCGCCCTGATTGTCGTCTTGGTGATCGTCCGGCCTTTCTGACGGCCGTCTCGTTTCGGAAGCTGGCTGCACCCCGTATTGACTTGACCAGAGGGCAATCTTAACGCCCTCCCAAGACGGCTGCATCGGCCCGACTCTCCTATTTCGCCGGTGCGCCCACTCCTATTCTGCGACGTCCTGTCGCAAGACATTGAATTTCAATCACAAAATACTTTGAAAGACTTAAATTAATGCATCTCAAGGACCTCAAGAAGAAGACCCCCGCCGAACTTGTCGCGCAAGCGGAAGAAATGGGGATCGAAGGCGCATCGACGATGCGCAAGCAGGACCTGATGTTCTCGATCCTCAAGCTTCGTGCCGAAAGCGGCGCCGAGATCAACGGCCAGGGGACGATCGAAGTCCTCAACGACGGCTTCGGATTCCTTCGCAGCCCAGAGGCCAATTACCTTGCCGGGCCCGACGACATTTATGTCGCGCCCAACATCGTCCGCCGTTTCGGATTGCGTACCGGGGACACGATTGAAGGTGAAATCCGCGGCCCCAAGGACGGCGAGCGTTATTTCGCGCTGACCAAGATTACCCAGATCAATTTCGACGATCCGGAAGCGGTCCGGCACCGGGTCAATTTCGACAATCTGACGCCGCTCTACCCAGATTCGAAGCTGACCCTCGACAGCTCCGACCCTACCCAGAAGGACAAATCGGCGCGCGTCATCGACATTGTCGCTCCTCAGGGCAAGGGGCAGCGCGCGCTGATCGTCGCCCCGCCGCGCACCGGCAAAACCGTCCTGCTGCAGAACATCGCCAAGGCGATTACCGACAATCATCCGGAGGTGTTCCTTCTGGTGCTGCTGGTGGATGAGCGGCCTGAGGAAGTGACCGACATGCAGCGCAGCGTGAAGGGCGAGGTCATTTCCTCGACGTTCGACGAGCCCGCGTCGCGTCACGTCCAGGTCGCCGAAATGGTGATCGAGAAGGCCAAGCGCCTGGTCGAGCATAAGAAGGATGTCGTCATCCTGCTCGACTCCATCACCCGCCTTGGCCGCGCCTACAACACGGTCGTGCCGAGTTCGGGCAAGGTATTGACCGGCGGTGTCGATGCCAATGCGTTGCAGCGGCCGAAGCGCTTTTTCGGCGCGGCGCGCAACATTGAGGAAGGCGGATCGCTGTCGATCATCGCCACCGCGCTGATCGATACCGGCTCGAAGATGGACGAGGTGATCTTTGAAGAGTTCAAGGGCACCGGCAACAGCGAAATCGTGCTCGACCGCAAGGTCTCCGACAAGCGCATCTTCCCGTCGCTCGACGTCGGCAAGTCCGGCACCCGCAAGGAAGAACTGCTCGTCGAGCAGAGCGTTCTCAGCAAGATGTGGGTGCTTCGCCGCATCCTGATGCAGATGGGCACGGTCGATGCGATGCAGTTCCTGCTCGACAAGATGAAGGACGCCAAGTCGAACGAGGATTTCTTCGCCTCAATGAACCAGTAGCAGCTGTCATCGCGAGGAGCGCAGCGACGTGGCGATCCATCGGGAACGAACCTTGGATTGCTGCGCTTCGCTCGCAATGACGGTCAAAGGTTGATCATGATCAGCGGGTTCAGCTTCTCCAGCATCTTCACTGCCGCCGGGATGGCCAAGCTTGGCCAGATCGTCGTCGGCGACCTGACCATGGCCGGCGACAATGTCGTCATCATGGGTTCGCTGGCCGCGGGGCTTCCGGAGCGGGACCGCAAGCGGGTGCTGATGCTCGGCGTGGCCATGGCCCTGGCCTTCCTGATCACCTTCGCCGTGCTGGCGACGCAGCTGCTCAAGATTACCGGGCTGGTGTTCGCCGGCGGCCTGCTTTTAATGTGGGTCGCTTACAATATGGTGCGCGAGTTGCACCCCCGGCCGCTGGTGACCCACGACGATCCTGATACCGCGGAGATTGAGGGTCCGCCGGCAACCAAGACATTCCTCCAGGCAGCGATCCAGATCACCATCGCCGACCTCAGCATGAGTCTCGACAATGTGTTGCTGGTGGCCTCGATCGCGCGCGACAATCCCGCGCTACTGTTCGTCGGGCTGACCTTTTCGGTGCTGTTCATGGGCTTCGCGGCCAA
This sequence comes from Sphingomonas brevis, assembly GCF_023516505.1. Taxonomy (NCBI): domain Bacteria; kingdom Pseudomonadati; phylum Pseudomonadota; class Alphaproteobacteria; order Sphingomonadales; family Sphingomonadaceae; genus Sphingomonas; species Sphingomonas brevis. The sequence goes on along the minus strand of NZ_JAMGBB010000001.1, from coordinate 2,068,239 downwards.
CTATGTCGCCAAGCTGATCCAGCGATATCATTGGATCAACTACATCGGGCTGGCGGTGATCCTCTATGTCGGCGTCAACATGATCTACGAGGGGTGGGTCGGTGGCGAGCATGTGCTCGGCCTCCGGAACGCGCTGGGACTTTCATAACAGGGGTCAGGGATGAGCTTCGCGACTGCTGAAATGGTTCAACAGGAACCGGGGTTTGCAATGTTCGACTTACTGCTGGTGATGATTGCGGCGGCGGTTGCCGGATTGGGCGGCTTTGCCGACATGTGGGGCGCGATCGTCAAGGATTTCGCGAACATTACCGATCCGGGCGCATTTTCCGCCTTTGCCCAGGTGCTGATGATCGACCTCGTACTCGCGGGGGACAATGCCATCGTGGTTGGCGCGCTTGCCGCGGGGCTTCCTGCCGAGCAGCGCCGCAAGGTCATCGTGATCGGCGTGGCTGCGGCGCTCGTGCTGCGGATCCTGTTTGCTCTGATCGTCACCCAATTGATGCAGGTGATCGGACTGATCCTGGTTGGCGGCTTGCTCCTGCTGTGGGTCAGCTGGCGGATGTGGCGCGATCTTCGCGCGCCGCAGGATTGCTCTCCAGGTTCGGAAGAGATCGTCGGCGACGAGCATAGCGGCCTCCGCCCCGCCAAGAGCTTTGCCGCGGCGGCCTGGGCCGTTGCCGTCGCCGATGTGTCGATGAGCCTCGACAATGTCTTGGCCGTGGCTGGCGCGGCCCGCGACCACCCCGGTATCCTGATCGTCGGCCTGGTGTTCGCGGTCGCCTTGATGGGCATCGCGGCCAATATCATCGCCCGTTACATCGAGCGCTATCGCTGGATCGCCTATATCGGGTTGGTGGTGATTGTCTGGGTCGCCGGCAAGATGATCTACGACGGCTGGATCCACCCTGAGGTCGGGATCGGCCGGCTGTTCGCCTAGCCGCTTGCGGTTTTGCGGGGGCGGCGCCAATGGCAGCCCTCGTGACCGCTAATGACACCATCGTTGCCCTGTCGAGCGGGCGTCCGCCCGCGGCGATCGCTGTCGTCCGTACCAGCGGCCCGCAGGCATTTGCCGCCGCCGAGCGGATCGCGGGCGAACTGCCGGCCGCCCGAACCGCGGTTCTGCGGCGGCTGGCTGATCCGGCCAATGGCAGCTTGATCGATCAGGCGCTGATTGTCCGGTTTGACGGTCCGAACAGCTCGACCGGTGAAGATATCGTTGAATATCAATGTCATGGCGGCCGGGCGACGATTGACGCTTTGATCAATGCGCTGATTGGTGAAGCCGGGATGCGGTTGGCCGAACCGGGCGAATTCACACGCCGTGCATTGGCCAACGGTCGGATCGATCTGACCGAGGCGGAAGGCCTGGCCGACCTGCTGGCCGCCGAGACCGAGCTGCAGCGTCGGTCGGCGATGGCGCGGGCAGGGGGAGCCTTGCGGGCTAGGCTCGACGACTGGCGCGAGCGCTTGCTGGCGCTGGCGGCGCGCGCCGAGGTGGCAATTGATTATGCCGATGAGGAGGATGGGGCGGAAGACGTTGAGCTTCGATCGGCAATCAGGATGCTCGCCGATGATATGGCCCTTCTCGTCGAAGCGCCTCGTGTCGAACCACTGCGCGATGGGATCAGGGTCGCGGTAGCGGGTCCACCAAACGCCGGAAAATCTAGTCTTGTCAATGCGTTAGCGCAGAGCGAAAAGGCGATCGTGACGCCAATCGCAGGGACAACGCGCGACGTTATCGAAGTCCCTATCGCCATTGCCGGGACCCCTTTCGTGTTGGTCGATACGGCCGGTCTCAGAGAGTCTGCCGATGTCGTTGAGAACATCGGTATCGGCCGCGCGCGCCAGGAGGCGGAGGGTTCCGACATGTTGATTTGGCTGGGGTCGAGCCATGACGCCCCTAATCATCGCGAACTGATCCAGGTGGTGGCGAAGTCGGATTTGGGCGTCAGCGAGGCACTCGGCCTTCCGGTTTCCGCGATCACGGGGCAGGGATTAGACCAATTAACCGTGGAGTTGTTGCGACGGGCGAGCGCAATGCTTCCACGGGGCGATGAGCTCGCATTGGATCGTCGCCAGCACGATCTGCTTAGCGAAGCACAGGCGGCGTTGTGTCGAGCCGGGGAGCTGGACGATGCGGTGCTGATCGCTGAAGAACTGCGCGTGGCCCGGTTGGCTATCGACCGCATATCTGGTCGTGCCGGCGTTGAGGACTTGCTCGACACGCTGTTCGGCCGATTCTGTCTTGGGAAGTGACATTCGGTTTCGACTGTCCCCCGGACAGTCTCCAAACGAATGTTTCACGTGGAACGCTGATCGGCTAAGGGCATCCGATGTTCGACGTTCTGGTCATCGGTGGCGGCCACGCCGGATGCGAAGCGGCCTGCGCCGCCGCGCGGCGTGGTGCGCGCGTGGCGCTATTGACCTTCCGTGCCGACGATCTCGGCCAGATGAGTTGCAACCCATCGATCGGCGGGGTGGGCAAGGGGCATCTGGTTCGAGAGGTTGACGCGATGGGCGGAATCATGGCCCGCGCCGCTGATCGCGCTGCTATCCATCGCCGGATGCTCAATGCCAGCAAGGGGAGTGCCGTCCGTGGGCCCCGGATACAGGCTGATCGGAGCCTTTATCGTCGTGCCGTTGCGGAAGCCGTCGCCGCGGCCGGCATTGCGCTGATCGAAGGTGAAGCGATTGCGCTACGACTCTCGGGCAAATCGGTTGCGGGGATTGAGCTCGCAGACGGATCATCGATCGACGCACGCACGGTGGTCCTGGCCACCGGCACCTTTCTTGGTGCCACCATGTTCCGCGGTGAGGAGCGTTGGTCAGGCGGCCGGCAAGGCGGGCAGTCGGCGTCCGCGCTTGGAGGCCAGATCCGGGAACTTGGGCTTGCACAGGGGCGTCTGAAAACGGGTACGCCGCCACGGCTCGACGGGCGGACTGTCGATTGGACGCGGACCCTGGCGCAGCCGAGTGATCGCCTCGACTGGACAATGGCGCTAGCGCCCAATGATTGTCCACTTCCGCAATTAAGTTGTGCAATTACAAGAACTAATGTGCGAAGTCATGACGTCATTCGCGCCGGAATCGGTCGGTCGCCCCTCTTTGCCGGAGCAATCGAAGGCAGGGGCCCACGTTATTGCCCGTCGATCGAGGACAAGGTTCATCGTTTCGGTGATCGCGACGGCCATCAGATCTTTCTCGAACCCGAAGGGCTGGCCGATCATCTGATATATCCCAACGGTATTTCAACGTCCTTGCCTGCCGATGTTCAACTCGACCTGGTTCGCAGCGTCGAAGGGCTGGAACGCTGCGATATCGTCCAGCCTGGCTATGCGGTCGAATATGAATATGCCGATCCGCGCCGCCTCGATCCGATGCTTCAGCATGGTGAGGTGGGCGGGCTGTTCTTCGCCGGCCAGCTCAACGGCACGACCGGTTACGAGGAAGCTGCTGCCCAGGGGCTGGTTGCCGGGTTCAACGCTGCCGCGGTGGCGCGCGACTTGCAGGAAGCGCGATTCGACCGGAGCAACAGCTATATCGGCGTAATGATCGACGATCTTACCTTGCAGGGGGTGAGCGAACCTTACCGGATGCTGACTGCCCGGTCCGAATATCGCCTACACCTTCGTGCCGATAATGCCGTTTCGCGCCTCGGCCCAATGGCAATGGAATTGGGGACGCTCACGAGCGGGCAAGCGGCCCTCGTGCAGGAGCATCTTGAAGCAAAGACGCAAGCGGTTGCGTTCCTCGAACGGAAGGTCTCGGGCATGGAATTGGGCCTGCTCGATCCTGCCCGCAAGAGCCTGGCCGAATGGGCGCGGCGCGGCGATGGAATTGCCGCGGCACGTTCCCTGATGGCTGATGGCGCCGCGGCGACCGAGGCGCTCGACGATGCGGTCTACGCCCCCTATCTCGCTCGTCTGGAGGGTGAATTGGCTAGCCGGAGCAAGGACCGGGCACTGGGCATTCCACCTGGTTTCAATTTGAGCCAAGTGCCTGGTTTATCTAACGAAATGCGAGAGCGGCTCGAAGCCGCCGGACCCGCCGATCTTGACCAGGCATCACGGGTGCCCGGGGTCACGCCGGCGGCCATGTCGGCGCTGCATTTCGCTTTGGTTCGCCAGGCCGCATGATTGACCCCAATGAGCGCTGGACGTCGGTGCTCGCCTGTCTTACCGACGAGCTGCGTGCCAGCGTTCCACGTGAAACATTCGAATCGCTCGATCGATATGTCGAGCTGCTGATCGAGGAAAATCAGCGCCAAAATCTGATTTCCCGCTCCACCGTCGACGAGATTTGGCGACGCCACATCGCCGACAGCGCCCAGATTGTCCGCTTTGCGCCACGGGTCGACTCATCATGGCTCGACGTCGGCTCGGGGGCAGGGCTTCCGGGCCTCGTGGTCGCAATTTTGACCGAAGGTCCGATTACATTGGTCGAGCCCCGCAAATTGCGGGCCGACTTTCTTCACCGTGCCGCCGAGGCGCTCGGCCTATCGCATCGCGTCACCGTTCATTTGGCCAAGGCGGAGCGAATCAGTGGCTCGTTCGACGTGATTACGGCGCGTGCGGTGGCCTCGCTCGACGCTTTGCTCAGGATATCCCGCCATCTGTCCACAGATAAAACGCGCTGGCTGTTCCCAAAGGGGAAAAGTGCGAAATCGGAACTGGATGAGGCTCAAGGGAAATGGCAGGGTGTGTTTCATCTGGAACCAAGCCGGACGGATCCCGAAGCGGCAATCATTATTGCCGAACATATCCAACCGAGGGGGAAGCGATGATTCGCGTTGCGGTCGCCAATCAAAAGGGTGGGGTGGGCAAAACCACCACCGCAATCAATTTGGCGACGGCATTGGCCGCGATCGGCTGGAAAGTCCTGCTGGTCGACCTCGACCCCCAGGGGAATGCCTCGACCGGGCTCGGCATCGGCCGCGCCGCCCGTGAGCGTTCGACCTATGACGTGCTGTTGGGAGAGGCGAGCATTATCGAATCCGCGGTGGCGACCAAGGTGCCGAGGCTCGACTTGTTGCCGGCTACCGTCGATCTGTCAGGCGCCGAAGTGGAGCTGGTGGCGATGGACGATCGGACCCACCGCCTGGCCCAGGCGTTTGACGAAGTGCCGGCCGGCCGCTGGGACATTTGCCTGTTGGATTGCCCCCCCTCGCTTGGTTTGCTGACCGTCAACGCTCTGGTCGCCTCGCGCCACCTCCTCGTCCCGCTTCAATGCGAATTCTTTGCTTTAGAAGGACTTAGCCAGCTTCTGCAGACGGTGGAGCGAATCAGGTTGGCCTATAATCCGCAGCTGTCGATCCTCGGCGTCGCACTGACCATGTTCGATCGGCGGAACAATCTTTCGTCCCAGGTTGCGGAAGATGTCCGGGCCTGTCTGGGCACATCAGTGTTCGAAACGGTGGTGCCGCGCAACGTCCGCTTGTCGGAAGCTCCAAGCCACGGCCTGCCAGCCTTGATCTACGATCTTCGCTGCCCAGGTTCGGAAGCTTATGTCCGCCTTGCCCGCGAGATCATAGCTCGACTGCCACAGCTCACGGCGGAGGCGGCATGAAGAAGGCGACCGGACTCGGGCGCGGTCTTAGCGCGCTGATCGGCGAAGTCCCGGCAATTCGGCAGGACGGGCAGGCAACAAGCAGCGTTCGTTCGATCGAAGTCGCCCGTATCCGGCCGAACCCCGCGCAGCCGCGGCAGGTCTTCGACGAAGCAGCAATGGCTGAGCTTGCGGCGTCGATTGCCGAGCGCGGCGTGCTTCAGCCGATAATCGTCCGGATGGTGGACGATGGCTATGAGCTGGTTGCCGGCGAACGTCGCTGGCGCGCTGCTCAACGGGCTCAACTCCATGAAATCCCTGCATTAATTCGTGAATTCGACGAGGAATCGCGGGCCGAAGTGGCGCTGATCGAGAATGTCCAGCGCGAGAATCTCAACGCCATTGAAGAGGCCGAGGCCTATCGTCGGCTGATCAGCGGTTATGGCCACAGCCAGGAGGTCGTCGGAAAGCTTGTGGGCAAGTCGCGCAGCCATGTCGCGAATTTGCTCCGCTTGCTGGAACTTCCCGATTCAGTGCGCCTAATGCTGTTGAGAGGCGATATCAGCATGGGCCATGCGCGAGCTGTCGCGACCGCTCCGGACCCTGAAGCCTTGGCCAATGAAATCGTTGAAGGGGACTTGTCGGTCCGCCAGGCGGAACATCTCGCCAAGAAGGTCAGGCCCGGCGCTGGATCGGATATTGGGAGAGCCTCGGCGCGCAATGCCCTGCGCCCGGTCGATGCAGATCTGGCGGCACTGGAACGTCAATTGAGCGATTTGCTCGGAATTCGGGTCAAGGTCACTCACGGCAAGAGCGGCGGCTCGGTCGCGCTCCACTACAGCACCCTCGATCAGCTCGACCTTATCTGCCAGCGACTCTCCGGCGAGCCGATTTAATCTAGCGCCTTGCTGCCCGCGCCAGCGTAACCAAAGTCTCTCCCAACGCCGCCTCGTCGGCCAACGGTCGAAGCATGATCTGTCGCTCGAGACTCGCGACACGCGAGGCCGCCTCCGACAGCCGCTCCGCCGGCCACACGGATAAAAGCCGCTCGATCAACGGTTTGTCCTTCCAGAACAAAGCCTTACCCATTGACGTCATGACGGCGTCAACCCGCTCGCCGCGCTCAATCCGGGCGCGCAGCGGCGCCAGCATCAACAATCGCCGCTGAAGCGCGCGAAGAATCGGCACCGCTTCCGATCCGCCGTGAGGAAGGCGCCCCAGCTCATCGAGCAATAGGTCCATCCGCCCGGCCAACGCCAAATCGCCAATCCGCATCAAATCGGCCTCGGCCGAATCCGCACCAAGGATGTCCACGGTATCCGGATCAAGATCGCGCGCATTGTCGGTGTCGGCCCCAAGATAAAGCGCGAACTTCGCCAATTCCTGCAATGCTATCGCCTGGTTGCCGGCAGCCGCCGAAGCGATCCGCCGGGCAAGATCCGGCGAGACCCGCAGGCCCTGTTCCCGCCCGAGATCGATGACGATCCGCTCAAGGTCGCGGCCTTCCGGCACATAGCTGATATGCGACCAGGCCGCGGGATGTGTTTCCGCCAGCTTGAGCAGTGCCGACGTCTTGCGCAGCGAACCGGCGACCGCAATCACCGAACTTTCGCTAGCGGGCGCTTCGAGCAACGCCGCCACACCCTCAGCGATTTCGTCGCCGGCGGGCTCAACCCAGATGGCCCGTTTGCCGCCGAACAGGGAAATGGCGCCGGCCTCATCGGCCAATGTTGCCGGATCGGACTTAATTACCTGGCCAAGTACGACGAATTTGTCGGCATTGCCGAGCCCTCTGAGCAATTGCCCGGCAAGGCTCCGCGAACCAGCCTCGTCCGGGCCATGAAACAGGTAGAAGCGAATGGCCGGATCAGGACGGTCGAGCGCCTTGGCGAGGCCGGTCCTGACCGCCTTCATTGCCCGGTGGAACTGCGCATGAACAAGGCCAGGCGCGACACCATCTGGTCGGCGACAACCTGGGCGAGCCGCTCCTGGGCGGTCTGCTCGGCAGCCACGGTGGCATATTCGGAGCTGACGATATCGATACCGGCGTCGGATCCGGCCGTCGCATCAAGTACGACTTCGCCAGTTTTCAATTCGACCAGCCGGTAGCGAGCTCGCAATGTGCGCCGCTCACGGGTCGCCGAACTATCGCCGCGAATGCCGAACGAAGTAAGATTGTCGTCGAGCTCGACTTCCAAGCGATAGGATGCATTTCCGGATTCGCCCCCCAGCCGATCGACCAAGGCGTTTCGAACCAGCCAGCCGGCGCGTTCCGGAATTGCCGCGACCTGGATGGTGGTGAGCCCGCTCGCGACCTGACCCGACGAGCCGCCGCCATACATCGGCTGCAGGCCGCAAGCGCCGAGTAAAAGCGCCAGGGCCAGGGCGAAGCCGTATGACGTTGGGCGGGTCATGCGACGATATTGACCAGCCGGTCGGGAACCACAATCACCTTGCGCGGCGAACCGCCACCCAATTGAGATTGAACCTTCGGCAAGGCGAGGGCGCGAGCCTCGGCATCCTCTCGGCTGATGCCGCGCGGAGCAGTCATCGTCTCGCGCAGCTTGCCGTTAACCTGCACGGCGATCGTGACTTCGTCATCGACCAGCATCGCCGGATCGAAGCTTGGCCAGGCCGCGTCGGCAATCATGCCGTCTTCGCCGCGCGTGGCCCAGGCTTCCTCGGCCAAATGGGGGGCACCCGGAGCGACCAGCAGCAACAGGGTACGAATGGCCTCGTCACGAGTCGCCGAGGGCTTGGCTTTCTCGATCGCGCTGGTGAGCTCGTAAAGCGCGGCCACCGACTTGTTGAATTGAAGTCCCTCGATTGCTTCACCGACGGCTGCGATCGTCCTGTGCAACTTCTTGGCAAGCGCGATGTCCTCGCCATCATTGCCGGCCGGGGACCGTATCAGCCGCCACACGCGCTGGACGAAACGAGCGGCGCCCTCGATCCCGCTCTCCGACCATTCCAGGTCGCGCTCGGGGGGCGAATCCGACAGCATGAACCAACGCACCGCGTCCGCGCCGTAACGGGCGAGGATCGGCTCGGGGTCGACCGTATTCTTTTTCGACTTGGACATTTTTTCGACGCGCCCGCGGCGAACCTCGGCCCCGGTAGCGCGCTCGACCAGAGTGCCGCCTTCGCGAATCTCGATCTCATCCGGATTGAGCCACCGGCCGTCGGGGCTCTCATAAGTTTCATGGGTGACCATTCCCTGTGTGAATAGCCCCTTGAACGGCTCCTTGATCGAGATTTTGCCCATCCGCTCGAGCGCGCGCATCCAGAAGCGGGCATAGAGCAGGTGGAGGATCGCATGCTCGACCCCCCCGATATATTGGCCGACCGGTAACCACTTCTCGGCCTCAGCGCGGTCGAACGGCTGGTTCTCTGGCTGACTTGCGAAGCGGATGAAATACCAGCTGGAATCGACGAAGGTGTCGAGCGTGTCGGTTTCGCGCCGCGCCGGTGCACCGCAACTTGGACATTCGACCCTGGTCCAGCTTGGGTGGCGGTCAAGCGGATTTCCGGGCACGTCGAAGCTGACATCCTCGGGCAGAACCACCGGCAGCTGATCGCGCGGGACGCCGACCGGGCCGCAGGCGTCGCAATGGATCACCGGGATCGGCGTGCCCCAATAGCGCTGGCGCGACACGCCCCAGTCGCGAAGGCGATATTGCGTCTTGCCCTTGCCCCACCCCGCCGTCTCGGCGCGGCGAATGACTTCGGCCTTGGCCTGCTCGCTGGTAAGGCCGTCGAGGAACTGCGAATTGACCGCCACTCCCGGCTCGGGCTCCGGCTCGGTGATTGGTGCCGATGCGCCGTCGCCATCCGCGGCGACGACCCGGCGGATCGGCAGGCGGTATTTGCTGGCGAATTCGAAGTCGCGGACATCGTGGCCGGGAACGCCATAAAGAGCGCCGGTGCCGTAATCCATCAACACGAAATTGGCGATCCAAACTGGCAGCCGCCAATTGGCGTCGAACGGGTGAATTGCCTCCAGCCCGGTATCGAAGCCCAGCTTTTCCGCCGTCTCGACCTCGGCCGCACTGGTGCCGCCGCTCTGGGCCTTGGCAATGAACTCCGCCACTTCCGGCCGTCCTTCTGCCAGGGCCTCGGCGATCGGATGGCCAGGCGAAATGGCAACGAAGCTCGCCCCGAAAATCGTGTCGGGGCGGGTCGTGAACACCTCAATGTCGCAATGGCCGCCAGGAACCGTTCCCGCCAGGCGGAAACAGAATTGCAGGCCCTGGCTCTTGCCGATCCAGTTCTGTTGCATCAGCCGGACTTTGTCCGGCCATTGGTCGAGCTCGTTAAGCCCTTCGAGCAGTTCCTCGGTGAAGTCGGTGATCTTGAGGAACCATTGGCTCAACTTCTTGCGCTCAACCGTCGCTCCCGACCGCCAGCCCTTGCCGTCGATCACCTGCTCATTGGCCAGAACGGTCATGTCGACCGGATCCCAATTGACCTCGCTCTCCTTGCGGGTGACGAGACCGGCATCCATCAGGTCCAGGAACAGGGCCTGCTCATGACCGTAGTAGTCGGGCTCGCAGGTTGCGAGTTCGCGGCTCCAGTCGAGGGCGAAGCCAATGCGCTGCAGCTGCTCGCGCATCGCCGCGATGTTCGCTCTCGTCCAGCTGCCGGGATGAACCTTTTTCTCCATGGCCGCATTTTCGGCCGGCATTCCGAACGCATCCCACCCCATTGGGTGGAGCACCTCGAAACCCTGCATCCGGCGGAAGCGGGCCAGCACGTCGCCCATCGTATAGTTGCGGACATGGCCCATGTGGATGCGCCCCGACGGATAGGGGAACATCTCCAGCACATAGGCCTTGGGCTTGGCCGAATCGCTGTCGGCATGAAAGCTGCCGGCTTCCGCCCAGCGCTGCTGCCAGCGCCGGTCGGCAACCGCCGGGTCGAAGCGGTCGGTCATCGGCTAGGCGCTTCCTAGCCGCTAACGGTGGTGCGGCGAAGGTCGCGGGCGCGAGTAAGGATAATGTCCTCAAGCTTCTGGACGGTCGCGGCGGAAACCGGCGCATCCACCCACACGCCGCCCTGGTTGACCTGGCGGCTGGCGGCGACCCGCAGCGCGTCGGCGCGAAGGTCCTGGTCGATGATCGACACGGTCAGCTTGACCCGCTCGCCCGGCGTATTGGGGTTGGCGTACCAGTCGGTGACGATCACGCCACCATTGCTGTCGGCCGTGATCAGCGGTGCAAACGACAAGGTGTCGACCGCCGCGCGCCACAAATAGCTGTTCACCCCGATGCTGGTCATCCGCGACGGCGCAAGCTCGATCGGCAGGTCCTTGTTCTTCGAACAGCCCGGCAGGACGACGCCGACGGCAATCATGGCAACAACAGGAAGGGTCAGGCGGGACATAGGACTCTCTTTGCAGATATGACGGGGCTTAGGTGGCGTTATAGATGCTGCCGCCGTCTCGGCAAGCGACAGAATCACCGGGTAATTTCCGGTATTTTGTGGACTCCGGGCAACAGGGCGTCCCGGAATCGATTCTAGTCATGGAACCGACAGGTTCGAAAGCCTATATCCAGAATGGAACAGGAGTCTGTGTCACGTGTCGAACAGGGAGACCATGAATGGCGGAAAGCTGGCGCTAGCGCTGGCCGCTGCCGCAATGGTGATGACCCCGGCGATTGGCGTGGCCGCGGCCGGGCAGCAGCGCGCGCCGTCTATCTCCTTGAGTTTCGATAATATTTCGACCTTCACGCCGGCGTCTGCCGACCCCCGTTTGGCGGCGATGTTCGCCAATCGCGGTCCGTCGATCGCCGATTTCAAATTCACTCCGGCGGCGGCCAAGGGTCGTCCGTCGCAGCTGCGACTCGCGATCCGCGCCCGCGGCGCCGCGACTCCGGCGCGCCCGGTCGAGGTCGCCGTGGCTTCGCCGCTGACCGGCCTGGCGCCGGCTCAATATGATCTTGGCCTTGCGGTCGGTTGGAAGCGCCTTGCCGTGGCCGGCGATGTCACCCGCTCGGCAGATCCCGATCCGGCGATCGGATCGCGCGAGACGGCGGTGGTTGGTGTCAGCTACAATCTCAAGCGGTTCACCGGGCGAATTGCAGTTGGCGGCGAGCGCAACGAGAATCGGGTCGCGGCCTTGGCTCGCCCGGACAGCATGTCGCTCGACGTTGGTGGCGCTTATAATATCAGCCGCAACATCGCGCTGACCGGCGGCGTCCGCTACAAGGTCGAGCGCGACCAGATCCCGGCACTGGCTGACACGCAGCAGCGCGACAGCAAGGCCGTATACGTCGGCACTGCCGTTAAGTTCTGATCTAGCTTTTCAGCCAGCAATCGATCCCCGCGAAACCATGGAATGCGCCCGGATGGGCTGATTCCAGCGCTGCAAGGCGCGCCTCGTTCATTCCGCCAAGCGCGATCGCCGGGCAGCCGGCAATTCTTGCAAGCCGGACTGCTCTTTCCTCGCCCAACGCCGGCCGGCCAGGATGCGACCGGGTCGGGTGAATCGGACCGACAAAGGCCAGCACGGCGCCCGCCTCCCTGGCGGCGCGAGCCTGGGCCTCGTCATGCACGGCCATCGAGCAAGGCAATTCGCCCGGCCCATCCGGATTGTGGACGAAGGAAGCGCCCAGCCGCTCGGCCAATGCCGTGTTCCCGGCCACGCCCAGCACCAAACCTCCGTTGGCAGCGGATCGCGCTAGTTCACGGCCCAGCTCCAGCCGATCCTCGCCGTTCAGGCTGTAATGACGAAATATGATGCCTGCCCTTGGCGGCAGCCGCTCGACCGCATCCCACAATCGACTGTCGAGCCGTTCGTCAGTCATCAGCCACCGCGCGGGCCATTGGGACTGGTTCACTGTCATCGCGCTTCCTATAGCGCGCCGGATGAGCGACGCCGCAACCCGCCTGGCCAATGTCCGCGAACAGATCGCCCGCGCCGCCAGGGCTGCCCGGCGCAGGGCCGAGGATGTGACGCTGGTTGCGGTGACCAAGCAGCGCGGAGTCGAAGAGATTGAGCCGCTCATCGCTGCCGGGGTCACTGATTTCGGCGAGAATCGAGTGCAGGAGGTGGCCGGGAAATGGCCGGCACTTCGAAGCGCCCACCCCAACCTTCGATTGCACATGATCGGGCGGCTTCAGTCCAACAAGGCCGAGGAAGCGGTCGAACTGTTCGACGTGATCCATTCGCTCGACCGGGCTTCGCTGCTCGACGCGCTGGTCAAGGCCGGCGAAAAGGCCGGTCGCTATCCGCATGTCTATGTGCAGGTGAACATCGGCGCCGAGGACCAGAAAGGCGGGGTGGCGATTGCCGACCTGCCCGGCTTTCTCGACCAGGTGCGGGGCTCGCCGCTGCCGCTGGCCGGGCTGATGGCGATGCCGCCGCTGGAAAAGCAGCCGGGACCTTATTTTGCCTTGCTGGCCGAATTGGCCCGACGCCATGACGTCACTGGCCTCAGCATGGGCATGTCGAGCGACTATCCGACCGCGGTAATGCTGGGCTCGACTGCGGTCCGCGTCGGGTCAGCCTTATTTGAGGATTGACCCCATCAACCCTCAAATCGCGGCTCTGTTCGCCTAGTCGAGGTGGCCGCTCTTCTTGCGCTTGGTCGCGAGATAGTCGGCATTATGCGGGTTGGTCGGCATGTGATGCGCAACCCGCTCGACCACTTCGATCCCTTCCCGCTCCAGGCCGGAGATCTTGTTCGGATTGTTGGTCAATACCCGCACCCGGTCGATGCCCAGTGCCCGGAGCATGGCGGCGGCCATGCCATAGTTGCGCTCGTCATCGGCGAATCCGAGCCGGCGATTGGCATCGACCGTGTCGAGCCCGCGATCTTGCAGCGCGTAGGCCCGCAATTTGTTGGCCAGCCCGATGCCGCGGCCTTCCTGCCGCAGGTAGAGCAGCACTCCGCCGCCTTCCTCGCCGAGGATTTTCAGCGCCTCTTTCAGCTGCGGGCCGCAGTCGCATTTCAGGCTGCCGAACACATCGCCGGTCAGGCACTCGCTGTGGAGGCGAATGAGCGGCGGCTTGCCGCCGAATGCACCGATCACCAGCGCGATATGCTCCTCGCCGCTGGCCGGATCGCGGAAGGCGACCATCTGGCTCGGTGGCAAATTGTCTAGCGGGAGCTTGGCCCGGGCGACGATCGTCGCCAATGGCGCCTGGGTGGCGACGGCAATGTCGGCCGGCTCGACCGAGGCGCCGGCCTCGATGTCGACCAGCCACAGCGCGGGCAGCAGGCCGGCCAGCCGCGCCAGGGTCAGCGCCGCCTTGGCGCATTCCGGCTGCTCGACCTTCATTGCCTCCAACGGCCCGATAGGGCCGCGATCGAAGTCCAGGCCCGGATCGGCCAGCGCTCGCGCCGCCTCGCGGTCGAGCCATTGGCAATGGCTGACCTCGACCGGGTGGTCGGGGCTGGCCGCTTCGCGCTCATTGGCCAGGCCAAGCGCCATCGCGCGCGGCCCGCTGATCAGCAGCGGCGCACAACCCTCGGGATCCGCCAGTTCCAGCATCGCGCGGGTAGCGGTTTCGACCGAAAGCACGGTCGTCCTGCCTACCCGGACTGCACGTCCGGCCTGAAGCGCGGCGATCGCCCGCTCGATCGGGGATATTCCGGTCACACCGCCAGCTCGAGGATCAACGGCACATGGTCGGATGGCCGCTGCCAGCCACGGCAGGGCTCCAGCACCCGATGCGCGACTGCCTGCGGCGCAAGCTCGGGCGATGCCCACATATGGTCGAGGCGGCGGCCGCGGTCGCTCGCCGCCCAATCCTGCGCGCGATAGCTCCACCAGGTGAAATTGCGCTCTGGGGCAGGAATGAACTCACGGCCCAGATCGACCCAGCCATGCGCCGCCTGCAGCCGGCCAAGCGCCTCTACCTCGATCGGCGTATGGCTGACCACATCGAGCAGTGCCTTGTGGTTCCACACGTCGCATTCCAACGGCGCGATGTTGAAATCCCCGACGATTAAAGTCGGCTCAGCCAACTTTTCAGACCAGCGAGTCATGCGCTCGATGAAGTCCAGCTTCTGGCCGAACTTCGGATTGACCGTCCGGTCGGGAGTATCGCCGCCGGCCGGAATATAGACATTCTCCAGCCGGATGCCGCCCGGAAGGCGGGCGCCGACGTGGCGCGCCTCGCCATTGTCCTGCCAGTCGTGGCGTCCGGCATCTCCCAGCTGGACCCGCGAAAGAATGGCGACGCCATGGTGCATCTTCTGGCCGTTAAGCTCGTGATGGACATAGCCACGCGAATGGAACAGCTCGGCCGGGAAAACATGATCCTGGGCCTTGGTTTCCTGCAAGCAGAGGATGTCCGGCTGCTCTTCGTCGAGAAACCGCTCGACGATCGGCACGCGGGCGCGAACCGAATTGATGTTCCAGGAAGCAATCTTGAGCGTGGTCACGGAAGCGCGAGTAGCCGACTTTACGCCGGAAGCAAAAGGAGGGCCTTTTCGAATTTCAGTCCCCCGGACTGAAATGAAAAGGCCCTTGCTCCGGGGGCTTGGAGCAAGGGCCGACCAAGCGTTCGTCACGCAAGGTGATCGTCGCTGACCCGGGTAACAGGGGGAAACCCCGGCACGCGGCGATCTAACCTAATGTATATACTCACCAAGCTGTCGCCAAGGTTAACCGTTTTCGATTGCTACGCTTTTTTGCGCTTCGGCTCGGTAAAGCCGAAGGCGCTGTCCGGCACCGCGACATTGTAGCGCTGGTTAGTCAATCTGACGGTGGTCTTCTTGTTCTGGGCGTCGATTGCCGTCCAGCCTTCAAGGCGCAGTCCGCCGGGCGCGGCCGAGCTGCGAATGAACGCCAGCACCAGCGTGCCAAATTCCGGACGACGCGTGTCGCGAGCCCGCACCACCACGACCTGGCTATTGTTGCTCGGCACCAGCCTCGCGATCCGCTCGAGATCCGGATTGGGCGCCAGCAGAACCGCCAGCGGCGATTTGCCGATCGCCCATTTGCTGTGCTGGGCGACGTCATAGTCGAGATAGTGGAGGGTCGTCCCGTCGGCGACGAGCAGGGCGTTGACCCCTCCGCCATAGGCAAAGCGGATCTTGCCCGGCCGCTTGAGGCTCAGCGTGCCGGCGATCTGGCGGCCCTTGCCATCGGTCTGAAGGAAGTCGGCGGTCATCGACCGGGTCGCGCCCAGGCTCGTCTCGACGGCCCGAAGGTCGCCGGTCGTTGCGGCGGGCGCGGCCGCGGACAGTGTCGCGACAATTGCCACCGGGATCAGGGCCCGCGCGGCATTGCTCATCAAATTCATCAAAAAACTCCCGAAAATTTGGCCAGCGTTATGGCGTTCCCGGATTGAATGCGCTGTGAACCTGCCAGTTCCCCCGCGTTAAGGTTCAAATCGGGTGCCCGTCGGTGTCGATCAACACCTCGCGGCGACCAACGTGATCCGGCTGTCCGACCAGCCCATCCTTCTCCATCCGCTCGATCAACCGGGCGGCGCTGTTATAGCCGACCCTCAGCTGGCGCTGCAGGTAGCTGGTGGAGGCCTTTTGGCTCTCGGCGACGATCTGGATCGCCTTGCGATACAGCTGGGTCTCGGGATCGTCGTCGCCGACTGGCTGGCCGTCGAACAGATAGCCGCCGTCTTCAGGCTCTTCGGTGACCGCCAGAATATAGTCGGGCACCGCTTGCTTGCGCCAATGATCGGCCACCGCGCGCACTTCCTCGTCGCTGACGAATGGGCCGTGGACGCGAATGATCTGCTTCCCGCCGGGCATGTAGAGCATGTCGCCCTTGCCAAGCAGCTGCTCGGCGCCCTGCTCGCCAAGGATGGTGCGGCTGTCGATCTTGCTGGTGACCTGGAAGCTGATGCGGGTGGGCAGATTGGCCTTGATGACGCCGGTAATGACGTCAACCGACGGCCGCTGCGTCGCCATGATCAGGTGGATGCCGGCGGCGCGGGCCTTTTGCGCCAGCCGCTGGATCAGGAACTCTACCTCCTTGCCGGCGGTCATCATCAAATCGGCAAGCTCGTCGACCACGACAACGATTTGAGGAAGCGCCTCATACTCCAGCTCTTCCGTCTCATAGAGCGGCTGGCCGGTGTCGGCGTCGTACCCGGTCTGCACCCGCCGCCCGAGCTTGGAACCCTTGGCCTTGGCGTCGCGGATCTTGGCGTTGAAGCTGGCCAGCTGGCGGACGCCGAGGCTGGCCATCATCCGGTAGCGCTCCTCCATCTGCTCGACGGTCCATTTGAGCGCGCGGATCGCCTTGCCGGGCTCCGTCACGACCGGTGCCAGCAGATGGGGAATGTCGTCGTAGATGCTGAGCTCAAGCATCTTGGGGTCGATCATGATCATCCGGCACTCGTCCGGGCTCATCCGGTAGAGCAACGACAGGATCATGCAGTTGAGGCCGACCGACTTGCCCGATCCGGTGGTGCCGGCGACAAGCAGGTGAGGCATTGGCGCGATGTCGGCAATCACCGGGTCACCCGAGATATTCTTGCCCAGGATCAGTGGCAGGGACATGTTCTGGTCTTCGAATGCCTGGCTGCCGATGAGCTCGCTCAGCGATACGGTTTCGCGCTTGGCATTGGGCAGCTCGATGCCGATCACGCTGCGGCCCGGAATGGTCGCGACACGGGCCGACAGCGCCGACATGTTGCGGGCGATATCGTCGGCCAGCTGGATCACCCGGCTGGCCTTGATTCCGCTGGCCGGTTCCAGCTCGTACATGGTGACGACCGGTCCAGGGCGGACTTCGACAATGTCGCCGCGCACATGGAAATCCTCAAGCACGCTTTCGAGCAGGCGGGCGTTTCGCTCGAGTCCGGCCCGATCGATGTTGCCCTTGGGCTTGTCCGGCGGGGGTGCCAGCAGGTCGAGTGCCGGCAGCTGGTAATTATCTCCCAGCGCCAGGCTGGCCTGGCCGGGAAGCACGCCCTTGCCCTTTTTCGGATTGGGTTTCGCGGCCGGGGCAATGCCCCGCGCCGGCTCCGACACCGCAACCGCTGGGCGGGAACGCGGCGGAGAGGCGGCCCGCTCTTCATCGTCAACGGCGATTTCACGGCTGCGGCGAGGCTTTGGAGCAATGCTGGTGTCGCGGCGGAATCGGTCAGCCGCCCATTGCCTTTCTTCCGGACGGATGCCGAGCGCGAGCCAGCCAATCGCAAAGCCGCCCAGCGCGAGGATCGCCATCAGTGCCAGTCGAACCGGCCCTTCGACCTCCGGGTTGCCGACAAGTCGCACGGCTGAATCGACGCCATAGGCGCCGGCCAGGCCAAGTGCGCCGCCATAGCCGGCCGGCAAGCCCGACACGGCAGAGCCAGCATAAAGGCCCAGCGCGATCCCGATCAAGGCAACACCGAGTGCAGCGACCAGCAACGCCCTGCGCATCGGTCCGGTATCAACTCCACGCACCATCCTGAGGCCGATCAGGGCAACCAGCGGCAGGAACAGGCCAGCGGCAGGTCCGAATAGGAACAGCAGCGCGTCGCTGGCATAGGCGCCGAACGAACCCAGCCAATTGACCGGGGGGCCGCCGGCGGCGGTAGTCAGGCTGGGATCGGTGCTGGAATGAGTGACAATGGCGATGCCAAGCGCGACTGACAGTCCGATCAACGCCACGCCGACCGTCTTGCGAACGAAGCCACGGATCGAGGCCGCCAGCGTATCGCGCCAGTGCGGACCCAAATCCTTTTTCTGCGCTCGCTGCGCGGCCGTCGCCATGACGTCACTTTCCCCCGGCTTTTCAGTCGCCGTCCATTGTGCCTGTCGCCGGACTCCGGGGCAAGGCTTCCCTCACCGAGTTGCGATGACTAGTGAGGGCCGATGGACCGGGCGGATGTGATCATCTTGGGCGGTGGGCTCGTTGGGCTGGCGCTGGCAGCAGCGCTGGACTCCAGCGGACTAAGCTCGATCGTCGTCGATCCCGCCGATCCTGACGCGCGCAAGACGGTCGCGTTCGACGGCCGGACCAGCGCACTAAGCTCCTCGTCGAAACGGATGTTCGACACGATCGGCATCAGCGATCACTTCCCGGTCGCCGGCTGCCCGATCCGGCGGATCGAAGTGGCTGACGGGCTCGAGCCCGGGGGGCTGGCGTTCGATCCCGGCGACGATGACGAACCGCTGGGTTGGATGAACGAGAACCGCCATTTGCGGACCGCGCTGCTGGAACGGGCGAGATCGGGCAAGAATATCTGGCTGATGTGGAAGGCCAAGGCGGCTCATGTCGAGCGCGGCGATCATGGCGTCACCGTCCGGCTGGAGGATGGCCGGATGGTCGGCGCTCCCTTGCTGGTTGCGGCAGAGGGGCGCAATTCGCCGATGCGCGAGGCGGCCGGTATTCGCATCGCGCGCTGGAAATATGATCATAGCGCAATCGTCTCGACGCTCCGCCACGAACACTCTCACGACAATGTCGCCTACGAGATTTTCTACCCCTCCGGCCCGTTCGCTCTACTGCCGATGACCGACGATGAGGCCGGCCACCGTTCGGCAATCGTCTGGTCGGTCAAGGCCGAGGACGCAGCGGGCTTTCTGTCATTGAGCGAGGGCGATTTCGCGGCCGAAGCCGAAGCGGCGATGGGTGGCTTCCTCGGCAAGGTCAGCGTGCTCGCACCGCGCTCGACCTACCCGCTCGGCTTCCACCATGCCGCGCGGATTACCGACCACCGGCTGGCGCTGGTCGGCGATGCGGCGCACGGCATCCATCCCATCGCCGGTCAGGGCGTGAACCTCGGCTATCGTGACGCGGCAGCTCTGGCTCAGGTTCTGGTGGAGGGCGCGCGGCTGGGACTCGATCTCGGCGACGAGCAGCTGATGACACGCTACCAACGCTGGCGCGGGCTCGACACATTCATGGTCAGCCTGGCAACCGACAGCCTGACCCGGATCTACGGCATTCCGGGTAGGACCGCCTCGAAGGTTCGCCGATTTGGAATGGGCCTCATCAACCGCATCGGGCCGGTCAAGGACCGGCTGATGGCCGAGGCGCGCGGCACCAGCGGCGACCTGCCGCTACTGCTCCGGGGACTGCAGATTTAGGAAGCCCATGCCGAGGCTTACTGCAGCGTCTGCCCGACATCTGCGCCGCCCGGCGCGAGGCGCTGGAATTGCATCAACTGCACCACCAGGTCGGCTCGGCCGGCCAACGTCTGCTCTTCCAGAAGGGCCTGTTTGGCGCCGACGTCGAACGGCGCGACCTGGGCAATCGCATTGACCAGCATCTCATCGTCGAGCTGGCCGACCGCGTTCCAATCGACGGCCAGGCCGAGCGCGTCGCCGAACCGCCTCGCCTCTCGCTCGACTTCGGCGCGCTGGGCAAGGCCGAGCGGCGGCGGCTCCGAATCGTCGAATGCGGCGAGGTCGACATCGGCCTGGCGATAGGAGGTACCGAGGTCCCGCTCGGCGATCAGGCGAAAGCGGCTTGAGCCATGCAGCACAATGTTGAATCGCCCATCATCCAGCTCCTCGGCGGCGACGATTTCCCCCAGGCAGCCGGTGTGGAACAGCTCGACCGGCTCGATCAGCTCGCCCTCCAGTGAGCCGTTCCGCGGCTGGATCATGCCAATCCGCCCCGCACCCGCCAAGGCATCGCGGACCATCTCGCGATAGCGTGGCTCGAAAATGTGGAGGGGAAGCTGCGCCCTCGGAAGCAGGATCGCACCGGCCAGCGGGAACAGGGGGATCCGAGCTGGATTGGCGCCCATCATGTGAACAGCAGGGCCGACAGCCGGCGACGTTGCACCCGGGCCCAGGGATCCTCGAGGCCGGCCGCCTCCAATATCTGGAGCAATCGGGCCCGGGCCGCTCCGTCGTTCCAATCCCGGTCGCGCGAGATCAGATCCAGCAATGCATTGGCGGCGGCATCGCGATCGCCGGCCGCC
Organism: Sphingomonas brevis; assembly: GCF_023516505.1. Lineage (NCBI taxonomy): Bacteria > Pseudomonadati > Pseudomonadota > Alphaproteobacteria > Sphingomonadales > Sphingomonadaceae > Sphingomonas > Sphingomonas brevis. Next base: position 2,047,856 of record NZ_JAMGBB010000001.1, on the reverse strand, counting down.
ATTCGCGCCTGGGCAATGGCGAAGCGGGCCTCATGGTCATCGGGGTTGGCGGCGAGTCGCGCCTCCTCGGCCGACACATCGGCCGCCGGTGCCGCCGCAATTTCCAGCATGGCCAGAGCCCGCGAAACCGCCGGATGCTTTCTTTGCTCATCGCCGAGCGAATCCAGCAGGCTCCGGGCCTCGTCCGCTTTGCCGCCTGCGATCATCGCCCGCGCGAGGCCGCCAAGCACGACCGGGTTTGCGGCGTCCATCTCGCGTATCTGGCTGAAAACATTCTCCGCGCGGGACGGGTCGCCGTCTGCCAATATCTCCTCGGCCATGGCAATCAACGGCTCGACTTGGTCCGCTAGGTTTTGGGCTTCGCCCTTTACCGGCAGCTGGGCCAGCAGCTGGTCGAGGACCTTCCTGAGCTGGCCTTCCGAACGATAGTTAGTGAGATCGGCGACCGGCTGGCCCTGGAATAGGGCATAGACCGTCGGAATCGACTGTACTCGAAACTGGGCGGCAATCAGCTTGTCCTGGTCCACGTCGATCTTGGCCAGGATCACGCCCTTGTCCGCATATTCGGCCGCGACCTTGTCGAGGATCGGCCCGAGCTGCTTGCAGGGCCCGCACCACTCCGCCCAGAAGTCGAGGATGACCAGGCTCGACATCGACGGTTCGATCACCTGGCGCTGGAAGCGCTCGATCGCCGTGCGTTCGTCCTCGGTCACGCCCAGTGTCGCCACGGAATACTCCTCGTCGATGGTCTTCGCATATGGGCTTCGGTGAGGAGCGCGGCAAGGCGCGGCTTTGGGGTTGCGTGACCCAAGAGGCAATGCTAGGCGCCCGCTCCACCCTAGCCGTTGAGCAGCACGCATGAAGCGTGCCGGCCCTCCGGCTTAGCGCCAGAGCGGGCGTAGCTCAGGGGTAGAGCACAACCTTGCCAAGGTTGGGGTCGAGGGTTCGAATCCCTTCGCCCGCTCCATAGTTTTCAAATACTTGGCCATGTAGATCAACTACGCGGTCGAGCCTCAGCAATCGCCAAGCAATCACGCTTCGCTCGAAACCGCGCTGGACTCAACGACAGCCCCGATATCGCTACTTTCTCGGCCCGGGAAGCTGAGCTAAGAGCGCTTTCACCGCCATTCGCTGAAATTTTCGTTCGCAGCACGCCAAATCCTGGTGGATTTGACCGATAGCAATCTCGTCGTCGCCCACCTTTGCCTGGACTTCGATCCATCTCAATTTAGGTTGCGTCCTGGGAATGAAATCGACAGAGTGTCCATAAATGACCCAGATAGAAAATCCGGATAAAACAAAACATGCATGGAATGACCAGCGGGTTTGAAGCGGAGCTTCGCAGATCCGGATTGAGCCTGAAGGAAGCCGCTGCCGAGCTCGGCTACTCGCAACGACATATCAAGCGTTTCATCAAGGGCGACATACCGGTGCCAAAGCTGGTAACCGAACGACTCCAAGACCTCGCGTCCAGACGCGTGAGGCACCAGCCGCGCGCGAACTTCAGGTTTATCGATCTTTTCGCGGGTATCGGGGGCTTGCGGCTTGGCTTCGAGGCGATCGGAGGAAAATGCGTTTTTACCAGCGAATGGGACCGATGGTCGCAAAAAACCTATTCGCGAAACTTTCCGGATGGTGATGACCACATGATGGTCGGCGATATTGCTCCCTACGGTGCGGATCCTTCCCTGATCCCGGGACATGATGTTCTTCTTGCCGGCTTTCCTTGCCAGCCTTTTTCGCTGGCGGGGGTGTCCAAGAAAAACTCGCTTGGCCGGAAGCACGGCTTCGATGACATCAAGCAGGGAAACCTCTTCTTCGAGATTGAGCGCATCCTCCGCTACCACCGGCCGGCAGCATTCCTCCTCGAAAACGTCAAACACCTCAAACGTCATGACAAGGGCCGTACCTTTGAGGTTATTCGCAAAACGCTCAAGGAGGACCTTGGCTATGCGATCAGCTTTCGGGTGATCAGCGCGGCTCCATGGGTCCCGCAGAAGCGGGAGCGAATATTCATTGCGGGTTTCCGCGACGACGTCGGGTTCAGCTTCGATGATTTTGACAGGATGCTGCCCCCCGAACTGGAATGGCCAAGGCTCGGCGCTGTCCTGCAGTCACACAACGAGGTTGATTCAAAATATACGCTGACGCCGAGGCTCTGGGAGTATCTGCAGGACTATCGCAGGAAGCACGAGACAGCCGGCAACGGGTTCGGTTTCAGTCTCTTTGGAAAGGATGACATCGCCCGGACCCTGTCGGCTCGGTATCACAAGGATGGGTCCGAGATCCTCGTCGCGCAACGTGGCACCCGGCCGCGCCGACTCACTCCCACAGAATGTGCCAGGCTGATGGGATTCGACCGCGGCGATCGCAGGTGGGAAATCCCGGTCTCGGATACGCAGGCCTACCGTCAGTTCGGCAACGCAGTCGTGGTGCCGGTGGTTGAGGCGGTTGCGAAGTACATGGAACCTGCGCTCACAAAAATGCTGGCGCGGGACACGGCTAGGGGCGGGGCACGGCTAGGGACTCGCGCCAAGATTGGCTGACATAGTCTCCGCCGAGAAGCGCAGCCTGATGATGTCGGGCATCCGGGCAAAAAATACGCAGCCGGAAATGATTCTACGCCGACTGCTTCATAGGGCAGGTTTCCGATTCCGGCTCCATCGTCCGGATCTTCCAGGCAAACCCGATCTCGTGTTGAAGCGATGGCGGGCGGTAATCCATGTTCACGGATGCTTTTGGCACAGCCATGGCTGCCATCGGTTTCGCCTGCCGGCGACGAACGCCGAAGAGTGGGCAAGCAAGCTCGAAACCAACCGCCGTCGCGACACCGTCGTCAGAGCCAAACTCGAGCAACTTGGCTGGCGGCAACTAATGGTATGGGAGTGCGCTCTCACGGGCCGGACCAGACTGGCGGATGCCGCTCTGCTGGCCGCCCTCGACCGCTGGCTCCGCTGCGATGAGTGGACTGGAGAAATCAGTGGCAACAGGGCGTCGGGGCGGGGCTAGCCGCCCTGTCGCAATGCCCGGATTTCATCGAGAGTGAATGGCGGCGTTCTCCGGTGCGCGATGGCGTGGCAGTTTGCGCAGAGTGGAACCAAGTCCGTGCATGGGTTCACCGTGTAATCCGGACCAAGCATCGAGACCGGCGTGACGTGGTGGACATGGATAAACCCCTCGCCGACGGGCCCGTAGGCTTCTGCGAAGCTGAAATCGCAAGCCTTGCACACGGCTCCGTGAATCTCGATGCATGCCGCCCTGTTGATCCGGCTTCGCTCGTAACGGTTGACCTCGACGCGCAGGACCGACCCTTCGGGTAGACCCTCGGCGTTCTCAATGAGGCTCTGAGATGTTTCCTCGACCGGTACCAGCGCAAACACCAGCCCGGTGAAACGGCGGGTCCACAGCTGCAGCTCCGCATTGTTGTCCTCGGAGCTTTCTGTGTTGACCATGGCAGGCGACTTGGAAAGTCCGATCTCGACCCGTCGCCAATTCTCTGGCCACGACTCGGGGGCATCAGGCGCAACGGAATTGCCGTCAACCTGCATCGAAACCTTGGCCCGTTGGGCGGTACATTTCTCGGCGAGATGCCGGAACAGGTCGACGCGCTCTGGCCCCGCGGTCCCCATCTGACTGACCAATTCCCCAGCAAAGGCCCCCGGTTCGAACTGCATTTCGAGGCTGCGCCATTTGATGCGAATGACTAGCCGGAATGCGTCGCTTGGAGCACAGTCGGTCGGAACCAGTTCGAAAGATGGATAGCTCCCTGAAGCAGGGAGAGGCCGGCTTTCTAGGGCAATGCCGAAATGATCGGTGAGCTGCCTCGCGAGCAGCTCGTGATCAGGCTGCCACATCCTCTAGGTCCGGTTCCGGCAGATCCTCGACCAGCTTGCGAAGAATACGCGAGACTTCGAAACGCATCTCTTCGAAATGCTGCGCCGTACTGTCGCTGATGGTGCTCAGTTCGGCAATGCAAAGTCCCCACAACAGCGAATCCATTCCTTGAATGGTAACCCCCTGTGCCAGGTTGGGGACATAGACCTTGTGGTAGTATGGGTGGGACGTGTTGATCCGCACCGCCTTGTGCCCATCTATGATCGTCGGTTCGAACAGCGCATTGTCGTCAAGCTGATCAACCGGCTGGACGAATAGCTCGCCCGGCTTCTGGGCGTGCCCGACTTTGAGCTTGATCCTGAAAGTGCCGTTGCGGTTAGTCAGCTGGGACATGCCCGTGTTGGGATTTTCTACGTTTACATTGGCGCCGCCGATTTCGTCCTCCTTCGAGCCGATATTGCGATTTGACGAGTCGTGGTAGCCGGCAGCCTTCTTGCGGGCCTCGCTACGCTTGCCCTGGCGATAGCGGTTGTTAGCCTCGCGGCGCGGAGCGGTGAGGAAGCGGTCCCTGATATGAAGCCATAGGTCTTCGTTGAGGCTGATCTGCGACTTTTTGAAATCGATATCGAAAACCTCATCGAGCTCGTGGGTGAATGAGAACTCCACCCGCAGCAGCGAGCCGTGCGGCTCTTTCGAATACATGCTGAGCCACGTCGCGTCCTGGATCAGGCGGTTTTCGCGGTAGATGTAGATTCCCTGCGTGTCGTTGCCGAGGCGGGATTGCTTCAGGGCCGCGTCGGTAGTGAATTCCTCCTTTCGGGGGAGGATGTAGGCCCGCAACTGGAACTCGGCCTCCTTGGCATCACCGATCGCGACCTTGACCTTGTCGTCGCCTACCTTGTCGGCGACGTCGGTGCAGAAGGGATCCCAAGGAAGGATCTTCTCGCCGTTGACCCTGATTTCAACATCGCGCGCGCGGCTGTCCAAATGGTCGAGGAATCTCTGGAAAACCATGCTGAGATGGCTCCGCAAACCAGCAATTGCACGGTTCAGGGCGTTCTGCGCGGCATTCCCGCCCGGAGTGACATAGTCCTTGATCAGGCGGTCTACGTCAGTCCACAGAACCACCGTTCCCGACGACTTCGGCGCGACGGTGTTCAGGTGGTCGATTGCTTCCTCATCCGGCTCGTCGTTGAGAAGCAGCTCCCAACCTTTGTCCGCCACATGCTTGAGGTCCCAAGTAGCCTCAAGCAACGGCTCGGACGCACCTGCGCGGGAGATGACCGAGAGTCGCTTCGAGAAAGCTGTCGATGCTGTCTTCAGCCCCAGCCCGAACTTACCGAGGCTTGCAGGATCGGACCGGCGCCTTGAACCGTATGTCATGGCGTTGATCAGGCCATCCCGATCCATTCCCTCGCCGTTATCGGCGATCGAGATGCGGATGTTGTTCCGCAAATCCATGAGGATCTGGAGATCGACGACTGTCGCACGGGCGGCAATCGAGTTGTCGATGATGTCGGCAATGGCAGTGTTGAACTTGTAGCCGGTGTCGCGGAGGCCCTCGATCATCCGTTCGGGATCGGGAGGGGTATCGACCGTTTCAATCGTCATGACGCATTCTTCCTACTTTTCAATTCCGACGACCTTCCAAGCCGTTCCGAGTGTGAGCACGCCGTCAGTTACCACGGGAGTATGGCGCCGCTTGAACCGGACGGTCCGAACTCCTCCATCGTGCTTTTCGAGGATCAGTTCGTCACCCTCATGCAGCCCGTTGCTGTTGATGAACGGTGTCATTCGGGTGAGCCGGTATTCGTTCCGCGTGCCACCGAACTGCCGGTTGTTGTAATAAATAAAGGCGAACTCCCACTGGCTGCCTTCGTCATCGCGAAAATACAGGTGAATTCTCGGATTCTTGACGTCGGTTGGGAGGGTCGGAAAGAAGCTCAGGATCGTCGGATCCTTCGGCACGAGTATGCCGGCTTGGTGCGCCCCGGTCTCGCCAGTGTCGTTCGCACTCAGGACCTTCGAAATCGCGCTGATCACAGCGCCACCTTTCTGACCGGGCTCATCTGCAGCGCCTTGGAAATGTCGGCAATCGTTTCCTCCTTGCCATCGACACCGACGACCGCAGTCTCCGAAAGGTCGCGCTTGCGATCGAGACGGTCGTTGACAGTCTCCTCCACACTGTCGGCAAAATAGAGACGATGAACCGTGACCGGCCGATCCTGTCCGCGCCGGTGAGCCCGCGCGGACGCTTGGTCTTCAACTGCTGGATTCCATTCCAGATTGTAATGAACGACGTGCGTCGCGGCGGTTATGTTGAGCCCCGTTCCAGCTGCCTTCGGATTGAGGGCGAGCAGGGCTGCGCCGGTCTCCTGAGTGAATCGGTCAACTACAGACTGCCGCTGATCGATTGGCGTTTCGCCGTTGATGACCGCGGCGTAGTTGCCATAGCGCTCCCGAACCACGCGGACGATGAGGTCCGCCATCCTGTTGTAGGACGTGAATACGAGGATCTTTTCCCGTGCACTGAAGACCTCATCCACAATCTCGAACAACCGCTGGAGCTTGGTAAACTGCAGGCCTGCTGCAACGCTGATCGGAACATCGTCGAGCAATCCAGGATGTGCGCAGAACATTCGCAATCGCGTCAGCGCGACGAGGCTCGCGGCTTGAGGATATTCTGCGATTGTCTCAAGCCTGACGCGTTCGTACTCCGCCGCCTCGTCGTCCGACAAAAGCAAAACCTGCGGAATGTCGATGCGGTCGGGTAGGTCCTTGGCCACCTCCGCCACTCGCCGCCGGAGCATGATTGGCGAGGTGAGCGGCTCGAGCGCCGCAGCCCCCAGTCTATCGTCAGGGAAGTTCAGCTCGAAGGATTCAAGGTCGCCGAGCAGCCCAGGCAGGGCGAAGTCGCAAAGCGACCACAGGTCACTGAGTCGATTTTCAACCGGCGTTCCGGTTACGGCAATGCCGCATCGCCTGCGGAGCTCCTTCACCGCCTTGGCGCGAGCCGTGTCCGGATTCTTGATGGCCTGTGCTTCATCCAGAATGACGATGCGCCAGTCGACCATATGAAACATGCTTCCGTCACGAACGACAGTGTCATAGGACGTGATGACCACATCGAATGGCAGTAATGCGCGATAGTCACCCGTCCGGCGCGCTCCCTGATGGATTACTGTCTTTAAACCTGGCGCGAACCTGTCGATTTCGCGGCGCCAGTTCTCCATCAGAGTAGCAGGACCTACGACCAGTGATGGAGCTGCCTCGTCACGCTCGGGCGATGCCAGAAGCGCGATCAATTGGATAGTTTTGCCGAGTCCCATCTCGTCAGCGAGAATTGCGCCCAGCCGCTCGCTCCAAATGTAAGTGAGCCATTGCCATCCGTCCCGCTGATAGGGGTACAGATTACCGCGGAACGATACGAGTTCAGCAGGCTCGCGGTCGGACGTGAAGTCTGCCTTGATGTCACCTTGCGGGATAGTGTCGCAAAAGCCCGGAAGCACTGCGCTGATCTTTCGAAGCTCGAGATACTGCTTGAGGGAAAGTGGCCCCGGTTCGAGTATGCCTGCCGACTTCAAAGTTATCCGAACGGATTCACGCGCACCCGTGGCCAGCGGAAACCAACGGTCACCGATAATGCAGTGGTCAGGTGCCGAATCCTCGAGTGAAATATCGACGGCCACGCCGCCGGCTTCCGCGCGTACGGCGCAGGCGAGACCCCCCATGCCGGACTCTGCCGATACGACTGCTACCGCGAGCGCCGCGGGGTACCGCGAAAATGAGAGTCCATCCGGCCGAGTCGCGATGGAAATCTTTCTGCCCCTGATCGCGTCCGAGCTATCGAATACCAGGGCATATATTTCTTCACTCGAGGCTTGCTGCGGATCGCCATCAACAATGATGTCCAGACGAGCACCATGCCGCTGCCATTCGGCTGGCACCGACTCTGCCTCGACGGTCATGCTTCGCGCCTAGCGCCGCACAACTTGGGCAATTTCGCCATCAGATCCTCACGGTCCTAACCGCCGAGGACGAAAGCCGGATGGAGCTCGAGGTTGGAGAGTCCGCAGATTCTCGGTTTGCAATAAGGGAAGAGGGATCGAAGCCCGCTGCGGACATGCGAGCGAACAGGTCACCGATGGCTCGCAGGTCGCCATGTGGAAGCGGGAATCGACCGGCAGCCAGCTTGGACAACGCCGTGCGCGATTGGGGCGTCAGTAGCTGCAGACGCGTCGCATGCGTGTGAAGCGCCTGGGCATGGGGAATCAGTTCGAGGACCTTTGCTTCCAGCTCGATGCCCTTGTCGATTTGCCGGACAGCCCGTCCTTCCTTCGCAGAGACGCGTGCCTCCTCAACATCGAGCATCAGCGCCTCGGGAATTTCCGGCACTTCCAAGCTCATCCGTTCGATCGCGTTCCAACACGCCTGCTTCTTGCAATACTCTCCGACATTTCGAACGGTTTCAGGCGTGTCCTTGATCGCCCTCGAAATCTGCGGGGCGAGCTGGCGCAGGGCTTCGCAAATCTCTTCCGGTATATCCTGCGAATTCCAGATGATCTGCAGATTGAGACCGGCTTTGCCCGACTTTTTCACGTGGCTGACGAGCCTCGCGAGCGTGTACGCCACAGTCTGGGATTTGTACCCTCGATCTTCGCGGTACCAGTCGGATTGACCGATCATCCGGTCAGTCCAGCGGAACAGCAGCGCCTTCGCAGCAACGGCCCGGTACCAGTCGTCGTTGAAGGAAAGCTCGGATGTCAGCCACTCCGCTTCGATCTTTTCTGCAAAGTGCAGGAAGCATTTCTGCCCCCCCAGGCAAACTATGTGCGGCAGGCATGCATAGGTGGTCTCGAACTTGGCAAGATCCGTCTTGTCAATGAGCTGCGCAGGCGGGAATTCCGCTTCGAAGCGCTGCTTTTCCCTTAATGTCCCGTAGGCTTTTCCGTCCCGGTACTGTCCTCGTGCGCGTTCGTAGAACCACTTCGAGCCACCGGTCATGCCGGGTCTTGGCGGGGCCATAAGACGCCTGGAAATCTGTTGCATCGTGACGTGGAATTTGTGGCTCGCGAAGAAATCGGCTTCGTTGACCTTGTTCTGCGTGTTCGCGAACCGGGAAATCTTTGGGACGATATCCTCGACGAGCTCGGGCCTGACGACTGAAAGCTTCATTTGCACATATACGCGATCAAGCTCTGAAGCAGACCGGTCACGTGCATAGAGTATCGAGGCGGTCGTCTGGCCGCCGTTGACAATCTGGAGGTTGTCGATTGCCGCGATGGCCATGGACCCGTCCGGCATGGATGCCGTACGAACCCCGGACGCTGTGGCAGTCAGTCCATTGTTGTAAGCGAAGAACATCTCCGGCGTTTCCTTCAGCGTAGCCAGGATGCCTTTGTTTACTTTGGTCTTTGCCTGCAGGAACGTACGGACATTCTGTTCGAGCAGCCGAGCTCCGTAGAGGCCGTAAATGTCGGCGAGGAGTTTTCCGGGCAGCGCCACCAAGTACGACTGATAGTCGTCAGCATCATTGAAAGCCGGGAGGCACGGAACAGGAGTTCCATTTAGAGCAATGAGGTCCACCTCGATAGGCTCGGGGCTGCTTCGCGACCGGAGTATGTCTGCGTAGCGGGCAAAATCGAGAAAGTTGTACACAACCGGCCTTCCGCCGATTTCCGGCGCAGGTTCGGGAGGGCGCCGGGTAGCAAGGCGTGCGTTGGAAAAGAGAATGACCCGGATTCTGCGCACCGCCGCTGCTTGGAAGGCTAGCGGATAGCCCGCCTCGAACTCGGGATCACTTTTGCTGAACCGTTCAAGAAAGGCTTCATCCAACGCCAGTTCGACGAACCTGCGAACCCGTTGCGTCAGCGTCTCGATGTGCGAGGCATTGAGGGTTTCGAGAGCGCTGCCTTCCCTGAAGTCGCAAACGGCCAAGTAAAGGACGCCGCGCTCGGCATCGAATGCCGAACCATCGATCCTGTAGCTGCCCTGACCCTCCTTCTTTGCGGGCGTGTGGATAAGATCGATTGAATCGCCATTCTCTGCTGCAAGATCGGCGTACATGCGGAAGAAGGCTGCCTTGGGGCTCTCCCCCTCCGCTTGCTGGGCGAACTGCAGCTCTTCGAGGAATGACTCGAATGCCTGATCGAGATCATTATCGGACAAATTACGCTACCCCCCGTAAACCGGATTTAACATACGGAGTCATCCAGCATTTGAAAGTGGTAGCAGTACGTTGTGCCACTGATAATTGCCAATCGGACGAACCCGACGGAACTCATGTCAGCAATGCGACGAAGCACAAACGTGTCTAGATCGCGTTAGACTGGGCCGAAATGCGTTGCTGTGATGGATGGCAATGACACGCCCTCCTTCTTCGCGATCGTCAGGATTATGCGGCCGCAGATCGTTTGACTGTCAAACGCCAACCGAGCTTCGTCTTGCTCGGATAGCCGTGCGGTTCCGTGAAAGTGGCCACTAAGAAGTGCATAAAGCCGGTCCCATTCCTTGACCTCGCTGTTCATGCCGTAGGAACGCAGAACTCGCACGACGCCTTGCCGAAGCCCCAGTTTGTGCAAGCTACGGCCAATGGATGCAGCTACCTCTTGACGCTCCGCGCCGGTTATCGTGACATGACCAAAACCCTTTCCTACTTCGACAGCGAGTTCGTGCAGCAACGCACTCTGGGCTGGAGTCGAAGTCTCATTCTGACCGAGTTCCTCAATGGCAGAGAAGGCTAGTACAATTTGGCTGAGTGGCTCCGGGCTCGCGAGGGCGAGGTTCATGATACGAAGCGCCGAGGGCGCCATCGCCACGGTCGAGACTGGCGATCGATCAAGGTCGATCAGTGCCTGGATTAGCGCGTTCGGGTCCGCCGTCACGACACCTTGAAAAGCCATAATTGGGAACTTCGTAAAGGCATCGTCCTCGATGACCATCAATCCGTGAACGTTTGGCAGCAATCGCTCATGGGGCTGGATGAAGCCCTCAGTGCGGGCCCACTTTTCATTCATCCATCCAGTTGGTTTGTCGTCGCCAACGTCTATGCCGAGACGCACAGACACGCCGGCTATTTCAAGGAGTGCGCGCAAGCGGCTCCCGTATACGGACGCAGCGTTCTCGGATCTAAAACCCTTTGCCGAGAACACGAGCCACTTTGTATCCCGGAGTACGTGGTCCTTATCTTGGGGGCTGATAGTGGCGGGACGGCCCGCGAATAGGAATGTGAGCGACTTGTCATCACTGGTCGGCGACTTCCCAAGGCGAACGCGAAGGCGCACTTTATATCTTCGAAGGTGCCAAAATGAGCCGAGCAGCCGTTTCAATCGCGGAAGAATCTCAGTTAGCATCGCCGCTCTTCCGAATGATCCATCTCTATATTCTGCAAGCGGCGGCTAACGTCCGCATGGGTGGGAAGCGGAGATTAGGAATGGAAAGCCGATCTGCCTTTTGGAAAGATGCAACTCAAGGCTCGTGCAAAGCCCGGGGAAGTGGAGGAAGTGCATGAAGTTTGGGGAGGCATTCAACGAGCTGGGGTACGAATTGGAAGTTCCGCGCCAGGATTGGAGTGCAGAGAAGCCAGACGGCATCTGCATCTCACTTTGGACAAAGGAAATGGGCGTGAGGAACGGCTTGATGTGGATGAATACGCGCATCCATGCAGATCCGCCGGCGAAATGGGCATCGAAGCCGGGCAACCAGAAGCGCATCCGGCATCTTGAAAGGGCGAAGCAGGAGTTCGGCGGGAAGGTCGACGTGGTTATTGTCAGTGGGATTCCCGGGCAGGGCTACGGATCAGCTCAGCCCTGGATTGTAGAAGGTGCCCGGGCCGGGACCTACTGGCAGATCACCGAATTTGACGCAGCCGACCTCGGTCATTTCGAAGTGGTACTGAGGCGGGGCTGATCAGTCTCTTTTTCGAATGACAAGTTTCTCACTGGTGCATGAATCACAGCGGCCTTTTCGCCGCTCAAAGCCGGGGAAATTGGCAAGTTCACGGGTCTTGTGGTTTGCGTGCTGTCTTACAGTCAGGCCGAGTTTCTCGGTTATGCAGTCGTCGCAGATTGCCTGCGGCGCCAAGCGCGAGATTAGGTTTCTAACGTCCCGAATTACGGTCACAACGCGCTCCCTTTATGGCAAATTCCAATGGCAGGCAGCTATTGTGGGCGGTATGCTCGTTGCATTGCCAAATAGGCAAGGCGAAAGGGGGTGAGCATGGGCAAAGGGGTCGAAGTCTACCTGAGGCCACTTGGCGACGGGGCGATCCTCAACATTTACGTGCCGGCGGATCTAGCAGAGGAATTTGCAAGGGGACTGCAAGCGGGGACATTCAGTGATTCTGTGGCACCAATTGGTTTCGAAATGTCCGTCCTGCCGCACTGGTACAGAGACCCCGGTGACCACCATGTCCGCGTACCGGTCTCCGCAATAAACTTGAGTGCAGACGGGTAGTCACATTTTTCACCCCGTAATGTTTGGAGTAGCTAATGACCGCTTTCGACCCATTGCGGACTCAAACAGGCCCATAAAAAGAAAGGGACGCCCCGTTTCCGGAGCGCCCCCTTCCATCAAGACAGCCCTAAGAGGCTGAGAACCACACCCACTAGGCCCAAGGGAATAAAAATTCCCAAGGCCAAGCGGAAGGATGCCCCGCATGGCCGGCTAGTCTCGATGGCGAAGGTGAGCTGCATTTAGCTCCTCCTCGTTATCGTGCGCGGGTCTCTTGATGAGCCGAACGCCGCGCATGAGACCAGCGGTCTAGGGACACTTCGGGGTTTTTAAGCAGCCACCCTGGTGGTCCCCGCACGCTTTCGGCTGCACAATGCCTAGGAAGATGGTCAATTAGGCACTCGGGTGCAAGATCAAATTCGGCTCATGTCCACTTTCTATCCAAAAACTGACATTAGCCGTGCGTCTGCTAATGCGGCGGAAGATTCAGAAGTTTGTAAAGTTGTTCCCAATCGGCTTCGACGTTAGCGATCTGCTGCCCGACCCGACTTGCGGCTCCCATGAAGGCTGCCTTTCGAATCTCGTTGGGCCAAGCTAGCGATGCCTCGCGGTACTGTTGGGGGAAAAGGTAGGCGACTCCTTCGACTATTTCTGCGGTCGAAAATGTGAGCTGCGCGAAGCTATGCGCGGCAGCGTTTCGCATCTCTTTTATGACCTCCAATTTCTTTTTCGTGGACCGGTCAACGATCCCCAAGGCCTGCGCAATGCGAATGCGGTTGGAGAAGCTGCCGCATGGGCCTTCGAAGCCGAAAATGCGGTTCCGCTCTTCAGCGTTGATACCGGGCATCATTTCCTTCAGGCGACCGACTAGGAGTCCCTCTGTAGAGGCCGCCATGAGGATTAATGTCGAGCGGTCAGACTCGGCATCCATGTGATCGACGTGCGCCGCCGCATCGACGCCGAGAATCTCAATTCTGTTGAGTGCCTTTAGGTCTGCGATAACGCTGGCGTAGCTCATACCGCTTTGTAATCAGCGGTGCAGCTAGTCCACAAGTATGCCTATTGTCCGGCGTTCACCTTCGCTTTTCGCGAATGTCCGCATTCGACCCAAACCGGTCACACCGAAAGTTACCGGATAGCCTAAGAGACAAGTCGGCAGTCGGCCAGCTTCATGCCCGATGAATTGAGCTGGGTAATCCGACCGGTAGCCGTCAGCACGTCACCAACCTGCATGACGCTGATTTCCTCGTGGTCTTGTTCGAATACCATGTAGATGTCCTGTCGACCGTCGACACCGAGAACCGGATGAATCGTTACTGTGGTGCTCGCGCCCACCCTTGACGCGGCGAGAATGGGGCCGCTGACCCTTAGCCGCTTGCCCACGTAAACGGCGACTGCGCCCTCACATTGAATATCGGTCTTGCCGGTGCACTGAGCGAACAAGAAGGCTGGAGTTATTCTGTCCGGCAATGACACGTCCTTCCCAAGGGACGCCAAGGCGAAGTCTGAAAGACGCAGGTGGGTTGGCGCCAGAGGCGCGGGGGGCGTCGGCGAAGCCGCATCCGGGACGTGCGCGGTCACCGCCTTTGAGGAAAGGAAAAGAGGCAGCACCAGCCCGATCAGTCCGGCAAGGCAAAAAGCGCTGCCGAGAATGAGCAGTGCTGCCCGATATGGGTGCTCTGAGCCAAGCGCCAGCGCAGCGAGCGCAGCGGAGCTGCCCAAGCCGACCAACGCCGTGAAGAGGGCAGATGTGGTCTCTTTGTTATTCATGTCTGAAGGCATATCAGCGACCCACAAACGCGTAAAAGCCCGAAGGGGTCAATGCTCGAACGACAGGCCTGCCTTTCCACCCAAGGGCAAACGCGATCATCAGCTCGCTTGCTCTCCGGCTCCGCCCCTACAGGCCCAAATCCACTGGAACATGCGAGCGTCTGACAGGCCTCGGAGCCCATTTCCAGTGCGCGTACTCTGATGATTTTGTGTGGTAACTCCTAGGACCCATTTGGAGGCCGGGGTCGACAAATGCCACTCGGCTCCAGAGGTTCTCCGATCGAAACAACTTGGTAAATCTGCAGCGACTAGAGACACAGTAAACATAGCAGCAAGCCAGACGCTTGGCGCAATATTGCCGGCGGCACTTTCGGCGGAAAATTTGCGGGCGGTCCCCTCAAGACAGCTGAGGGGTACGTTTCTAACCCCCCCCTTTCACCTCCGTCTTGGTACCTTGGAAGCGACCACCAAAGACCTCGCCAGCGGTCGCTAAACCGGCTTGACGACGCCATTCGCATAAAGCTCCCCGAAAGGGGGTTAAATCAGGGAGGTGGGGCCGATCACTCACAGCTGCCCCTCTGCTTGATTTTTAGGTTTGAACGATCGCCGTGATTGCACGGCTGGCGTTTTCAACTGTTTCCATCGGTTGCGGCTGGCTAGCCCAGGAGGCGGGTTTCGAGGTCCGACCAAATCAGCGGAACTTAGCTTTAGCTCCTTTGGCCAACCAAGGCTGGGTTCAGCCTCAAGTAGTTCAGCTATGCGCCCATTGGGCGAAAAGGCTCTGGCGTCTGACCCTTCGTGGCATGATGCTTGGATTTGGCAGCTGGATGAGGTGGGGCAAGAAATGCTCGATGGCGACAAAATCGCGTTAGCGCGGGCGATAGAAGCCCGGGGCGGATCGATCTATGCCCGGGTCCCTCGGACTGGAGGCGCGGGCACTGTTCGGGTTGAACCTGTAGATTTGCCCCTATTCCTGGATAACCATACCGCCTGGCTGGCCAAAGTTTTCGGCGTCACAGTGGCTGATCTAGAAGCCTACTATGCGTTCGATCAGATGCCTCGTTGTGACGGGATCACGCGCACTGGTCGCAGATGTCGCAATGCCCTGGCGAATGATTCTGACCCAGACGAATTTGCACGTTTACATCGCAGCGGCCGCTGCCACCTCCATTCGTAATCCTGAGACGGCAATTTTCAGGCGGACGATAATGCGCCAGTCACGCAGTTCACGCCGAATGGGAAAGCGTGACAACGTGACACACCCCATAGGGGTGTCACATGTCACGCCTGTTCTATCGGGGAAGGAATCCAGATTTCGTCATCGTTGCCGATGGCGACCCGGCCGGCTTTTCGTGCGGCTTTCAATGCCCGGCTCCAAGCTTGGCGCTGGGCGTCGTCGGTCCTACCCGCTCCAAGCGAGTTGAAGAACCGAAGACGGACTGTACCCAACTTCGCGCGCTCGCCACACGCATCCGCCAAGGACGCGCTCACTGCCTCGAGCAGCATGCGATCATTGTCGCGCAGGCCTTCGGTGCTGTCTTCTGGCGGCTCGCACCATTGCACAGTGCATGTCGTCCAAGGGTCGCCGTCTTCGTCGTTTCCAATCGTCACGATTCGAAGGCGATAATGGAGCGCGTCGCCGACCGATCCATCACGCTGCTTTATGACGGTCGCGCGCCGCGTCATATCTGCCGTCTTCGCGCCCTGGCCGACGCAACCTGGCACGTGAAGTTCGATCGAGGTGTCGACGGCCGCCAACAGCGAGCTAGAGCCTCGGGCGCCCCGTTCGGCGCCTTTGCCAGGGTGGTGAAGGATCAGCGTGCATAGTCTGAATTCCTCGACCGCGTCTTTGAGTGGCTTGAGCGCATGACCCGCGTCAGCGGCGGAATTTTCGTCGGCACCGCCCAACGCGGCATGCCAGGTGTCAACAACGACAAGGGCCAGACGGGAGCCTTGGCGTTCGAAATCGGCGGCGGCTTTTCGGATAGTTTGGATCAGTCGCATTGGATCGCCGTCGCGCGAGAGATTGGGCGCTTCCGTCACGATACGGATGGGTGCCCGGCAGATCGACGGGTCGCATGGGCCTGTCAGATTGTCCGCCGCAATCCCGAGTGCCTTTTCCGCTGACTCGATACGCGGGAGCACACTCGAGCCGCCCTCCGCCGCGATATACAGGACACCACCTCGCTTGGTCTTCCGGCCGAAGAACGGCACGCCCCAAGCAACGCAAAGCGATGTATGGATCGCCAGGAACGTCTTGCCGGCGCTGCTTTCGCCATAGAGCATGCCTAGCCCGCGCGCGGGCAGGACGTACTTTACCAGCCAGGACGGCGGCGAATGCGCGGACCCGGTTGAATAATCGACCGAGCGTAGCATCGGGAGCGGCAATTCGCTGTGGACTGCCAATCCCCTCGTCTCGACGATGCCAGCGGGCTCCGGGTCGCACGAAATGCTCGGATCAAGCATCGGACTAAGCGTCCAGCGTCGTCACGCTCGTGCTCGAAACCGAACGCGACGAAAGCCACACTTCAACGTCGGACTTGCGATAGCGGACCGTGCGACCGATTTTGGTGAACGGCGGCGTGCGCCCGGTCACTCTCCGCTTGTTCCAGGTGCTGATGCTGATTCCGGTGAACTGTGCGAGCTCACCAACCGTAAGAAATTCCTTTTCGACGAAACTATGTGCCATGAACCGTGCTCCTGCATTGGCCCCGATCTTGTCAGGACTTGCCTAGGATGCGCGGTCTGGTCCGAGTGACCAATGCACCATAAGAGCTGGCGATTCTCAGCGTTTCCCCCGGTGCCCCTAGGTGAAGTGCGCCTTCACCACTGCCTCGAGATGCGCGTTCCACCGATCGAGAGCTTCGGTCTTTTCCTCCGCCCAATCGTGCCGCTGGTACACACCCACGATCCCCGCTCGTGAGCCCGAGATGTGGTTCAGCACCGACTCGGTCACCTCAAGTCGAACGCCAAGCCGCTGCAAGCCAGTCGCGAGAGTTCTCCGAAGATCATGCAGGCGCCACGGTGGATAGACGCGCGCGCGTCCGGGCTCCATTGTTTCGAGGATCTGCCCCGTCCTTTTCGCGATGCGCTCCTTCGCCCTCGAAAATCCTGATACGGGCGTTTTGCCGGTGGTGGTGAACACCAACCCCTCGGTCCTTGGACAAAGCGACTCAAGTTCGCGCAGAGCCAATGTGTTGAGCGGAACAAGATGCGACTTCCCGTTCTTGGACCGTTGCGAAGGCAGCGTCCAAAGCTTGCCCTGCAAATCGATTTCAGACCAATTGAGCGCCGATACTTCCTGGCGCCGTTGCCCTGTAGCGATCATCAGCCGGATCATCGGGCCGAACGGATAGCCGAGCTCTCCAGCTGCCCTCCAAATCGCACCAAGCTCCAAGTCAGACAACACCCGGTCACGAGCTTGCGAGCCTCGGGGGGGAAGCATTGCCACCATCGGCGAGCTGCTTAGGTCGCCGCGGCTTACGGCCCACCTGAATAGCCTGTTGAGCACGGTGTGAACGGATTTGGAGAGTCCAGGCTTCGAGCTGATCGCATCGAAAATGGGCACTAGATGTCGCCGATCGATCGTCCGGATGTCGAGCTTGCCAATCCGAGGCACGACATGAAGTCGCAGGTTGCGTTCAGCTTCTTTCCAGGACCCGCGCCAATGCTCCTTCAGATACAGCTGCACGAACTTGTCAGCATATTCGCGAAGTGGCGCGCAATCGGCCTGCGCGGTTGCCCGAGGGTCCAATCCATTCTGGATCTCAAGCAGGATCCGTCGTGCCTCATCCCTGGCCTGGGCGGACGTCCAAGGGCTTCCGTGTTTGCCAATTGTATGCCGCCGCGTCGGCGAACCTCTGCCCCCAAGACGATATTGGAGGATGTAGGTCTTCACGCCGGCGGGCGTAATCTTTAGGCCAAAGCCCTTGAGGCCCTGATCCCAGATGAATGTATCGCGTGAAGAGGGCGTTGCGGTGTCCACAAGTCGTTTGTTGATGATACCTGTCGCCACGCTCAAGCCGCCTTCTAGCAAGCTCTCAGCAATCACATAATCGGAACTTCAACGCAACGTCAGGCACGACAAGCCAGAATTTGTGGCCAGTTAACCTTACAAAACAGGGATATTCTGAAACGAGCGGACATTCCAGGAAACAACCGGATGCGAGTGAGCACCAACTTGCCAAGGTTGGGGTCGAGGGTTCGAATCCCTTCGCCCGCTCCATTCTCGCAGCGCAGTCGATCCTGGGGATCGGCGAGAATGAGGATGAAGCCAGTCCGGCGGACCGGCGATCGTCGAGCGCCCGTAGCGGCGACATCCTTGCATCACCGATTGACGCAACCGGCGCCGGCCGACATCTCGTCAGCAGATGACCAATCGGGCCGGTCAACGATCCTTCTGGCAACCGAAGCTTCGCACCGGAGCGGCGATGTCGCGCCTATGCTGGGCGAAGCTGTTGGTCCGCTTCGTGCCATTCGAGCTCTGGCGCGACCGGTTGGGCTACGCCAACTCTGACATCAAAGCCGCCCCGGCAAGAGCCAGGAAACTCGCCGCGGACGTCGAATGGGCGGCCAAGCGGCTGCCCTTCGGGACCAAGTGCCTGCCTCGGGCGATGGCGCTCAGCTGGACGTTGCGCGGCAAGGGCATGCCTAACACCGTAGTGATCGCGGTTCGCCCAGACCAGCTCAGGCAATCGTCCGACCCTCTCCATGCCTGGGTCGAGGTCGAGGGCGAGACGATCCTTGGCGAACTGCCGGGACCATGGATCGAGACGCTGCGCATCGGCGCCTAATTCAAAAAGCATCGGGGCCGCCCGTTTCCGGACAGCCCCGCAATGATGCCAGGATCCCGGATCAAGTCCGGGATGACTCTAAAGAGTCACTTGATCTTGGCTTCCTTGAACTCGACATGCTTGCGCGCGACCGGGTCGTACTTGCGGAACGACATCTTCTCGGTCTGGTTGCGCGGGTTCTTCTTGGTCACATAGAAAAAGCCGGTGTCAGCAGAGCTGACCAGCTTGATCTTGACGGTTGCCGGCTTGGCCATCGCGAAAATCCTGTAGCGCTAGAAAAAATGAAGGCGGGCCGTGAGGCACCGCCCGAACCGCGGCTCCATGACGGGCGAGGGCGATTCTGTCAAGCCAAACGCCAGTTTCGCCGCTTTGACCCCTCGTTAACCATTTTCGGCCAGCCTTGGCCAGTGAACGGGGATTCAGTGATGGCCGGCCCAAAGAACATTGGCGATTCGCTCAATATTGTCCGCCTTCGGCTCGGCGAGCGCATCGCCGAGATAGAAGACCGCGTCGCCCGCCTCAAGCCGATCGATATTTACGACAAGATGGAAGCTATCCGGAGCCTCGCGGCCGAGCACGGGATGGCGGCGCTGGAAGGCCTGGCCGACTATGGCGCTCATCACGCATTGCTGCCCGGCCATATTGCCGCGACCCGCGCGTGCCTTGAGCATATGGGCGAGGCCCTGGTCAGTGACGGCGGCATTCAGGACCGCGAATCGATCCTCGCCGCACTTGCCATTCGCATCCACTAACCATTTCGCGCATTCTACGGCGCGATGCGCGCCTTTTCCCAACTGCTGGATGACCTGGTCTACACAAGGTCGCGCAATTCCAAGCTCAAGCTGATCGGCGATTATCTCAAGCAGGCGCCAGACCCCGATCGCGGCGTTGCGCTGGCCGCGCTGACCGGCACATTGGATATTCCCGCGGTGAAGCCGGCGCAGGTCCGGCAATTGGCCGAAGATCGGATCGATCCGGTGCTGCTGTCGATGAGCCGAGACTATGTCGGCGACATGGCCGAGACCGTCTCGCTGCTGTGGCCTTCGCCGGAAGGCGAGACCTGCGCGCTCGACGACGGAAGCATTAGGATATCCGACGCCGTCGATCGGCTAAGGCTCGCGAGCAAGGCCGATGCGCCCGCCATGCTGGCGCAGATGCTCGACCGTCTCGATGTGTCGGGCCGCTTCGCACTACTGAAGCTGGCAACAGGCGCACTGCGCGTCGGCATTTCCGCTCGCCTCGCCAAGCAGGCGCTGGCCGATGCATTCGGCCTTGAGGTCGAGCAGGTCGAAGAGGTTTGGCACGGCCTCAAGCCGCCGTATCGCGAGCTGTTTGACTGGGGCGAAGGCAGGGCGCCGCAGCCGACCGCCTTGGACGTGCCCGTGTTCAGACCGTTCATGCTTGCCCATCCGCTCGACGACACGCGCCTATCCCTCGACGATTATGCCGCCGAATGGAAATGGGACGGGATCCGAATCCAGCTGGTTCATGCCGGCGGCCAGACCCGGCTCTACAGCCGCGCCGGAGACGATATTTCCCCAAGCTTTCCCGATGTCGCTTCTGCCTTCGCTTTTCCGGCGGTCCTTGACGGCGAGCTGCTGGTCCGGGGCGACGTGCAGGGCGGCGGCGCGGCGAGTTTCAATGCGCTTCAGCAGCGGCTGGGCCGCAAGAACGTCAGTGCCAAGATGCAAGGGCAATATCCGGCGTTCGTCCGGCTCTACGATTTCCTGTTCGATGGCGAAGAAGATTTGCGATCGCTTGCCTGGATTGACCGGCGGGCGCGGCTGGAAGCCGTCGTCGATCGGCTCGATCCCGACCGGTTCGATCTGTCGCAACTGATTGAGGCCGACAGTTTCCAAGCGCTGGCGGAGATGCGGCTCGGCGTCCGCGACGACGGCGTCGAGGGCCTGATGCTGAAGCGCCGCGATTCCCCCTATGTCGCCGGCCGCAAGGCGGGCCTGTGGTACAAGTGGAAACGCGATCCGCTGACCGCCGACTGCGTGCTGATGTATGCCCAGCGCGGATCGGGCAAACGCTCCAGCTACTACAGCGATTACACGTTCGGCTGCTGGACCGGCGATCCAGGCCATGGGGCGGAGCTGCTGCCGGTCGGCAAGGCCTATTTCGGGTTCACCGACGAGGAGCTGAAATGGCTCGACCGGTTCGTCCGCAACCACACCGTCAATCGATTCGGACCGGTCCGCGAGGTCGACAAGAGCCTGGTCCTGGAAGTTGCCTTCGATTCCATCCACCGCTCGACGCGGCACAAATCGGGCCTGGCCATGCGCTTTCCCCGGATCAGTCGCATTCGCACCGACAAGCCGGCGCATGAGGCCGACCGGATCGCCGCGCTGATGGCGCTTGCCACATGACTGGGGCCGGTTAGGTTGCGGCTACAGCTCCGGGGAGGGAAAATACATGTATCGTGCCGCACTGTTGGTCGCCGCCTTGCTGGCGAGCACCTCGGCCAATGCCGAGACCTATGCCATCCAGGCCGGGCGCCTGATTGTCGATGCATCGCAGCCGGCGAGGGGCCCTTCGACGGTGATCGTCGAAAATGGCAGGATTTCCCGGATAGAAGACGGCGCCACGGCACCCGCCGGCGCCACCGTCATCGACATGCGATCGAAGACGGTGATGCCCGGAATGACTGACGTTCATGTCCATCTGACGAGCAACAGCGGAGAGCCCTGGTATCTTGGCTTCACCCAAAAATATTCGAACCCCTATGCGGCAACGGTCGGCCTAACCCACGCGCTCGAAATGGCGCGCGCCGGATTCACCACGGTCCGCGACCTTGGCGGCGACACTTCGGCGGTCATTGCGGTCCGCAATGCCGTCAACGAAGGCAGGTTCGCCGGACCGCGGATCAAGGTTTCCGGCAATGCGCTGTCGATCATCGGCGGCCATGGCGACGCTGCGGCCGGCATGGCCCCGGAAATTGCCGCCGCATTTGACGAAGCGCATCTGAGCCCGGCGGTTTGCACCGGCGTCCAGCAATGCGGCGAGGCGGTGCGCAAGCTCGCCGCGCAAGGGGTCGACGTCATCAAGCTCCACTCCACCGGCGGGGTCCTCGATTCCGGCGCATTGGGACTTGAACAGCATTTCACCAACGAAGAGATGAAGGCGATTATCGACATGGCGCATGCCATGCATCTGAAGGCGGCAGCGCATGCCCACGGCGAGCGCGGGATCGAAGCGGCGGTCAACGCCGGAGTTGATTCGATAGAACATGGCACCTTCCTCAGCGAAGCGGGCGCCAAGGCGATGAAGGCGCACGGCACCTATTATTCCGCCACGTTACTGGCGTTCAGCGGCGTCAACCGACTGCTCGGCACGGGCAAGCTAAGCCCGGAATCGGAGGCCAAGGCGCGGCTCGCGATCGTCACCTGGGGGAAGGGCCTGAACCTCGCCTATCGCACTGGCGTCAAGATCGCGCTTGGTACCGACAGTGCGGTCGCGCCGCATAAGGAAGCGGCGCAGGAGGTCGGCCTGATGGTCAGCAAGGGAGGCATGTCCCCGCAAGACGCGCTGATCGCGGCGACCAAGGGTGGGCCCGGACTGATGGGCCTGGAAAATGAAACGGGTACGCTCGATCCAGGCAAATCCGCCGATCTCATTGCGGTCGATGGTGATCCGCTGACGGATCCGGCCGCAGTCACTCGGGTCGCCTATGTGATGGTAATGGGCCGGCCGATCCCGATGCAATGAGTGATGGGCACTGAAAAGCCCGCCCGGATCGGGTTCCCATCAAAGTAGTAATTTGATGGGGTCCCTCCTCCGGGCGGGCTTTCTGTATCCCCGCTCTGGGGAAAGCTTAGGCCAGCGGCTGCAAGTTCACGGCCGCAAATTTGCCGCGCCGGTCGACTTCGATGTCAAATTCGAACCGGTCGCCTTCGTTGATCGTTGGCAGGCCGGCGCGCTCAACCGCCGAGATATGCACGAATGCATCCGGCTGGCCGTCGTCGCGGCTGATGAAGCCGAAGCCCTTCATCGAGTTGAAGAACTTGACGGTTCCCTGGGCCTTCTCGCCGGTCAGCTGGCGCTGCGGGCCGCCACCGAAGCCGCCGCCTTCACGGCCGCCTTCACGTGGCGCGGACGAGCGAACGACTTCCATCGGTTCGCCTTCGATCTTGAGGTTGGTCGCCGAAATACGTCCGCCGCGATCGACGAGCGTGAAATCGAGCGGCTGGCCGTCGGCCAGGTCGGTTAGGCCGGCCTGCTCGACCGCTGAGATATGAACGAACACATCCTCGCCGCCGTCATCACGGACGATGAAGCCGAAGCCCTTCTGAGGGTTGAAGAATTTTACGACGCCCTTGCCTTCGCCAACGACCTGGGGGGGCATTCCGCCGCCGCCGCCGCCGCCGCCGCTGCGGAAGCCACCGCCGCCGCCGCCGCCGCCGCGGAAACCGCCGCCGCCGCCACCGCCGCCGAAGCCGCCACCGCCGCCGCGATATCCGCCGCCGGCGCCACCGCCGAAGCCGCCGCGATCGCCGAAGCCACCGCCGCCGAAGCCGCCGCGATCGCCTGGACCGCGGTCAAAGCCTCCAAACTCTTCGCCACCACCGAAACTGTCGCGCTTGTCACGGCCGCGACCACCGCGGTCACCCTTACGCCCTCGATCGAAACCCATAAAAATTCAAACTCTCTTGTGCCCCTGTAATCATAAACCAACGCGCTGGGCCGTGGCGCAACCGGCAGAACGCGCAGAATCACTGCGCGAACGGCGCGAGTCTCTACAGGAAAAATGGCGCATATCCTAGAGACTCCATGGTTAAGGCTGGCAAGCGCTACCTAGATGCGACTAGAGGGGTAGCGAAATGCCGTCGTAACCACTGGTTCAGGCGGTAACGGTAAACAGCAACCGGGACTGTCATGGCGATCCATTTTCACGAAGAAGACTTGCCGTCCTCCGAACTGTTCGCGCCCGGCGCGACGATTGCGGTGGACACCGAGGCCATGGGACTGGTGCCCGGCCGCGACCGACTTTGCCTGGTCCAATTGAGCGATGGCTCCGGCGACGAGCATCTGGTGCGCTTCGGTCCCGACAGCGAATATGATGCGCCCAACCTCAAGGCGTTGCTGGTCGATCCCGATCGGCTGAAGCTGTTTCATTTCGCGCGCTTCGACGTGGCGATCATGCGGGCCTACCTCGGGGTCATGGCGACACCGCTTTACTGCACGCGGACCGCTTCGCGCCTGATCCGCACCTACACCGACCGGCACGGCTTGAAGGAGCTGGTCAAGGAACTGCTGGGAACCGACCTGTCGAAGCAACAGCAGACCAGCGACTGGGGCGCTCCCGAAATCAACGATGCGCAGCGGGAATATGCCGCCAGCGACGTGCGCTACTTGCACCGGTTGAAAGAGCAGCTCGACCAGCGCCTTGTGCGTGAGAATCGCGAAGAGCTGGCCCAAGCCTGTTTCGACTTCATTCCTGCTCGGGCATTGCTCGACCTGGCCGGCTGGGCCGAGGTCGATATTTTTGCCCATGATGGTTGACGCTGAGGACGATGTCGGAAGCTGCAGACCGTAGACAGGAGCGAAAGCGCCACTGGGCAGAACCCGGCAGCCGGCATGACGCGGTCATCAAGGCCACCAAGTATGGCCTGCCGGCGGTGATCGTGGGGCTGGTGCTGATGCTGGCGATCGCACCGTTCGAGCGACGCGGTGATGTCGGTTTCATCCTCGACAAGAATAAGGTGGACGAGGCCAAGGAACGGATGCGGGTCGAACAGGCGCGCTATGTCGGCGAGGATAACAAGGGCCAGAAGTTCGAGATCGTCGCCGACCGGGCCGTGCAGCAATCGAGCAATGTGCCGGTGGTAATGATCGAGGGAGTCCGCGCCCGGCTCAATCTTTCGCGGGGTCCCCTCAGTATTGCCGCGCTCAAGGGACGATATGATCTGGAAGGGGAACAGGTCGACGTCGACGGCCCGGTCCGGGTTGTCGGGCCTGATGGCTACCGGCTGGCGACGCGCGACGTCCAGGTCGATCTCGACAAGCGCACCATGCAATCTCGCGGACCCGTCAACGGGTCGATGACGCTGGGCCAGTTCCAGGCCGGTCAGCTAAGCGCCGATCTCGACGAGCGAACCGTGCGGCTCGATCGCGGTGTGCGCTTGAAAATCTATCAGGGGGCGGTCAGATGAAGCCCATGAAGTCGAAGCGTTTCATTGCGATTGCCGCGTTGGCCCTATTGGCGGCCGGTGCTGCCGGTGCCCAGCAAGGTGTATCGGCGCTCAAGGGTCATGATAGCCATGCGCCCATCGACATATCCGCGGACCGAGGCGAGGCCCAGGAGCGGGCAGACCGTGTCGTGTTCGCCGGCAATGTCGTGTTGAAGCAGCAGGAGCTAACGCTTCGCACCGCTCGGTTGACGGTCGCTTACTCCAATAACAATGGTATCGATATCAACCGGATCGACGCCAGTGGCGGCGTTGTCGTCACCAGCCCAAGCGAGACCGCACGTGGCGATTTCGGGGTTTACGATCTCGATCAGGGGTTAATCACCCTGGTCGGCAATGTCCGGCTGGAACGAGGCGGCTCCTTTCTCAACGGTGGGCGGCTGACGATCGACCTCGATAGCGGCCGGGCGGTCATGGACGGCGGCTTGCGCGGGGTGAGCCAGGGCGGCGGCCGGGTGACGGGGCGATTTACCGTGCCCAAGCGCACAAATCCATGAACGAGGCGGCGCTCTTCGACGCCGCCGCAGGCGCCGGCACGACGGTACGCGGGCTCGAAGTGCGTTCGATCGCCAAAAGCTACGATCGGCGCGCCGTGCTCCACGATGTTTCGCTTCATGTCGAGCGGGGCGAGGTGGTGGGTCTGCTTGGGCCCAACGGCGCGGGCAAGACCACCAGCTTTTATTCGGTGATGGGACTGGTTCGGCCCGACGCCGGCCGAATCTATCTCGATGGCCGCGACATCACCAACCTGCCGATGTACCGGCGGGCCATATTGGGCCTGGGCTATTTACCCCAGGAAACATCGATTTTCCGTGGGTTGACGGTGGAGCAGAATATCCGTGCCGTGCTGGAGGTGGCCGAGCCGGACCGGGCGGCCCGCGAGGCAAGGCTCGAGCAATTGCTCCAGGAATTCGGTCTCGCCCATCTGCGCGAGTCTCCGGCAATGGCATTATCGGGCGGCGAGCGGCGGCGATGCGAGATTGCCCGTTCGCTCGCCGCGGAACCTTCGATCATGCTTCTTGACGAACCGTTCGCCGGCATCGATCCCATTTCGATCAGCGATATTCGTCATTTGGTGATGGATTTGAAGCAGCGCGACATTGGCGTTCTCATCACCGACCATAATGTCCGCGAGACGCTCGACATCGTCGACCGCGCCTGCATCATCTATGATGGCCAGGTGCTGTTCGAAGGAACTCCGCAAGCCCTGGTCGCCGACGAAAATGTGCGGCGGCTCTACCTTGGCGAAAGCTTTGCGCTCTAGCGGGACAATGTAGCCATGGGGCTCGGCCCGCGTATCGACCTTCGCGTTTCGCAGCAGCTGGTGATGACCCAGCAGCTGCAACAGGCGATCAAGCTGCTAGCGCTCAGCAATCTCGAAATCGAAGCGGTCATTGCCGAGGAGCTGGCGAAGAATCCGCTGCTTGAATCACAACCCGGTGAAGGCAGCGCAACCAGCGACACGATCGTTCGCGAAGACCGGGAATTCGGCGACGATGCCGCGGACCCGTCCGGATCGGACGAGCTGATCGGCAGCAGGTTGGGCACTGAGGACTCGCCGGTCGATATGGACTGGCAGGCCGCGGCGCTGGAAACCGACAGCTTTGCCGACGTGGGCGGCGGATCGGCCGGCGACGAAGCCTTCGATTTCGATCGGCTGGAGGGCGGGGAGACCGGCCTCGCCGAACACCTGCTCGCGCAACTTCGCGGCACCGGAGGAACGATCGGCCGGCTCGCCGGGGCAATCGTCAATGAGCTGGAAGAGACCGGCTATCTTGATACATCCCTCAAGCTGATCGCCGAGGAATGTGAGGCGAGCGAAGCTGAGGCTGAGCAGGCCCTGGAATTGGTGCAGTCGCTCGATCCGCCGGGCGTCGGCGCTCGCAGCCTTGAGGAGTGCATTGCGATCCAGGCCAAGGCGGCGGACCGCTACGACCCCGCAATGGCGCGGCTGATCGCCAACCTCGACTTGCTTGCCAAGGGCCGCATGGCCGACCTCCGCCGGATCTGCGGGGTCGATGAAGAAGATCTTGCCGACATGGTGCGGGAGCTTCGCGCCTATGATCCCAAGCCTGGCTGCCGCTTCGCCGATAAGGAACCGGAGGCGATCACGCCCGATGTGTTCGTCAGGCGTGCCGGGGGCGGCTGGCTCGTCGAACTCAACAACGCCGCCTTGCCCAAGGTGTTGGTCAACCGCCGCTATCATGCGGAACTGAAGCGCGGGCCACAGGACAAGGCGTCAAAGGCCTGGCTCGGCGAATGTCTGCAAAGCGCCAATTGGCTGGTTAAGGCGCTTGACCAGCGCGCCCGGACGATCGTCAAGGTGGCGAGCGAAATCGTCAAGCAACAGCAGGGCTTCTTCGAACAGGGAGTCGCCGCGCTCCGTCCGCTCACCCTGGCCAAGGTCGCCGAAGCGATCGAGATGCATGAATCGACCGTCAGCCGGGTCACCTCGAACAAATATCTGGCCTGCGACCGGGGGATGTTCGAACTCAAATATTTCTTCGGATCCGGCGTCGCCTCGGAGGGCGGCGAAGGGGCGGCGGCCGAGGCGGTCAAGGCCGCCATCAAGGCGATCATCGACGAGGAAAGCGAGATTCTCAGCGACGACGCCATTGCCGTGATGCTCAAGGACAGGGGCATGGACGCCGCCCGTCGCACGGTCGTCAAATATCGCGAGGCGATGGGGATCGGATCGTCGATCCAGCGTCGCCGGCAGCGAAAGATGATTGCTGGTTAGAGCGTGATCCGGGCCCAGATCGGCAGATGGTCGCTGGCTTTGCGCGCCTCGGCGCTGGCGTGGACGCCGGCGGCCTCGATCGCGAGGCTCTGGTCGACGATGATTCGGTCCAGCGCCGCAATCGGCCGGCGCGAGTGAAAGCTCGGCCCGGTTGGGGCGACGCGATAGGTGCCGTTAAGTTCATGGTGGAAGCCGCCGGCATCCCGCCATTCATTGGTGTCGCCCATCAGGATGGTCGGCATCTTGTGCGGCCGCTCGTGGATCATTGCCAGAATGGCGCGCATCTGGCGCCGCCGCCACAGGCCTGAGAGGTCGAGGTGCATGCCGATGACCCGCACCGGGCGATCGCCGATCAGCAGTTCGGCCATGACCGCGCCGCGCGGCTCGAGCGTCGGCAGGTCGAGCGCGGCAACATCCATCACCTCGACATGCTTTTTCACCAGCAGCGCATTGCCGTGCCAGCCAAGGTTGCGGGTGTTGAGCTTCAGCAGTTTTTCAGCCTGCTTTCCGCCCGGAAAGCCTTCGAGCGTGCGCTTGTGCCGCACTCGGAAGGACACGGCCTTGTACAATCCATGCTCGTCAATCAGCTCGTGCGGCACGGCTGCGCCACGCCCGCCGATGCGCTTGTCGGCTTCCTGCAGCGCGACCACGTCGGCGTCGATTTCCTGGAGGACGTGCAACACCCGGTCGGGGCGACGCCGTCGATCGGTCCCGATCGCCTTGCGCATATTATAACTGGCGACGGTGATGCACGCGGTGGAGGTCATTGCTGGGCAAACCTCCGCCACACGGCCTTCGTTCCCTAGACGTCCAGGTTGGCGACGGAGAGCGCATTCTCCTGGATGAACTCGCGGCGCGGTTCGACCACATCGCCCATCAGCCGGGTGAAGATCTCGTCGGCCACATCGGCCTGGTCGGCCTCGACCCGCAGCAGCGAGCGGTTCGACGGGTCGAGCGTGGTTTCCCACAATTGCTCGGCATTCATCTCGCCAAGCCCTTTATACCGCTGGAACTTGAGGCCTCGCCGTCCGGCCGCCAGCACCGCATCGAGCAGTTCCGAGGGTCTCGTGACCTGGATTACCTTGCCCTTGGTTTCCTGTTCCTCGGCACCCTCTTCGCCGTCATCGGCCGGCGCCTCCTGAGCGGCGGATTGCTTCACCGCCTTGAGCTGGGTCGGCACGGCATAGGTCGTGGCCTGCTCGGCAGCCAAGGCATGGAGCTTGCGGGCCTCCGTCGAGGCGATGAACGAGGGCTCGATAAGGTAGGCGTCGGTCACGCCGCGCCAC
This sequence comes from Sphingomonas brevis, assembly GCF_023516505.1. Taxonomy (NCBI): domain Bacteria; kingdom Pseudomonadati; phylum Pseudomonadota; class Alphaproteobacteria; order Sphingomonadales; family Sphingomonadaceae; genus Sphingomonas; species Sphingomonas brevis. The sequence continues at coordinate 2,018,791 of NZ_JAMGBB010000001.1, read as the reverse complement.
AGCCGCTTCAGTAAATAGCCACCTTCGGCCGAGGGCTCGCCGCTCCACTGGCCTTCCGGATCGCCCCGGCCGAGCCACTCGGCAACCCAGGCTATGGCCTGTCCCCGCTTGGCCTGGTCGAGCGTCGGATCGAGTGCCCCGTTGATCGCCAGGGCTTCAAGCATCGCCGGATCATAGCGCTTGGGCGCATAGCGCAGCAGCGTGCGGATGCGGCGGGCATGGTCGACCAGGGTCTTGAGATCGCGACCCGAACGCTGGCCCTCGGCGGTTTCGAGGATCATGCCTTCAAGGCCCGCCTCCTCGAGATAGTCGTCGAGCGCGGCATCGTCCTTCAAGTAAACCTCCGACCGTCCGCGCGACACTTTGTAGAGCGGCGGCTGGGCGATCATCAGATGTCCCTTTTCGATCAGTTCGGGCATCTGCCGGTAGAAGAAGGTCAGCAGCAGCGTACGGATATGGGCGCCGTCGACATCGGCGTCGGTCATGATCACGATCTTGTGATAACGCAGCTTCTCGAGATTGAATTCCTCGCGGCCGATGCCGGTGCCAAGTGCCTGGATGATCGTGCCGATTTCCTTCGAGCTCAGCATGCGGTCGAACCGCGCCCGCTCGACGTTCAGGATCTTGCCGCGCAGCGGCAGGATCGCCTGATACTTGCTGTCGCGTCCCTGCTTGGCCGAGCCGCCGGCGGAGTCACCCTCGACCAGGAATAGTTCGGAGAGCGCCGGATCCTTTTCGGCGCAGTCGTGGAGCTTGCCGGGTAGCGAGGCGATGCCCATTACCGACTTGCGGCTGGCTTCGCGCGCCTTGCGAGCCGCTTCGCGGGCCGCGGCGGCGTCGATGACCTTTTGGACGATCGAGCGGGAGTGCGCCGGATTTTCCTCCAGCCATTCGGCCAGCTTGTCGGCCATCAGGCTTTCGAGCGGCTGGCGGACCTCGCTGCTGACCAGCTTGTCCTTGGTCTGCGACCCGAACTTGGGATCGGGCAGCTTGACCGAAACGATCGCCGTCAGTCCTTCGCGCATGTCCTCACCGGTCAAATTGACCTTCTCGCGCTTCAGGATGCCCGATTTATCGGCATAATTGTTGAGCGTGCGGGTCAGCGCGGCGCGGAATGCGGCCAGATGCGTGCCGCCGTCGCGCTGCGGAATGTTGTTGGTGAAGCAGAGGACGTTTTCGTAATAGCTGTCGTTCCACTCCAGCGCGACATCGATGCCGATGTCGTCGCGCTGCCCGTGGATCGCGATCGGGTCGGGAAACAGTGGGGTCTTGGCGCGGTCGAGATATTTTACGAACGCGGCAATGCCACCCTCATAGTACAGCTCATGCTCAACCCGGTCGGAATGGCGCGCATCGGCCAGGATCAGCCGGACACCCGAATTGAGGAAGGCGAGCTCGCGGAATCGATGCTCAAGCCGTTCGAAGTCGAACTCGGTGATCTTGAAGGTTTCGGGGCTCGGCAGGAAAGTGACGCGGGTGCCCTTCTTGCCCGCCGGGGCCTTGCCGACGACCTTTAACGGCGCTTCGGCGTCGCCATGGCGAAAGCGCATGTAATGCTCTTCATCGTCGCGCCAGATGGTGAGGTCGAGCCATTCGGAAAGCGCATTGACGACGCTGACGCCGACGCCGTGAAGACCGCCGGAAACCTTATAGGCATTGTCGTCGCTGGTGTTCTCGAACTTACCGCCGGCGTGGAGCTGGGTCATGATGACTTCGGCCGCGGATACGCCTTCCTCGGCGTGAATGCCGGTCGGAATGCCGCGGCCATTATCCTCGACGCTGACCGATCCGTCGGGATTGAGCTGGATCAGGATCCTGTCGCAGTGGCCGGCCAGCGCCTCGTCGATCGCATTGTCGCTGACCTCGAACACCATATGATGCAGGCCCGACCCGTCGTCGGTATCGCCGATGTACATGCCGGGGCGCTTGCGCACCGCATCGAGCCCCTTGAGGACCTTGATACTGTCGGCGCCATATTCACTTTGGTTCGGATCGGTTGCCATAGGTCTTTCGATAGGGGGAAAAGTCGCAAAAGTCTCACGCAAACGCGCGCGTACGCGCGTGCGCGTGAGTCATGCTATTCAAATATAGGAACTTGCCCGCTTTTTTGGGAGGGCGAGATCATCGATCCCGCCCCTTTCGGACGAATAGCTGCCTGGCAACGCAATTAGCCCTGGGCGCGCTGGAAGCGGCCTGGGCCGCCCCGGCGGCCGCCCTTGAACGGACGATTGCCTGCGCCGCCCTCGGGACGGTGCGCCGGATGCTCGCCGACGCGTTGCGGATGGCGCTGACCATCCTGGCGCGGAGCGCCATCGCGGCGCTGCTGGCCTTGAGCCGGCCGCTGCTCGTCGCGGCGGCGATCGCCGCCGTTCGGCTGGATGGCAGCACGCGGAGCGGCAGGGCGTCCATGGCGATGACCGCCGTCACGGCGGCCTCCGCCAAATCCGCCACGGCCGTGGCCGCTACGCTCTTCGCGCTGCGACGGCAGCTTGAGCGCCTTCAGCGCCTGCGCCGCGGCAACGAAGCCCTCGGGCAATGGCGTTTCCGCCAGCTTCTGGCGGGTCAGCCGCTCGATGTCGCGCAGGTTGATCCGCTCGTCGGGGGCACAAAATGCGATGGCCGCGCCATCGGCGCCGGCCCGCGCCGTGCGGCCGATACGGTGGACATATTGCTCGGGGACATCGGGGAGGTCGAAATTGACGACATGGGCAACGCCCGGAATGTCGATCCCGCGCGCGGCGATATCGGTCGCGATCAGCACCGGCGCCTGGCCGGATTTGAACGCGGCAATGGCGCGCTCGCGCTGCGGCTGCGACTTGTTGCCATGGATCGCCATGCTCTCGATGCCGGCAGCGGCCAGCTGGCGGACGATCTTGTCGGCCCCATGCTTGGTCCGGCTGAACACCAAGGTCCGCTCGATGCCGGTCTTCTGCAGGAACAGCGTCAGAAGCGCGGCCTTTTCGGCCTGGTTCACATGGGTGACGCTCTGCTGGATCCGCTCGACCGTGGTCGCGGCGGGAGTGACCGAGACTTCGGCCGGGTTGGTCAGATAGGCGTCGGCAAGCTGCTTGATCGCCTTCGGCATGGTGGCCGAGAAGAACAGCGTCTGGCGCGTCTTGGGGACGAGCTGGACGATCCGCTTCAGCGCATGGATGAAGCCGAGATCGAGCATCTGGTCGGCCTCGTCGAGGACGAGGATTTCCAGCCGGCTGAGATCGACGGCGCGCTGGTCGACCAGGTCGAGCAGGCGGCCAGGAGTGGCGACCAGCACGTCAAGGCCGCGCGAAACTTCGCGAACGCTCTTCATCGGCGCGGTGCCGCCGAAGATGACGCCCGTGGTGAGGTTGATGTTGCGCGCATAGGTGCGGGCGCTCTCGGCGATCTGCGAGGCAAGCTCGCGGGTCGGAGCGAGGACCAGCATGCGCACGCGCCGGGCGATCGGATGAACGCGCGGGTTGGCGAGCCGGTCGAGCGACGGCAGCATGAACGCCGCCGTCTTGCCGGTGCCGGTCTGGGCGATGCCCAGGAGGTCGCGGCCGGTAAGTACGGTCGGGATGGCCTGCGCCTGGATCGGCGTCGGCACGATGTAATTCTTGGCCGCAAGCGCGTCCAAAAGGGGCTTCGACAGCCCGAGGTCGGTAAATTTGGTCAAAATTGAATCCAATTTGCAAGGCGAACGTCCGCGCCTTGATTGGCACGGACCCGCCGGGGTTTGGTTGAGCACCCCGCGTGAAAGGAGAGCATGAAAGCTGGGTCGAGACGCGGGCCGGGACCTCCTTCGGAGACCGATCACGCCGCTTGCAAGGCGTCTCGTGTTGCAGTGCAATATAGAGAGAAAGTGAAGAAAGTCCAGTCAGACGGCGGAAATTGTACCGGCCTCGACATGAAAACGGGTCGCGCGGGTGATTCCGTCGAACAATGCCGCCTCGGTCGCGGTCATCCACACTTGCCCGTAACTGGCCAATCGGTCGAAGAGCGCAGCGCGCCGGTCCGGGTCCAAATGTGCCGCCACTTCATCGAGCAGCAGGATCGGCGGCGCGCCGCGACGCACTGCGACCAATTCGGAATGAGCCAATACCAGCCCGAGCAGCAGGGCTTTCTGCTCGCCGGTCGAACCACGTGCCGCGGGTTGGTCCTTGGCGATGTGGGTGACGATCAGGTCATGCCGGTGCGGTCCTTCGGTGGCCCTGCCTGCCGCTGCATCGCGGCTGCGGTTGGCTCTGAGAACAGAGCCCAGGTCGCTGTTTGCCCATCCCTCGAGCGCCAGCGCGCCGCGCGGATAGTTATCGTCCGGCAGCATCGTTATCGACTCGGTCAACGCCGCAACCGTCCGCGCCCGCGCCTCGCCGACGGCAGAGCCATGTTCGTCCATCTGCGCTTCCAGCGCCGATAGCCAATCGGGGTCGGCGTCGAGTTCATCGTCGAGCAGCTTGTTCCGCGCCCGCATCGCCGCTTCGTAGCGCGCGGCATGGTGGGCATGACCCGGTTCCAGCGCCAGCGTCAGCCGGTCGAGGAAGCGGCGGCGCCCGCCAGCGCTGTCGGTGAACAGGCGGTCCATCGCCGGGGTCAGCCACAGTACGGCCAGCCGCTCGCCCAGCGAATTGACCGCGGCGGCCGCGCCATTGATTCGCACCTGCCGCCGGTCAGGCGACGCGGTGCCGGTCCCGGTACCGATGTCGGTCTGATCGTCTAGCCGCGCCGCAACGGCAAATGTGCCGGAGCCGCCGCTGCGCGCCATCTCCGATATCGGCACCTGCCTCAGGCCGCGGCCGGGCGTCAGCAGCGACACCGCTTCCAATATGTTGGTCTTGCCCGCGCCATTGGGACCGCTCAGCAGGACGAATCCGTCCTGCGCGTCGATCAGCGCGTCCCGATGGTTGCGGAAGTCGGTCAGGCTGAGGCGGGTGACGGCGGCCATGGGCGGTTAGCGCTTAGCCGCGCTGCTCGCGCCGGTCGATGACTTCGAAATGGGCGGCGTGGCTGTCGAATTTCTTCAGCACCCCTCGGGCCGCGGCCGGGACATGGCTGACCGAATATTCCTCGCCCACGAAGGCCTTGATCGCATCCAGACTGTCGAACCACATCAGCGTCTGGAATTCGACTTCGTCGCCAAGATCACGTCGCATCAGGTCGATATGCCGGAAGCCGGGGATCCGGCGCGCTTCGATAGCGGGGATTACCTCGCCCCGCACCACGCGCTCATAGGCGTCGGCATTGTCCGGTGTCGTCCAGCCGCGCCAGAGCCGGCAGATCATTGCCTGGGCGGGTGAGCGGCCATGTACCGCTTCATTGACTCTTCCATCAACTTGCCGAGTTCGGCGTCGCCCTCCGCATCCTCTTTATTGACCCAGTCCAGGGTCAGTTTCTGGGTTTCCGCGCCAAGGGCCTGGAACTTGTCGAGCTTAATCGACGCCATCAAGATCCACAGGTCGCCATGGTCCTCGGGCCCAATTTCCTTGACCGCCTTGGCCTTGGCCGCATCGGTCATCGCTTTCATTTGCTTTTCATCGACCGCGTAATTGTCGTTCTTGATCATGTCGGCGAACATCGGTGTCGCATCGGCGCTTCCATACATGGTCCGGATGAGCTTTTGCCCGGTCTGCGATTGGAAGAAGCGCATCACTGCCTGGGCTTCATTTTCGGTCAGCCGGCTGACATAGAGCTGCTCCAGCGCTGTCCAATATGAGGGGAGGCCGGCCTCAAGATGGCGCCGCATGGCCGGCTCGATCTCGGCCCAAAGAGCGGCATAGATCCCGGGAAATTCCGTCTCCAGCTCCCTGGCGGTCTCATCAAGCGTCGGCAATGCGAGGATCACCTTGCGCGACTGCCCGACTTCGGCCGGCACCATCAGCTCCATCGGCGCAACGACCCTGGCCAGCGCCGCGGCGGTCGCGCGGCTGACATCTTGCGCCTGACCCAATTGAGTGGTTGCAGGCGGGGTCTGGGCATGGGCGGACCATGGCCCGCCGGCCACCAGCAAGCCCAGTGAGAACGCCAGCAATTTCATCCTTATTCCCCCGGATCAGCGGTCGCGGCTTGGGTAGAGCCTGTCGATCAGACCCGCATCGGCATCAATACATAGAGTGCCGAGCTCTTGTCATTCTCGCGCAGCAGGGTCGGCGCCGCCGCGTCGGCAAGGTGGACCTCGACGGTGTCGCCTTCGATCTCATGGAGGATGTCCATCAGATAACGGGCGTTGAACCCGATCTCGAGCCCGTCGGCGCTATAATCGGCTGCCAGCTCTTCGACCGCCAGACCGTTCTCGGGGCTGGTCACGCTGAGCGTCACCTTGTCGCGGTCGAGCGCGATCTTGACCGCCCGGGTCTTCTCGCTGGCAATGGTCGACACCCGGTCGACGCCGGCCATGAAGCTCTTGGGATCGAGCTTGAGCAGCTTGTCATTTCCGGTCGGGATAACCCGGTTGTAGTCCGGGAAAGTACCGTCGATCAGCTTGCTGGTCAGCACCGCATTGCCAAGCCCGAAGCGAACCTTGGTCGGCGACAGCGAAATCTCGACCGTGCCTTCTACCTCGTCGAGCAGCTTTCTAAGCTCGCCGACGCACTTCTTGGGGATGATAATGTCGGGCATGCCATCGGCGCCCTCGGGCTTGTCGACCGTCACCCGCGCCAGCCGATGCCCATCGGTCGCGGCGGCCTTCAGCTTCTCGTCGGCGACATGCAGGAAAATGCCCATCAGATAGTAGCGGGTCTCTTCGCTCGAGATGGCGAAACGGGTCTTGTCGATAATCTGGCGAAGCGTCTGGGCGGGCAGCTCGAACCGGGTCGGCAGGTCCCCCTCCGCGATCACCGGGAAATCGTCGCGCGGCAGGGTCGACAGGTTGAACCGGGCGCGCCCCGCAACGACCTGCATCTTGCCTTCGGACGCAGTCAGCTCGACCTGGCTTCCTTCCGGCAGCTTGCGAACGATGTCGAAGAAGGTGTGAGCCGACACGGTGGTGGCACCGGCCTGTCCCACCTGGGCCGGAACGCTCTCGTCGACCTGCAGGTCGAGGTCGGTCGCCATCAGGCGGAGCGATCCGTCGTCGCTGGCCTCGATCAGCACATTGCTGAGGATCGGGATGGTGTTGCGGCGCTCGACCACCGACTGGACATGGCCCAGGCTCTTGAGGAGGGTCGCCCGTTCGATCGTCGCCTTCATTGTCGCCCCTTCGCGAGTGATTGATCTTGCGAGCGCGACGCCCCCGGACGTCGCTGGCTCCCAAGATCGTTATAGCGAGGCTGGACCCACGCGGAAGGGGTAATGAGCGTTTTGATACCGCTTGGGGCGGCAGCGTCTCCGAGCAACAATATCTGGTAGGCGATTAGGCCTTCTTGGCCGGCATCAATACGCCGTCGACGTGGTGAATCACGCCATTTGCCAAAGTCTCGTCGGCATTCGCCATGGTCGCCTTGTTGCCGGCGCCGTCGGTCAGCACGATATTGTCGCCCTCACGCGTGGCGGTAAGCGTGCCGCCGCCCATCGTCGCCAGCAGGGCCTTGCCCTTGCCGTCATCGATCGCCTTGCCGATGTCGGCCGCGAGAACGGTGCCGGGCAGGATGTGATTGGTCATCACCCTGGTTAGCTCGGCCCTCGACTCCGGCTTCATCCAGCTGTCGAGTTCGCCTTGCGGAAGCTTGGCGAACGCGGCGTCGTCCGGCACGATGACCGTGTAGGGCCCCGGCCCGGCCAAGGTCGAATCCAGTCCGGCGGCCTTGGCGGCCTTGAAGAAACTGCCATTCTGGTCGAGCCCGGCGGCAATCGTCTTGTCGCCGGCCTGCTTGACCGCTTCGCTGCCCTTGGACGCTTCGTCCTTATGGGCCTGATTCTGGCTGTTGCAGCCCGCCAGCGCCAGCACGCCGGCGGCGAGGGCGAGCGATAGTGCGCGCTTGTTCATTTCGAGATCTCCCAAAGCTTGTCGCGAAGCGGCTGGGCAAGGCCTGCCCAGCCACCCGCGTTCGATGTTTCCTGTAGTTTTAACCAATGGTGTAGGCGACGTTCCGCACCAGCCGGGTGTTCGGATCGACCGCGTAAATGTAGCCATTGTCATAGCGGTACCAGGCGTCCGGAGTGTCATAGTAGCTCGACCGATAGGCCAGCGGCACATTGTATGCGCTATAGCCCATGGGCAGTTGCTGCCCGACGGCCAGGCCGCCGGTCAGCAGCGCGGCAACTCCCGATATCAGCGCCGTGCCGCGGTCGACCTGATAGATCGCGCCGGGGGCGTAGCGATAATAATAGTCGTCATTGTCCGCGAAATAGCTCCGGTACGCATAGGGCACATTATAATAGCTGTAGCTGGCGGGCATGATCTGCCCGACGCCATAGCCATAATCGTAGGTCGGGATGACGTCCTCGACGAGGCCGGTCATGCAATCCGTTTGATAGACATAGCCGTAGCCATATTGGTGGCAGTCGTACGGCGAGTTCGGGTAGAACGCGCTGTAATAGGGCGGCTGATTATATGAGTTCACATAATAGGGATTGAGCGGCCGTCCGATCATTGCTGCGCCGAACAGCGGAATCAGCCCGTCGATGAAGTCGCGGTCGCGATCGACCCGATAGACATATCCTCCGCCATAACGGTAGTAATAGTCGTCGTCGTCGTAGAACAGGTTGCCGAACGAGCGCGGCAGCGGCGCCAATGCGCCATACCTCGTTGCTGCCACCAGCGGCTGGCCGATGAACCGGGCGGCCTGGCCCGGCGGCATGCAGCCATTGCCCTTCTTGGCCAGGCCCGGCGGGCAGCCGCCGACGCCATAGCCGAGCCGGCGCACGAACAGCTCGTCGCGGTCGACATCGTGGAACCGGACCACGCCCCGATCGACGTCCCGCACGCGGAACATCTTGTTGCCGCTGAGGTCGGCAATGCGATTGTCGTGACCATGGTGGCGGCCCTCGTTGTCGAAGCGTGCGGCGCGAACGCCGTGGTCGCCCCGGTCGACAAACCTCATCCGATTGCGATCCTGGTTGCCCTGGTGATTGTCACCCTGGCGATTCTCGAACCGCGCGTGGCGATTGCCCTGATTGCCCTGGTGGTTGTCGCCCTGCCGGTTCTGGAATCGTGCACGGTCGTTGCCGCGGTCGCGCCCGCGGTGGTCATTCTCGGCAACGCTTACCTGCCGGGCATGCGAGCGGTCATCGCCGCGATCGGCACGGGCCGACCGCATCTGACGGTTTTCGCCGCCGCGCTGGGCATGGGCCTGGCGGTCTCCGCCACCACGGCTTGAGCGAGCCTGTTTCTGGCCGCCGCCATGGTCGCCATTCTGGGCGTGCTGGGCTCCGCCATGCCCGCCCCTTTCGGCGCTTACTGGCGAGGCAATGGCCAGCGTAGCCGCGCCGGCGGCAAGCATCCATTTCATCATGGAATCTCTCCTTCTCAACCGTTCCAACGGCCAAAAAGAGGGTGCGTTCCGACGTTTATCGGGCGTTCAGCTTGGCGCTAGGCCTGCTCTTCGACCCAATCGTGCCGCAGCCGCCGCACGGCGAACAGCATCAGGATCGCCGCCACCACATAGAATCCGACGACACTTACGGCCGCGTAACGAAGGGCCTCGGTGCCGAACCGTTCCTTGAACGTCTCGGACAGGGCGCCGATCAGGATTGGCCCGACGCCAAGCCCGATCAGATTATTGATCAGCAGGAAGCATGCCGATGCGGTCGCCCTCATCGGCTGCGGGACGAGATGCTGGACCGCGGTGGTCACCGGGCCCAGCCACAAAATGTTGAGCGCGTTGGGAATCAGAAGCAGCGGCCATGCCAGCCATGGATCGGGTGACATCAGACCGATGGCGAACATCGGTGCGGTGATCAGCCAGGCGATGGCCGGAAGCCGGCCGTACCAGCGGCGGTCGCCCTGGCCCAGCCTGTCGGCGAGCCAGCCGCCCATGAACACGCCGGTCGTCCCGCCGATCAGGAAGACCGAGGCGAGGAATTGCCCGCGCTCGATCAAGGTGAAACCGAAGCTCCGCTCGAGCACGGTCGGTACCCAGGCCGCCAAACCATAACCGGCCAGCGAGCTGCAGGATGCGGCAAAGGCCATCAGCCAGAAGGTCGGCTTGCGGGCGATCATCGGGAAGGCGCGCGTCAGCGGCTCTGGGGTGGTATCGGCCTGTTTTCGCGGCAGGTCGCGGACCACCAGCAATACGATCGGGGCAAGCAGCAGGCCGGCAATTCCCATCGTCAGGAATGCGGCTCGCCAGTTTATCCAGGTTGCAAGATAAGCGCCGATCAGCGTGCCTCCGGCGAGCCCGAGTGGAACGCCGAGCGAAAATATCGCCAACGCCCGAGCGCGGCGCTGAGGCGGGAAATAATCGGCGATAAGCGCATAAGATGGCGCGACCCCGCCTGCCTCACCGACGCCGACGCCGAGCCGGTAAAGGAACAATTGGCCGAAACTGGCCGCGGTGCCGCATAGCGCGGTGAAACCGCTCCACACAGCGAGCGAACCGGCAATCACCCAGCTCCGGCGCGTCCGGTCGGCGATCAGCGCCAGCGGCACTCCCAATACGGAATAGAGGATCGCGAAGGCCAGGCCGGTGATCGCGCCGAACTGGGTATCGGTCAGCTTCAAATCGGCGATGATCGGCCCGGCGAGGATGTTGAGTATCGTCCGGTCGAGGAAATTGAAGATATAGGTGAAAAGAAGCAGGACCAGGACGATATTTGACGTCGACGGGGGCGCCGCCGCTGTCTGCTGCTGGTTCATGCCCCCATTCTCCCTGTGTTGTTCAGGGCACCGTTCGCAGGAACTGCTCGATGGCGTCAACCGCTTCCGGCTCGGTCAGCATGGGCGCGTGCCCAACATTGGGCACGTCGACGCGTTTCATCGTTGGGGCAATCGCCTGCATGCGATCGGCGATCTCGCGCGAAATCAGATCCGACAGTTGGCCGCGGATCATCAACACCGAGCGCTTGCGGGCCAGCCTTCGGAACAGGTAGCGGATCAGCCACAGGGCCAGTCGCGACGGTGGCTTGCTGATCACGCCCTTGATCGCCGGGTCGTAATCAAGCTCGGGACCTGAGGCCGCCTGCCGGAATGTGCGCTCGGCAAACCGGCGCCAATCCTCATCGCCGAACTTGGGAAATGCCACTGCGTTGGTGCGGCGGACATAGGCGGTCGCATCGTCCCAATTGCGGATTTTGATGGGGATGCCCGCATAGCCAAGAATCCGGTCGATACCCTCGGGCGCGATCACCGGGCCGACATCGTTCAGGATCGCCGCCGCAACCGCGCCGGGACGAACCGCCATCATCGTCATGGTGATGATTCCGCCCATCGACGTCCCGAGGAAAACTGCCCGCGGCAGGTCCAGCGCCGCCATCATCTCGACCACGTCGCGCGCATAGATTTTTGGCTGGTAGTTGGCGGGGTTGGAGTCGCGGTCGGATTGGCCGCGGCCGCGGACGTCGGCGGCAATTACCCTGCGGCCCAAGCCGGCGATGATCGGCGCGATGCCTTCGAAATCCTTGGAGTTGCGGGTCAGCCCGTGCAGGCAGATCACCGGCAGGCCTTGTTCGCCGCCTGCGGCGGCATAGTCGCGGGCATAAAGGTCGAGGCCGTCGCGGGATCGCCAGCGTCGTTCGGCAAATTCGGACATTGCACTCATCCGATCGGGTTGGCGGGGGCGCCCGGCGCCCCCGCCGGGGAGCCTAGTAACGAGCGGTCAGGCGAAGCGTGACGGTTCGCGGCGCGCCGTAATAGACGGTGCGTATGCCGCCGATGTTGGAAAACTCCTGGGCGTCGGTTTTGTAGGCCTTATCCCCCAGATTGCTGCCGTACAGGCCAAGCGCCCAATGTTTGTCCCCGGTCTCGTACACGATGCGAGCGTCGTGCACCCAATATCCCTTCTGGAAGAGGCCATCGATTTCATCGGTTGTGCCGACACCCGGATCGACGAAGCTCGAGTAGAGGATATAGGTGTTGTCGACCGCCAGGGCGGTGCGGCTCTTGTAGCGCGTCTGCCCGCCCAGTGTGATGGAGCCTCCACCACCCAGGCTGAAGGAATATTGCCCGCCGAATCGCATCGTCCATTTCGGGCTGAAGGCCGGAGTTTGGAATGCACGGCTATCGTCCGGGAAACGATCGTCGTCGAATTCCTTATAGTCCGCGTCGAGAAAGCCAATCTGCGTATCGAGCAGCAGGCCGTCGACCGGATTCCACGCGGCCTCCAGTTCGGCACCGCGAATCCGCAATTTGCCGACGTTGAGGACCTTGAGCAGCGGCGTCGGCAGCGTCGCGTCCGGCGCGACGTCTCCGATGCGGGCCTGGAAATCCTTATAGTCGGACGTGAAGACAGCGCCATTGACCGTCAGGCCAGCGACCGGCCGGCTCTTGAAGCCAGCCTCGTACGACCACGCCGTCTCGGGATCGTAAACGCTGGTTTCGTTGACGTTGTTGGCGCGGCCGTTGAAGCCACCCGATTTAAAGCCCTTGGCGACGCGCGCGTAGAGCATCAGGTTCGACGATGCCTGCCAGTCGACGCTAGCCATCGGCGACCAGTCGTTCCACTTGCCCTTGTCGGGCGAGAAGCTGAAGGTGGTGGCGAACAGCGAATTGATAAACGCGTTGGAATAGAAGGTGCTCGTCGTCCGGAAATAGTCCTTGGTTTCCTTCGTGTAACGAAGGCCGCCCGACAGCCGGACATCGGGGAAGATTTCATAGCTGGCATTGGCAAAGGCCGCGTAGCTCTTGGTGCTTAAATCGTCATCGACCGTGCGCAGGAAGCCGCTGTTGAGGAACAGGGCGCCGAGCAGGTCATCGGCATAGGCTTCCTGGTGCGACTTCACATGCTCGTCGAGATAGTAGAGGCCGAAGACCGCATTCAGCCGTTCGCCGGTGTACAGCAGCTGGAATTCCTGGCTGAACTGATGCTGCCTCACGCCGACGAACACGTCGCCAAGCTCGTAGGCGCTGGCGTCGATGTCGACATAATCGTCGGTCTTGAGGTTCCGGTAGGCGGTTATCGACTTCGCCGTCAGGTTGCCGGTCAGGTCGATCGCGGCGGTGCCTGAAAAACCATAATGCGTCATCTTGGTCGAATTGGGCAGGCCGGGTGTTGTCTCGCCCTTCCATTCATATTTGTCGCCATCGTCGACCGTATGGTCTTCGGGCAGCGGCGTATTCGAGAAAGTCTTGAAGTCGTTGACCGGGCGGCCGACGTTCAGGCTGGCATCGTCATGGCTGTAGTCGGCAGTCAGGTCGACACGGACCGAAGACGACGGCGTGAAGGCCACGGCAGCACGGCCGCCGACGCTGTCCTTGTCATTATATTCGCGGTCGTCGTTGCGATCCTCGACATATCCGTCGCGCGTTGCGCGCATGACCGCAAAACCTGCCGCCAACGTGTCCGAGACCGGGCCTGAAACCGCGCCCCTGAGCTCGAACTGCTTATAGGATCCGATTGCCAGGCTTCCCGTCGCCCGAAAATCCTGACCCGGCTTGCGGGTCACGAACTTGAGCGCGCCACCGATCGTGTTCTTGCCGTAAAGCGTGCCCTGCGGACCGCGCAGCACCTCGATCCGCTCGGGATCGAGAAGATCGAGCTGGTTGCCGCGAATGCGCGAATAATAGACGTCGTCGACATAGACGCCGACGGCCGGGTCGAATGTCTGCAGCGCATCGGGCTGGCCAATGCCACGAATATAGATGTTGGTGGAATTGGACGATCCGCGGCCCTGCACGATGTTGAGATTGGGGACGGCGCCTTGAAGGCCGGTTGTGTCGGTCGCTTGGATCCGCTCAAGGGTTTTCTCGCTGAAGGCGGAGATAGACGACGGCACCCGCTGTACGTTTTCACCGGTGCGGCGGGCCGTGACGATAATGTCCTGATCGGCGGCATCGGAGGTTTCGTTCGATGCAGTCGTTGCTTCCGCTACCGGCGGGGCATTGGGGTCGGCGGCCGGCTGGCCCTGCGCAAGAGCCGGGATACTGGCAAAGGCAGCGGTTGCGAACAGCGTGGCGCGAATCGCGGCGACGGTGCGATAAGACATTGATTCCCCTCCATTGGTCGGCCCCGCCGGATGCCCCCGGTCTAATGGCTTCAATTGGACCATAATGAAAGTTGAACCGAGTTTCAACTTATGAGAAATGCTTAACTCGATGAGGGCGGGTGTGGACAAGCGCGGCCCTGCGGCGGTAGCGGATGGTTCCGTGGGGCGAACGATCTCTCCGGCCAGCAAGGGCAAGGCGCCGCGGACAGCGCGCGGCGAGAAAACGCTGCGCAAAATCCTCGACGCAGCCTTGCTTGAATTTGGCCAGCGCGGCTTTCACGATAGCTCGATCGTCGGCATTACCAGCCGGGCCAAGGTCGCCCTCGGCACATTCTATACCTATTTCGACAGCAAGGAGGCGGTGTTCGCGGCGCTGGTCCGCGACATGTCCCGGCAGGTCCGCGACCATGTCGCGCCGGACATTGAAGGATCGCCCGACGAAATCGACCGGGAACGGCGGGCACTGGCCTCCTACCTGCGGTTCGTGTTCGATCATAAGGAAGTCTACCGGATCATCGACGAAGCCGAGTTCGTCGATCCCGCGGGCTTCCGGACCCATTATGAAACCGCGGCTGCGCGCATCGCCACGCGCCTTGAAGAGGCTGTTGCAAAGGGCGAGATGCGCGACGACGGTGCCCTCGCCACCGAAGTGCGCGCCTGGGCAATTATGGGAATGAACGTGTTCTTGGGGTTGCGCTTCGGCGTGTGGGGCCGCCAGGACGCGGACCTGATTGCCGCCCACGCCAACTCAATGCTGCGCAAGGGGCTGGAGCGCTAGGCCAGCTTTCGAACGGCGTCGGCCAGTAGATCGACGTCTTCCTCGTCATGATAGAGCCCGAAGCCAATTCGAAGTACGTTGCCGCGGACGTCAGTAACGATATTCTGGCGATCGAGCTGCGCGCACCAGCGCTGCGCCCGATCTTCGCGGAACGCCAGGAATCGGGCGTGCGGCCGACCGTCGATCGGATTGAGCAGTTCCGCCTCGCCCAATGCGGTGCCCGCCAGCCTTTCGATCAGCCGGGCCTGGAGATTGGCGACCCGAGCCGCCACTCGCTCGGTAGTAATTCCATTTTCCTCGAGCATCCGCTGGATCGCGACGAACCGGTATAGCGCCGATGGATCGAAGGTCGCGCCCATGAAGCGCATCGCGTCGCGCGTATAACCCACGCTGCTGCCCGGAGGCGCCGTTAGCTCGCCGAACTCGGCAAACCAGCCGGTGATCGGCGGCCGCCCGCCGAAGCCTGGCGGGCAATGCATGAACCCCATGCCTTCGCCAGCCATGGCATATTTATAGCCGCCGCCAAGCACGAAAGCCGATGACGCGATGACGGGAGAAATCGGGGCCCCAATCGCCATAAATGCGTGATAGCTGTCGATCACCACCCATGGCCCATCCGGCCGGGCCAGCGCCGCAAGCTCGGCGACCCGGTCGAATATCCGGCCGTTATTGAACAATATCTGGCTGACCAGGATCAGGTCGTGCTCGCCACTCCTCGCGGCCTCCAGGAAGCGAGCGGAAAAATCGTCGAACGGCTCGGCCTTGACCCGGGTCAGCTCAATCTCGCCGGTCTCGGCCCAGCGCGCCATCTGCCGCCGCGCGCTATGGAATTCGCCATCGCTGGTCAGCACCCTGAGCGCATTGCCGGCCCGGCGAGGGCTGGCGGCCGCCAGCCGGATCAGGAAATCATGCGTGTTGGATGCAAAGACGATCGCTTGCGCGTCACCGGTGCCAAGCTCGCCGGCGACGCGGGCCTGTGCCTCGGGCCAGACCTCGTCCATCACCTTGTCCCACTTGTGGTCGGCCCGCGTCGCGGCATCTTCCCAACATTCGACTTGCCCCTCGAAGCTGGCGTCGGGCCACAGATGATGGCTGTGCGCCGCGAAATGGAGCCGCTCGGGCGCCGCGCCGAGGCTCTTCGCGAACAGTGGTTTGAAACTCAAAGCTCGGTTCTCATCGACCAAAGTTCGGGGAACACGCGCTTTTCCAGCGTCCTGCGCAGGTAAGGCGCTCCGGCCGAACCACCCGTGCCGGGCTTGTTGCCGATGATCCGCTCGACGGTCAGCACATGCTTGTGCCGCCAGGCGACCAGCGCGTCGTCAATATCGATCAGCTTTTCCGCCAGCTCGTAAAGCTCGAACCAGCGGTCGGCGTCGCGATAGATTTTGAGCCAGGCAGCCGCCAGCGCACTCTCCGACCTGTCCCCGACGTCGAATCCGGCCCGCTCGAGCGCTCCGATGGCCGCCTCCCGAAGGCTGGGCTCGTCGAGCGCCCGCTCCAGCGTCGCCCGCTCCTTGCTGCCTTCAGCATAATGGCTGACGAAGTTCGGCTCCTTGAGGCCAAGACGAAATTCGATCTCGCGGAACTGCGCCGACTGGAAGCCCGAAGAGGTACCAAGCACGTCGCGGAATTTGAGGTAGTCGACCGGTGTCAGGGTAGAAAGCACGTCCCATGACAAGGTCATCACCGCCTGGATCCGCTTGATCCGCGCCATCGCCTTGGAAGCCTCGGCGAAGCGGTCCTCGGCGAGCAGCGAAATGGCCAGCCGCAATTCGTGCAGCATCTGCTTCATCCACAGCTCTTTGGTCTGGTGGATGACGATGAACAGCATCTCGTCATGCAGGTCGGACAGGGGCTTTTGCGCCGACAGCAAGGCGTCGAGCTGCAGATAATCGGCATAGGTCATGCCGTCGGGCGTCGCGGTCATGCGCCAGGACTTAGGCTGGCGCTCGTGCGGCGGCAACTATTGCTGCGGGCTGGATCCCGGCAAGCCCGGCTGCGAAATCGTGCCGATATTGCCGAACAGCTCCTCGAAGAAGCTGCGCTTGCGGCCCAGTGTCGGGGTCTTGTCGCTCGACGGGTCGACCTGGGCGATCAGCTCCTTGCCTGTCTTCTGGACCGAAGCGACGTTGCCCGCCTGGTCGAACTGGACCCGGAGCACGGTCTGCTTGGTCACCTTGGGATCGCGGAACGCCAGCTGGGTGGTGTCGCGCGACACATAATACCATTCATTCTGGTCAAACTGGCCGGTGAAGGTAGGCCGGCCGATGGTCCGCACCACCGAATCCTTATTGTCGACGCCGACCTGAATGCCGTCGGCCAAAGTCGGGTCGAGGATGAAGCCGCGATGATCGCGAATCCCGGAGCAGGCACTGAGCGCAATCCCCAGCCCGAAAATCACTGCAACACTGCGCTTGGCCATTTAAACAGTCTCCGTCGGTTCGCGCTTGTTCACTGGCGCGCCGAGGCTCAATATGCGTTAGCGTGCGGATCGCGCAAGCCGCTGTCGGCAAAAGGAGAATGGCGATGCGCTCATTGATGGCGATGTTGCGTCCGAAGGGAGCAGATGCCGGGGCGCTGTACAACGCCGTGGTGAGCGAGGCGCGCCGGCCGGCCTGGTATCGCGAAGGCGCGGTCGAAGACACGATGGATGGCCGATTCGCGGTACTTTCGACGCTCGCCGCACTGGCCATCCTGCGGCTTGAGGACGGGGACGAGGATGCCGTCCGGCAATCCGTCGCGCTGACCGAAAGCTTCATCGCCGACATGGACGCGCAGATGCGCGAGAGGGGCTTTGGCGATCCATCACTCGGCAAGCAGGTCCGCCTGCTGGTCGGCGCGCTGGCGACTCGAGTCGACTGGTGGCGCCGGACGCGGAGCGGCGAAATGGAGTGGAGCGATGCTGTCCGCTTCAGCATTTACCGCGACGACCCGCCTTTGGCGGAGGCCGCGGTGACTTTTTCCAGTGAGGCGCTTCGCCGGTTCAACGAGGGATTGAGCGGGTTCGACGACCGCGAAGTGATCGAGGGCCGGGTCGGGTGAGTGATTTCGGACAGCGCCTGCCGCTCGACCAGATCCGCGACGGCGACCGGCTCGACCTTAGCGCCGACACGGCCGAATGTGCCGCCATCGCCGATCGGCTCGGGTTGGTCTCGCTTTCCCGATTCGATGCCCATGCCATGCTGTCGCGCGACGATGGCAAAGTCCGCGCGACCGGTCGGCTCAAGGCCTTGCTCGAACAAAGCTGCGTCGCCACCGGCGAACCGGTTCAGGCTCATGTCGACGAGCCGTTCGAAATATTGTTCCTGCCCGAGCCCAAGACCGGGCAACCCGACGCGGAGATCGAACTCGACGCGGCCGAACTCGACACGATGTTCCACGATGGCTCGGCGATCGAGCTTGGCAGCGCGATCGTCGATTCGCTGGCGCTGGCGCTCGATCCCTATCCGCGCAGCGCGGGCGCCGATGCCGCGCTCAAGGAAGCAGGCGTATTAAGCGAGGAAGAAGCCGGCCCGTTCGCAGCCCTGGCTGCGCTCAAGGAAAAAATGGGGGGCAGTTCGCCTTAGAACGGATGTCCGATTTTGGCGGGTGCGGGGTACCCATCAAAATGGAACATCGTCATCCAGGTCGGTGTCGAACGCCGCCGGCTGCGGGCGCTGCTGAGGCTTGGAACCACCGCCGCCAAATGACGAACCTCCGCTGCCGGCATCATCGCTGTAACCGCCGCCGCCAAAGCCGCCGCCCGCTCCGCCTTCGCGGCTGTCGAGCAGCACCAGTTCACCGCGGAAGCGCTGAAGGACGATCTCGGTGGTGTAGCGGTCGTTGCCTGTCTGGTCCTGCCACTTGCGGGTCTGGATCTGCCCTTCGAGATAGACCTTGCTGCCCTTCTTCAAATAGCTCTTCGCAACCCGGCCAAGATTCTCGTTGAAGATTACCACATTGTGCCACTCGGTCCGCTCCTGGCGATTGCCGTCGCGGTCTTTCCAGCTTTCGGACGTGGCCACCCGCATGTTGACGACTTCACCGCCATTGTTGAGCGAACGGGCTTCGGGATCGGCGCCCAGATTGCCGACCAAAATCACCTTGTTCACGCCCGCCATGTCACTCTCCTGATTTCGCTTTGGCGATTAGCGTTAGGATCAGCCAAGGCCGAACGCAACCGCCGTCCAGTACGTCGCTCCGGCGGCGATATAGGCCAGTATGAACAGGTAACCGACCATGAACATCGGCCATTTCCAGCCATTGGTTTCGCGGCGCGTGACGGCGATGGTCGAGATGCATTGCGGGGCGAACACGAACCAGGCCAGGAACGCCAGGGCAGTGGCCAGGCTCCAGCGTCCCGCCAGCCGCTGCTCAAGCGTCTGCACACCCTGGTCGCTGGTTGCATCGAGCGAATAGACGGTGCCAATCGCGGCGACGGCCACTTCGCGTGCGGCCATCGCCGGAAGCAGGGCCAGGCTGATGTCCTTGTTGAAGCCGATCGGTGCGACGACGGTGTGGATGCCGTCGGCGATATGGCCGGCAATCGATACGTCCGACTGCGTCTCGCCCGGTCCCGCCTGGGGGAAGCTGGCAAGGGCCCACAGGATGATCGTGGTACCGAGAATGATGGTGCCGGCGCGCTTCAGGAAGATCATTGCCCGCTGCCACAGGCCGATCAGCACGTCTGCCACGCGAGGCAGCTGATATTTGGGCAGCTCCATCATGAAGGCGCCGCCGCCTCCCTTCACCGCCGTCTTGCTAAGCACGATCGCCGCCAGCAGCGCACCGACGATCCCGGCGATGTAGAGGCCGAACAGCACCAGGCCCTGCAGGCCGATGCCCGGCCCGACTGTCGTTGCCGGAATGAAGGCGGCGATGACCAGCGTGTAGACCGGAAGGCGCGCCGAGCAGGTCATCAGCGGTGCCACCAATATGGTCGTCAGCCGGTCCTTGGGGTCGTCGATCGTGCGCGTCGCCATGATCCCGGGCACGGCGCAGGCGAAGCTCGACAGCAGTGGGATGAACGCCCTTCCCGACAGGCCGGCGTGGCTCATCAACCGGTCCATGATGAACGCGGCGCGGACCAGATAGCCGGTGCTTTCGAGGATCAGGATGAACAGGAACAGAATCAGGATCTGCGGCAGGAACACGATCACCGCGCCAACGCCGGCGAACGCGCCATCGACGATCAGCGATCGCAAGACGCCTTTGGGAAGCGCATTGCCGACCATATTGCCGAGGTTGAGCGTCGCTGCTTCCAACGCATCGGCCGGAACGGTCGACCAGGAAAAGACCGCCTGGAACATCAGGAACAGGATGGCGGCGAGGATGACCGGGCCGGCGATCGGATGGAGGAGCAGGCCGTCGAGCCGGTGCGTAATCCGCCTCACCGGCGTCTCGCGGACGATCGCCGCAACCGCTATCTCCCTGGCCCGCCGCTGCAGGGTCAGCAGGTCATGGGTGGGTCCGTCGCCGGCGCGGATCTTGCGCGGCTGGAGCAACAGTTCGTTCAATCGCGCCATGACTTCGTCGAGCCCGCGCTTCCGGACCGCAACGGTTTCGACCACCGGCACGCCAAGTTCCTGCGCAAGCTTGTTGGCGTCGAGCTCCAGCCCGTCGCGCCTCGCAAGGTCGATCATGTTGAGCGCGATCACCGTCGGCAGGCCGAGATCGATCAGCTGCAGCGCGAAGCGAAGATGATTGTCGAGGTTGGAGGCATCGACCACGATCAGCAGAGCCTGCGGCAGCCGCTCGCCCTTCTGCTTGCCCAGCAGCACGTCGCGGGTCACCGCCTCGTCGGGACTGCTTGGGTCGAGGCCATAGGCGCCGGGCAAGTCGACGAATTCGACCGGGGCGCCGTCGGGCAGGGTTGCGCGGCCGACGTGCCGTTCGACCGTCACGCCCGGATAATTGCCGACCTTCTGCCGCGCGCCGGTCAGCGCGTTGAATAGCGCGCTCTTGCCGGCATTGGGGTTGCCGGCGACCGCAACGAGCGGGATCGGGTTCATGCTGGCTGGACTTTGACCGCCCGGGCCTGCGCCTTGCGGATCGCAACCGTCATCCGGCCAACCCGGACCGCAAGCGGGTCCTTGCCGAACGGGCCAAGGTGAAGCGGCTCGATCGCGACACCTTCGTCGAATCCGAATTGCTTGAGCCGGTTGGCCTCGCCCTCGCCCAATATGGCCCAATCGATCGCAACGATGCGCGCTCGCGTTCCAAGCTTGAGCTGGTCCAGCGGGATAGTCGATCCGGTCACTTGCAAGCGATTATCAATAACAGAAAGGCGAGGAAAGAAGATTCAACGCGCCGGATAGCGCAGCCTTCCGAGGAATCGGGTCAGGCTTGGCCGGTGAAGGTCGTTGCCGCGCCATGCCGCCTTCCATTTTTCGAACCGCATGACGCCGGCCAGCCGCCGATCGAGAAAGGCGGCGGTATCGGACCAGCCCTCGCTCTGATCGTCGAGCCAGGCGAGCAGGGTCGACCCGTAAACGCCGGTGAGGATCAGCCGCTTGCTATAAAGATTATAGTCGGTCGCGGTGTCGCCGGCCGTTCGCCACATCAGGTCGGCCGACCGCCAGGCGATCCGGGCGCCCAGCGCCGCATTTTGCGGCATCGCGAATATCGACAGTCCGGTGCGAACCGCCTCGCGAGCCGGCGCCATTGTTTCCAGCCGGAACCATATCAATGCCCTGATCCGTTCGCGGACTTTCATCGCCGCGATCCGATCGGGTGTGAAATGCGCCTCCATCGCCGCGTCGATGCCGTGGATATAGGCGTCGACCATCCCGGCTGCGTCCTTGGGAAAGGCCAGCCGAGCCTGGGCGGGATCGACGCCGAGCTGCTGCGCAGCGCTCTCGACTGCCTTGTGGGTCCAGCCATCGAACGCTGCATTTTCGCCAACGGCCAGGGCCAGCTTCAGGCGGAGCGCTTCCAGCGGAGTCGGGACGTCGTTCGGCATTGGCGCCTAACTGGGCGCAACCGCGGGTTCGTGCAAGACGGGCTCGCCCTTCTGCTTCAGGCGCACGAGGACAAGCGCGATCACGATCATCGCCGCACCGATCCAGTCGCGCGGAGTGAACGCCTCGCCATAATAGATCCAGCCGAGCAGCGACGAGAGTGCGGGCTGGGTCAGCATCGCCACGCCCACCACCAGCGGCGGAAGGTGGCCGAGCGCATAGACCAGCAAACCCTGACCTATCACCTGGCTGCACAGGGCGAGCGCGAACAGTCCGGTCCAGTCGGTCGGGAAAATTCGCTCGTCGGCGGCAAGGGCCGCCGGCAGCAGGAAGAGCGCTCCGAACAGGCTGGCAAGGAAGAGCAGCGGCAGCGGCTGCAACTGGCCGCGGGTCCGCTCGACGATGATCAGATAGCCGGTGTAGAGCAGGCCGGCGAACATCGCGAGCAGGTCTCCGCGCAGGTTGGCGGCCGAAAGCTCCGCGCTGCCCCACATCAATAGCCCGCATCCGGCCGCGGCCAGGCCCAGCGCCATGGCCTGAACCGGCGAAGGCAATCGGCGCGCCAGCCACAGGCCCCAGGCTGCGAAGAAGAAACTCGAAATATTGCCGAAGAGGGTCGCATTGCCGAGCTTGGTCAACAGGATCCCGGCATGCCAGCTGGCAAGGTCGGCGGCGAAGAAGAAAGCGGCTATCGCGACGGCGATGGTCAGCTTCCTGCGCGGGAAATGGACCGGCTGCTTGAATGCCGACGCGATCGCCCACAGGAACGGAAGCGCAAGTGCCAGCCGCCAGAAACCGGCGGCGACCGGCCCGACTCCCGCTTGGCGCACCAGAAACGGTCCGCCGGCAAGCGCGAGGTTGCCGATCAGCAGGGCTATGAAGGCCAGGGAATGTGATTTGGGCTGCGTCACCCGTTTGCCCTAGGGCCAAACAGGCGCGGAAGGAAGCCGCAACCCATTCTCCGGCCATAAGCTGCATTTATGATTTACGCAGCAGTTCCAAATTGAATCACTATCGGCCCGAAACTATTTCCGGCCGGCAAGGCGCTGGGGTTCGCCGGAACATATTGAAAGGTTTTCGATGCCTAACTTGTTCAACCCGCTTAAGCTTGGTGCGATCGAGCTCCCCAACCGGATCTTGATGGCTCCCCTGACCCGCGCCCGGGCGGGCCGCGAGGGCGTGCCCAACGACTTGATGGCCCGCTATTATGCGCAGCGCGCCGGCGCCGGCCTGATCATTTCCGAAGCCACCGGCATTTCCCGCGAAGGTCTCGGCTGGCCCGACGCGCCCGGCCTGTGGAACCAGGATCAGGTCGACGGCTGGAAGAAAGTCACCGCGGCAGTCCATAAGGAAGGCGGGCGGATCGTCGCGCAGCTGTGGCACATGGGCCGGGTCGTACATTCGGACCTTGGCGGCGGCCAGCCGGTCTCCTCCTCGGCCACCACCGCGCCCGACTTCGCCCACACCTACGAGGGCAAGAAGCCCTATGAGGAAGCTCGCGCCCTGACCCAGGCCGACATCGATCGAATCCTCGGCGACTATGCCCGGGCGGCGCGCAACGCGATCGACGCAGGGTTCGACGGCGTCCAGATCCATGGCGCCAATGGCTATCTGGTCGACCAGTTCCTGCGCGACTCGGCCAATTTCCGCAACGACGATTACGGCGGGTCGATCGCCAACCGCCTCCGCTTCGCGCGGATGGTGCTGGAGGCGGTCGGCGGCGAAATCGGCATCGACCGCGTCGGCATTCGCCTGTCGCCCAACATTCTCGTCCAGGGCGTCGAGGATTCGGATCCGATCGCGCTTTACACCGAGCTCGCCAAGCTGCTCGAGGAGCTCAAGGTGCCCTGGATCGAATTGCGTGAGCCGTACAAGCCGACCGCGTCGGGCTCGATCCCGACCGCACCGGTCAGCCCGGCAATGAGAGCGCATTATTCGGGCAAGATCGTCATCAACAGCGATTATGACTGGACCGACGCTCGCCATCGGATCGAGGGCGGGACTGCCGATGCGGTCAGCATCGGCCGGCTGTTCATTGCCAATCCGGATTTGGTCCATCGGATCGCCACCAACGCGCCGCTCAATGCGGGCGATTCGAAGACATTCTATGAAGGCGGCGCCACGGGCTATGTCGACTACCCGTTCCTGACGGAACAGGTTGCCGCCTGACCGCGCGCTAGAAGCGGCGCTTGAGCTCCATCAGGGCCAGCGCCGCTTCGGCTGCCCCGCCGCCCTTGTTGGCCTGTTTGGGATCGGCGCGAACGATCGCCTGAGCCTCGTTCTCGACCGTCAATATGCCGTTGCCGACCGCGATTGTGTCCATGGTCAGCGCCATCAGGCCGCGCGCGCTCTCGCCCGCGACAATCTCGAAATGGTAGGTTTCTCCGCGGATCACCACGCCGAGCGCGACAAATGCGTCATATTTGCCCGACTCCGCCGCCAGCGCGATCGCTCCTGGAAGCTCCAGCGCGCCGGGTACGGTAACCGTCTCATGGCTATGGCCGGCGGCCTCGATCGCTGCCCGCGCGCCGTCGAGCAGCATGTCGTTCAGATGCGCGTAAAAGCGCGCTTCGGCGATCAGGACGTGCGCCATCTCAGCACTCCTGACCGGCAATGCAACGCTCCTCGACGATCGCCAGCCCGTAGGCGCTTAAGCCCACCGGCGCATGGCGCGTGTTGCTGAGCAGGATCATGTCGTGGATGCCGAGCGCGGCAAGGATCTGCGCGCCGATGCCATAGGCCCGCAGCGCCTGTCCGCCTTCGGCCGGCCTGCCCTCGCGCAAATTGGTGGCGAGGCTCAGCGAACCGGGCGCCGCGGCATGCAGCGCGACGACCACTCCGGCGCCTTCGGCCTCGATCATCGCCATCGCCCCGTGGAGCAGCCCGGCGCGAGCGCCCTGCTCGCCCAGCACGTCGGCGAACAGGTCGATCGAATGCATCCGGACAAGGGTCGGATTGCCTGGCTCGATCCCGCCATGGACCAGCGCCAGCTGCTCTTCGCCGCTGGCCTTGTCGCGGAACACCTGCGCGGTCCAGCTGGCGCCGCCGGCCGAGGTGAAGCGGGTCTCGGCGACCCGCTCGACCATATGATCCTTCTTCAGCCGATAGGCGATGAGGTCGCGGATCGTTCCGATCTTGAGGCCGTGGATCTTGGCGAACTCCATCAGGTCGTCGAGCCGGGCCATGGTCCCGTCCTCACGCATGATCTCGCAGATCACGCCCGACGGGTTGAGCCCGGCCAGGCGCGCCACATCGACCGCCGCCTCGGTATGTCCGGCGCGAACCAGCACGCCGCCCGGCCGCGCCACCAGCGGGAAGACATGGCCGGGCGAGACGATCGCGTCCGGCCCGTTGCCCGCATCGATCGCCACGGCGATGGTCCGCGCCCGGTCGGCCGCGCTGATTCCGGTCGTGACTCCGTCACGCGCCTCGATCGAGACGGTGAAGGCGGTCTCCATTTTCGTGCCGTTGACCCTGGCCATCGGCGCCAGCCCGAGCTGGTCGACCCGTTCCTTGCCCAGCGCCAGGCAGATCAGGCCGCGCCCGTGCCGGGCCATGAAATTGATCGCGTCGGGCGTCGCCATCTGCGCCGGAATGACCAGATCGCCCTCATTCTCGCGGTCGTCGTCATCGACCAGGATGAACATCCGGCCGTTGCGCGCTTCGTCGATGATCGCTTCGGCACCGACCAGCACGTCCTGGACTCCGCCATCGATCAGCTTTTCCAGCCGCCCGAGGGTGTCTGCGGTCGGGTTCCAGTCGGTCGAGCCGAGCTTGCGGAGCGAGTTGGGGTGGAGGCCGGCGGCTCGGGCCAGGCCGCTGCGGCTGGCCTCGCCGGAGTCGACCAATGCGGTCAGCTTGTCGATCAGGGTGGTAGACATAGCGCGCCGCTATCACATCGAAATGTGATAATCCAGCCCAGACGCCAGCAATTTGTGCTCATAATCACATTGGACCCACCATTGGTCCGGCTGCGCAACGTTGCGGCTCGGCAATAATCTTTGCATATCGGCGCCGTGCAACACCATCTCACGTGTCTCACTCAAATCAGCCACCTGTTCATTGTGGCCGGCTATCCGACGCTGGGCAAAAGCAGCTCCCTGTGGCGAGCGGCGCAAACCGGCTTTCCCTTGTTCGGGGAGGAAAATGGCCCGGTCGTTCCGAAGGCCGATGACCTGGGGGACATTGGCGAGCATTCGAGCACCGACGAAAAGCTCAAGGCCGGTTTCTGGTTGACTCAGTCCGACCTGCCCAGTTTGGCGAAACAGTCTCAGCTGCCGAAGCTGCTCATCCTGCACCTCGACCTGCTGTTGGCCTACCTGCTCCATCGAGAGCGGGTCCCCCCGGCCATCGGGCCGGGCGAGTTTGCTACGGTGTTCGATCGCCTGTTCACGCACCCCGCCCTTCGACGCTATGAGAAATGCACCGTCACGACACTTTATTCCCCGATCGACGAGGTGCAGCGCCGCTGGCGCCATCGATATCCGACTGGAATTCCCCCGAACAGCGGCAGGATCGTCAAGGCCAAGGACAGGCTGATCACGGACGAACTTGTCGCTGGGCCCCTTTATGCGGCGCTTCATGTCGCGTGGGAGCGTTGTTTGGCCTCCCTGATGCGTAACGGAAAATTGGCCGGCCATCTGAAGGCGCGCTCGAGGCTCGAGGCGGACCTGCCGGATTCCCGCTAGTCGCCGCCGGCCCAGGCGCCGACTTTCATAAAACTAGCGCAGCTTAGAAGGGTTATTCGCGGGCCTCGATACGGTCCGCCAGCGCCGTCGAGCGAGCGATCAGGGCGGAAACGTCGCGTGCATCCAGTTCGCTGTCGAAGCAAAGGCCGAGCATTTCGCCGTTCTGCCAGCGGGTGACCGCACCGCGCCCAAGCGTCCCGCAATCCAGGGTTACTGCCGTTCCGGCGGCCAGGGCTATGGGGCAATGCAATTTCGCTCCGCCGGCCGACAGGTCGAGGATCTGGACGAAGTGACGTTCGCCATTGGCCTGTAGAAATGCCGGCAGTGCCACCGTGACGCGCGGATAGAGGCGCCGGTCGGCGAACGGATCGCTGTCTTGAACGGCAGTTACTGGGTTCGCCATTTTTTCTCCCCGGATGCGACGGCATAACACATCGGGGCTGCCAGAAAGTAAACGCTTATGGCCGGTTTGGGTGGAAAGCGGACCTAACGACGATTGCGCTTGAGCACTTCGACGTTGGCGACAAAAGCCACCAGCAACCTCAATGAGATATGGACCGCTACCAGTGTTACGAGCGCTTCTGCGAAGGCCGCCACAAGGCTCGGATCAATCACAAGCACAGCGACAACGACGGCCATAAGGCAAGCGAAAGCCACAGCGAATGCCAGGCTCACGAAGATCCATGCTGCCATCCACCCATGTTGAGACGCTGTCTGGTCAACGGAGGGCCCCAGAACGATCCGTCGCACGCCTGCCGAGCCGAATGCGGCAACAGCCAGTATGGGTAGCAAAAAGGTAGAAAAGAACAAATGGAACCAGGAGCCCGTGGTCGGTCGAACGATCCCGGCCGCTACACCAATTCCAGCCGCGAGTAGCGCGCCACACCCGACAAACATGAGGCGATATCGCTTGTCCATTGAAGCGCCAGATTAGCCCAGCTGCTAATGACCGCAATGGGTCGAAAGCGGTCATTGCGTCAGTGCCGTTGTTGCTCAGCGATTTGCTTTTTCGTCAGTCGCAGGAAGCGCGCGGCATTGTTGTAGAATATATTCCGCTTCTGTTGGACGCTCAGAAACGGCGCTTCCTCGATCGTTCGCACGGATGGCTCGATGATGCCGGGCCAGATCATCTGGTCCGATCCAAACATAATTCGATCGCCATATCCCGCTTCGACCAGCTCGCGCAGGAAGGCGTAAAAGGCGGGGCGAGGCTCGGTGTAGACGATCGAACCGATGTCCACATAAACCTGCGGATAGCTGAACAGCAGAGCTCGCATCCTGTCGGCCATCGGATAGCCCGCGTGCATGACCGATAATCGCAGTTTGGGATGCCGGACCAGCACCGGTTCCAGCAATAACGGATCGCCGAGCCCGACGCGATAACCGCCTTCCGAATAGGGTTGGCCGGGTTCGCCGGGACCCATGTGGATGGCGACCGGCACGTCCAATTCTTCTGCAAGCGCCCACAGCGGCTCCATCCGCGGATCGTCCGGCCGGACGCCTTCGTATTGCGACATGATTTCGCCAATGACCGTCAGCCGACCTTGCGCGTGAAGGCGCCGAAGGTCGTCGATGGTTCGGGATCCTACATGGTGCTGTCCAGGAGTGCCCGCTAGTCGATAGTCGACCGCCTGCATGATGCGTGTCGGCTTGGCTGCGTGCCAGCGCGCGACCATCTCTGGCTCGCCACTCACCACACCAAAGATGTTCAATCGATCCATCGCAGCAATGGTGTCGCGCATGACTTGCTCGTCCGTGGTGGCGGCAGAAACCGGATGTGCGCAGGGCGGCTTGTCAAAGGTCATCCCCTCATGGATTCCGATTCTTGGATCGGACCTCGGCATGATTTCGAACGGAGTGCACATCGGCGGCGGATTATCGCCCGAGTAGTGCGCGGCACGGGCATGAAGGTGCATGTCGATTATCGGCTCTCCGGCGCGTTGTGCCTCGACCGGCCGGGCCACTAGTGCGGCGCAAAGGAGCAACAATAGGCGCATCGGCAACCCCCTAGGGTAGCCTGACACCGCCACACAGCGTCCGCAATGGGTGAGCGCCAGCTAAAGCGCGGGTGACCGCTATGGGTCGAAAGCGGTCATGAACGTCAAATGCGTAGCGGGCCCCTATGCCCGCGCCTCGGCCATCCGCTTGAGGTAGCGCGCCAGCACGTCGATCTCGAGGTTGAGCTTCCGCCCCGCCGCGATCCCGCCCAGCGTGGTGTGGTCGGCGGTGTGAGGAATGAGGTTGACGGTGAAGCGGGTGATGTCGCCCGCGTCCTCCACCTCGTTGACCGTCAGCGACACGCCGTCGAGGCAGATCGAGCCTTTGGCCGCGATGCCCCCGCCCAGCGCACGCGGCGCCTCGATCGTCAGGTCGATGCTGCCGCCCTTTTCCTCTGCCCGCGTCACATCGGCGACCGCATCGACATGGCCGGTGACGATATGCCCGCCAATCTCGTCGCCGACCCGAAGCGCCCGCTCCAGGTTCAGCCGCGCGCCGTCGGTCCACAGGCCCGGCGCGGTCTTCGACACTGTTTCCTGGCTCACGTCGACTGAGAACCAGTCGGCGCCCTTGTCGACCACCGTCAGGCAGGCGCCCGAGCAGCTGATCGACGCGCCCATGTCGACGCTGTCCATGTCATAGCCGCAGCCGATGATGAGCTTGAGGTCGCCGCGCTGTTCGACGCTGCGTACGGTCCCGATGTCGGTGATGATGCCGGTGAACATGCGCGCTCGCGTCTCCTATTCGCGGACGCGCTCGTAGACTTCGAGCCGGTCGATGCCAAGCCGGGCACCGTCGCTGGCCCGCCAGCGTCCGTGCGCGTCGGCGATCGCGTCGAGCCCGATATAGCCGAGGCTCTGCTTGCCCTCGCCGACCAGGATCGGGGCGCGATAGATCAGGATGCGATCGACCAGATCGGCCGCAAGGAAGGCAGTGGCGGTCGCCGATCCGCCCTCAACCAGCAGGTCGTTGACGTCATGAAGTCGATAGACATCCTGCGGAGATCCAAGGATTTCCCAGCCGGCGACCGCTTCGCCGCTGGTCAGCAGGGCTCGCCTCGGCGACCATTGCTCCAGCCCTGGCAGGCGAACGTCCAGCTTCGGCTTGTCGGCCTGATAGGTTCCGCGCCCGACCAGGATCATGTCGCTGTGCGCGCGTTCCAGGTGGACATGGGCACGAGCATCTTCGCCGGTGATCCATTTGCTCTCGCCCGAAGGCAGCGCGACCTTGCCGTCGATCGACAACGCCAGCTTCAGCGTGATGCGCGGCCGGCCGCGCTCGATCCGGCTCAGATAGCCCGACATGCTGTCGCGCGCGGCTTGCCTGGCCACGCCCGACTTCACCTCGACGCCGGCCTTCCTCAGCATGCGGGTGCCATGGCCCGAGGTGCGCGGATCGGGATCCATGATGCCGATGACGACCCGGGCAATGCCCGCTGCCGGGATGATCGCGGCACAGGTCGGGCCGCGCTCGCTGGCATGGGCGCAGGGCTCCAGCGTCGTATAGAGCGTCGCTCCCCTGGCCTTCTTGCCCGCCTGCTTCAGCGCCACCGCTTCGGCATGCGGACGCCCGCCCGGGGCAGTGGCGCCCTGGCCGACGATCTTGCCGTCATCGACGATGACGCAACCGACATTGGGGTTGGGCGCGGAACGGCCGCGAGCGGCCTCGCCCAGCCGCACGGCCTCCTTCATCCAGCCCCCATCGCTCAAGCGGCGATCACTCAATGCCGAATTTCTTCTCGAGCTTCTTGAACTCTTCCTGGCGCGCCTGTTCGGCCTTGCGCCGTTCCTCCGACGCCTTCTTCTGGTCGGCGATGATCTGGGCGTCGGTCCGGTCGGGGCCGTAACTTTCGACGTAGACCACCTGCGGCGGCGGTGCGGTGTTGATCTTCGAATCGACGAAGAAAATGATGACGATGATGATCGTCACCAATACTGCCAGGGCGGCGGCGATCAGCTGCTCCTGGCTGCGCTGCCGAAGGAATGCCGTGAGGTCCCTCAGCGCCGCGCGGGGGCCGACCATTGGGGGAAGGATTGCCATGCCTGCGTAAATAGGACGCGGGGCGGTGTTGTGCCAGCCCCGCGCAATGGCGATGCTCACACATCCTCCAGGCGGAAGCTCAGGGATATCATTGTGGTCGTCGGTATCGCCACTCCATCCTCCGTCGCCGGCTTGTAGCGCCAGCTGCGGATAATATGCTTGCGCGCCGCGGCAAGGAAGCTGGGATCCGCGGCCCCGACGGGATCGACCGCCGTCACCCGGCCGCGCGCATCGATCGTCAGCTTGAGGCGCAGTGTCGCCTCTTCTTCGGCGCGAAGCTTATCGTTGGGATAGGGGGGCTTCAGCGACTCTTCCGACGTCGCCAGTCGCGGCCCGGTCATCACCGGCACATGGCGGGGCGGATCGATGGCGATGGTCGGACCGCTGCCGATCACCGCGCCAATGTCGGCGATGGACGGGTCGGTGTCGATCTGGGTTTGCAATTGCTGGCCCATGTCGATGATTGGTCGCTCCTGGTCGATGAACGAAGGCTGAGTGATGGGCCGGCGGGGCAGCGGCTTGACCTGTTCCGCAGGCTCTGGGGGCGGCACCCGCACGTCGACCACCGTGATGGGCTTGGGAAGCATCCGCTCAATGATTTCCGGCCTGGCGGTCAGCACCGCGGCCAGCGCCAGCGCATGGCCGGCGACGATCAGGGTCAGGGCTTTCGGGGAGCCGGTCCGCTCTGCGGTTCTTGGGCTGTCGGCGGCATAGGCAAGCATCGCATCTCTCCTACCATCGAGGAATGCAATGTTACATCATTACATCAAATCCGCAAGCGGGGAGTCCGCAAGCAAGGAATTACGCGTCTTGCACCTAGCCCGCCGCGGCGGTCAGCCGTTCGAGCGCTCGTTCCTTGCCGATCAGTTTGAGCAGCGGGCCCATCTCCGGCCCGGACTCACGCGCGGTCAGTGCAAGGCGGAGCGGCCGGAACAGTGCTCGCCCCTTGCGGCCGGTCGACGCTTTCAACGCGTCGGTCAGCGCGTGCCACGGGTCGGCATTCCAATCGAGGGTCTCGGCCAGCCGGGCCGCTTCCTCGATCAGGGGCCGGTCCTCGGCTTCGACTTCAGGCGGCGCGATCAGGCAGTGCAGCACCGGCACCCATTCCCCGGCTTCGGCGATTCGCGCCAGATTGCCGCGCAGCACCAGCCACTCCGCCTCACCGATCGATTCGGGCAGCCGGCCAGCGACGTCGGCATAATCCAGGTGATGCAGCAGCTTGGCATTGAGCAGCTCGACGTCGTGCGGGTCGAAGTGGGCCGGGGCGCGTCCGAAATGCGCGAAATCGAACGTCGCCGCGAGCTGTCCGAGGCTGGCGATCGCTTCGACCGGTTCCGACGTGCCGATGCGCGCAAGCAGGGACAGCAGCGCCATCGGCTCGACGCCCTCCTCGCGCAAATGCTCGGCACCATAAGAGCCCAGCCGTTTCGACAGCTTGCCCTCCGCCGCCACCAGCAGCGCTTCATGGGCGAAGGTGGCGGGCTTGGCGCCCAGCGCCTCGAACATCTGGATCTGGACCGCGCTGTTGGACACATGGTCCTCGCCGCGGACGATATGGGTCACCCCAAGGTCGATGTCGTCGATCACGCTCGGCAGCAGATAGAGCCAGCTGCTGTCGGCGCGACGAATGACAGGATCGCTGATCAACCTGGGATCGAACTTCTGATGGCCACGGACCAGATCGTCGAATTCAATAGCCGCGTCATGTACCAGCCTGAACCGCCAATGCGGAGCGACGCCGTCCGGGACCGGCGATCCTTCCGGCTTGCGCTCATAGACCGGGGGCAGCCCGCGGCCGAGCAGCACCTTGCGCCGGAGCTCCAGCTCCTCAGGCGTTTCGTAGCAGGCATAGACCCGGCCGGCCTCTCTCAGTCGCTCGAACTGCCGCTCGTACAGGTCGAACCGATCGGATTGCCGAACCATCGCATCGGGCTTCAGCCCCAGCCACTCGAGGTCGTCGACGATCGCCCTCGCGAACTCCTCGGTCGACCGCTCAAGGTCGGTGTCGTCGATCCTCAGCAGGAATCGCCCGCCATGCTTCATCGCGAACAGCGCATTGTGCAGCGCCGTGCGGATATTGCCGACATGGAGCCGGCCGGTCGGCGATGGAGCGAAACGGGTTACTACAGTCATGGGCCGCAGCCCCTATCACCGCCCATGCGACAATGGCTAGCGCCGCGAGAGCGTTATGTTGCCGCCATCGCCGGACAGCGTCGCCTCGCGCCCTTCCTGGTCGAAAAGAGCGATGGTTGCCCGGTCGATCGCGTGAAAGGCCCGTTCCTGGTCGACCGTCGGCAGCGAACCACAATTGGAGCTTGCGCCGGCCAGGCCGGCGAAACTGACGATGTTGCGCTTCTGGGTGAAGGTCCAGCCGCGGCCGTTGCAGCCTGCCGCCACGCGAAGCCGGCCGTTCTCGAAAGTGGCCACCGCCGACGACCCACCCTCAACCGGCGTTCCGTCGATCTTGGCCAGCCGCCAGGCACCTTCAAGCATCGGCGTCGCCGGGGCAGGCTCGGCCCTGGGCGTCTGCCCGACCTCATTCGACGCGGCCGGACTTTCATTTTCCTGTCGGCCGCAGGCGGCAACAAGCAGCAGCGCGCAAATCGTCATGAAACGCGACATGAACTTCCTCTTTAACTGGTGTGGAAGGCGTTGGTGATCGGATAGCGCCGGTCGCGGCCGAAATTGCGGGTGCCGAGCTTGACCCCGGGCGGGGCCTGCCGCCGTTTATATTCGGCGCGCAGCAGCTTCTTCTCAATGTCCGCAACGACTTCCTGGCTGGCGCCCGTCACCGCCACCGTCTCGCGCACCGACAATTCCTTCTCGACCAGCGCCTCCAGGATCCGGTCGAGCAGTGCATAGGGCGGCAGACTGTCCTCATCCTTCTGGTTGGGGCGAAGCTCGGCGGTCGGCGGCTTGTCGATCACCCGCTGCGGCATCACCGGGCCTGGCGGGCCCAGGCCGTCCTTGGGCCGGTTGGCGTTGCGCCAGCGCGACAGCGCGAAGCAGGTGGTCTTATAAGCGTCCTTCAGCACCGAATAGCCGCCGGCCATGTCGCCGTAGAGCGTGGCATAGCCGACGCTCATCTCGCTCTTGTTGCCGGTGGTCAGCAGCATGTGGCCGAACTTGTTGCTCAGCCCCATCAGCGTCACCATCCTCAGCCGCGACTGGATATTCTCGGCTGCGATCCCGCTGTTGTCGCCGTCGAAGCAACGCGCCAGCATCTCGTCGAGGGCGCCGACGCCGGGCACGATCGGGATAACGTCATGGCGCACGCGCAGCAGCTTGGCGCATTCGGCCGCATCCTCCAGGCTCTCGTCGCTGGTATATTTCGACGGCAGCATCACGCACCACACCTTGTCGGCGCCAAGCGCATCGACCGCCACCGCCGCCGACAGCGCGCTGTCGATCCCGCCCGACAGGCCTAGGATCACGCCCGGGAAGCCGTTCGCGCCGACATAGTCGCGCAGCGCGACCATCATCGCCCGATAGATGTCCTCGGGATAGGGCGAGAGCGTCGCGCGCTCGCCCGGCTCGCAGCGCCACCCGTTGGCGGTTCTGACCCAGTCGGTCAGCGCCATCGCCTCCTCGAAATCGGGCATCTGCACCGCGATCTGGCCGTCATCGTTGGTGACGAAACTCGACCCGTCGAACACCAGCTCGTCCTGCCCGCCGACCCGGTTCAGATAGACCATCGGCAGGCCGGTCTCGACCACCCTGTCGCGCACCAGCCGCTGCCGCTGGTCGTCCTTGTCGACCTCGAACGGACTGCCATTGGGGACCAGCAGCAGGTCAGCGCCCGCCGAAGCGAGATGCTGGCAGACCGATTCCAGCCAGATGTCCTCGCAGATCGGCACGCCCAGCTTCAAATTGCCGATCTGGATCGGCTCGGGCAGCGGGCCCTGGGCGAAGATCCGCTTCTCGTCGAACGTGCCGTAATTGGGCAGCTCATGCTTCAAGGTCCGGCCGACCACCCTGCCGCCCTCGGCCAGAATCATCGCGTTGTAATTGACGCCCTCGTCGGAATGGACGCTACCGAACAGCAGCGCCGGCCCGCCATCGGCGGTCGCGTCGACCAGCCGCTCCGCCGCTTCCATCGTCTGGCGGACGAATTCGGGCTTCAGCACCAGATCCTCGGGCGGATAGCCGACGAGCTGGAGCTCCGGCATCATAACCAAATCGGCGCCCTCGTCCGCGGCCTTCGCCCGCCATTCGAGCATTGCCTCGGCATTTCCGGCAAGGTCGCCGATCCGCTGGCCTATCTGGCATAGGGCGATGCGAAGATTGTCGGTCACGTGCATCCGATTTAGCGCGCAGCCGCCCTTTCGCAACCTTGCCCAATCTCGCCCCGCTTTCTAAGGGGCGGCTATCGGGGCCGAAACGGGATCGTCATTTATGAAATTGCTCGCCGGGAATTCGAACCTGCCGCTGGCGCGGGCGATCGCCGACTATCTCGAGCTGCCGCTGACCGACGCCAGCGTCCGCCGCTTCGCCGACGAGGAAGTGTTCGTCGAGATTCAGGAAAATGTCCGGGGCGAGGATGTGTTCGTGGTCCAGTCGACAAGCTACCCGACCAACGACAATCTGATGGAGCTGCTGATCTGCATCGACGCGTTGAAGCGCGCATCGGCCAAGCGGATCACCGCGGTCATCCCCTATTTCGGCTATGCCCGGCAGGACCGGAAACCGGGGCCGCGCACGCCGATCTCGGCCAAGCTGGTCGCCAACCTCATCACCGTCGCCGGGGCTGATCGGGTGCTGACGATGGATCTCCATGCCGGCCAGATCCAGGGCTTCTTCGATATCCCGACCGACAATTTGTGGGCGGCGCCGGTGATGGCCGCCGATATTCAGGCGCGCCATGGCGGCAAAAAGCTGATGGTTGTCTCTCCGGACGTCGGCGGCGTGGTTCGGGCCCGAAGCCTTGCCAAGCGGCTCGACAACGCCCCACTGGCGATCGTCGACAAGCGCCGCGAACGGGCCGGCGAATCCGAGGTGATGAACATCATCGGCGACGTCGAGGGTCATTGCTGCATCCTGGTCGACGATATCGTCGATAGCGCCGGCACGCTGTGCAACGCCGCCGCCGCATTGAAGGATCAGGGCGCGACCGAAGTCATCGCTTACTGCAGCCATGGCGTGCTGTCCGGCGCCGCCATTGCCCGCGTCGCGGCCAGCGTGCTGACCGAGCTGGTCGTCACCGACTCCATCTACCGCGAAGGCATGGAAGAAGGCGGCAAGCTGCGCCGCCTGACCATCGCGCCGCTGTTCGGTGAAGCGATCCACCGCATCGCCGACGAGACTTCGGTCTCCAGCCTGTTCGACTAGGCCGCGGGCGACCCTTTCGATGTGCAATCTCTACCGCTTGCACAAGGGAGCTGACGCGATCCGCCAATTGTTTGCCGAGCAGGGACTGCAGCTTGGCTTCCCTGAAGGAATCCCAAATCTTCAGCCGACCGACATCCGGATTACCGACCCCGCGCCGATCGTGCGTATGGGCAAGGACGGCGGGCTGGAACTGGTCATCCGCCGCTGGAGCTGGCCGGGTACGCACGGCAAGCCGGTGTTCAATCTCCGCTCCGAAGGGCGCAGCTTTACCAGGCGCTGCCTGGCCATCGCCGACGGCTTCTATGAATTCACCAAGCCCGACGATCCCAAGGCCAAGCGCAAGAACAAATGGTTGTTCTCGCCGGTCGAGGGTGGCTTGCTGGGGATCGCGGCCGTCACCCAGACTCATGCCGAGGTAGGCGAGGCGTTCAGCCTGCTAACCGCCGAGCCCAGCCCCGAGGTCGCCGTAATTCATAACCGGCAGATCATCCTGCCGCGGCCCGATCACTGGTTGTCCTGGCTCGACCCTTCGACGTTGCTTCCCGCGGCCAGCAGCTGGTCGACCGTTTCGGCGAAGCGCATCACCGAAATCGGCTTGGAGACATAGGCCTGCGCCCCTGCCGCGCGGATCCGCTCCTCATCGCCGGCGGCGGCATAGGCGGTCACCGCCATGATCGGCACATTCTTCAATTCGTCCTCGGCGCGGAGCAGCTCCATCAACTCGATGCCGGTAATGTAAGGCAGCTGAATGTCGGTGATGACCAGGTCAGGGAGAAATGCCAGCGCCGCTTGCAGCGCCTCGCGGCTGTCGGTTACCGGCTCGGTTTGATGGCCATGCGCGGTCAGCAAGTCGCAGAACAACTTGATGTTGAGGGCATTGTCCTCGACAACCAGGATCTTGGCCACTCATACCCCCGAATGCTCGAAAACCGCAGATAGGCGATGTTAAGCCACAGGACAAACAATGAACCCGGCGATGCCGAAGCGCTGGCCCTTGCCGCGCTGGCAGCGACACTGACCGACGAACGGCGCGCGCGGAGGTTCCTTGACCTAACCGGATTGGATGCGGACGAGCTTCGCGCCCGGGCCGGCGAGCGGCGCTTGCTGGCTGCCGCCCTGGCCTTTCTGGAAGCGCATGAGCCGGACCTCGTCGAAGTAGCTCAAACTATTGGAACTAAACCAGAAATGCTTGTGACTGCGCGGATGGAGCTGGAACGTTGAAGCGACCTCTCCTGATCACCGATTGCGACGAAGTGCTGCTCCACATGGTGTCCCATTTTGACGCCTGGCTGGGCGAGAAGCACGACATCCGCTTCGCGTTTGAAACCGGCCAGTTCCGCGAGGCTTTGACTCACCGCGCGACAGGCGAGCTGGTGGCCGAAGACCGGGTGTGGCCGCTGCTGACCGAATTCTTCCAGGGCGAGATGCACCGCCAAACGCTGGTGCCGGGCGCGCTCGAGGCGCTGGGCCGGATCGGAGAAGTAGCGAACATCGTCATCCTCACCAATTTGGGCGACGAGGCCCATCCCTGGCGGGTCGACCAGCTCGCCAGCCACGGCATTAATCACGAAGTCGTATGCAACCGGGGCGGCAAGGGCGTTCCCGCCAAGGCCATCATCGACCGCTACAATGCCGGAACTACGGTCTTCGTCGACGATTTGCCGGTCCATCACGCTTCGGTCGCGGAACATGCGCCGGAGGTCTATCGGCTGCACATGGTGGCGGAGCCGCTGCTTGCCCCGGCCGTTCCGGCGGCCGAGCAGGCCCATGCCCGGATCGACGATTGGCCGACGGCTTGCGGCTGGATTTTGGAAAGGCTGACTAGCGAATGACGAAAACTGTCTTCATCACTGGAGCCACAGCCGGAATCGGTGCAGCAGCCGCGCGCAAGTTTGCCGGCGAAGGCTGGCAGGTGGTCGGCACCGGGCGGCGCCGCGACCGGCTGGACGAGCTGGCTACCGAACTCGGCGATTTCTTTTATCCGCTGGCGCTGGACATGCTGAGGCCGGCTGATTTCGAAACCACGCTGGCCTCGTTGCCCGATCGCTATCGGGCAATCGACCTGCTGCTCAACAATGCCGGGCTCGCTCCGCCGATGAGCAATTTGCAAGACGCAGAGCAGGACCCGCTCGATGTTGCCATCGATACCAATGTCACCGGGCTGGTGGCGCTGACCCGCGCGCTTCTGCCCGGGCTGATCGCCCGCAAGGGCGCGGTCATCAACCTCGCCTCGGTCGCGGCGACCTACCCCTATCGCGGCGGCGCAGTCTATGCCGGGACCAAGGCGTTCGTTCGCCAATTCTCATTGGGGCTGCGCTGTGACCTGGCCGGTACCGGCGTCCGGGTGACCACGATCGATCCGGGCATGGTCGAAACCGAATTCACGCTGGTCCGGACCGGCGGAGACCAGGCGGCGAGCGACGCGCTCTACGCCAATATGGACCCGATGACTGCGGAGGATATTGCCGGCACCATCTGGTGGGTCGCGACCCTTCCGCCGCACCTCAACATAAATGCTCTGGAGCTGATGCCGGTCAACCAGAGTTGGGCCGGCTTCGCGGTCCACCGGAACGAGGGTTGACCGGGCGCCGCTTCGGGTCTTTAGGCCGAAGCCATGAGCATTGAACAGCGCCTCGCCGAACTCGGCATCACCCTTCCCGAACCGGCTGCTCCGGTCGCTTCCTATGTGCCCGCGGTCGAGGCCAATGGCCTGCTGCATATCAGCGGCCAGATCAGCTTTGCCGAGGATGGCAGCCTGATCAAAGGCCGGCTGGGCGAAGACGTTGACCTGGATGCGGGCCAGGCGGCCGCGCGGCGTTGCGGCATCATGCTGCTGGCCCAGATGAAGGCCGCGCTTGGCTCGCTCGACCGGGTCGGGCGGATCGTCAAACTCGGCGTGTTCGTCAATTCGCATGGCGATTTCACCGACCAGCCGAAGGTCGCCAACGGTGCCTCGGAGCTAATGCAGGAGGTGTTCGGCGAGGCCGGGCGCCATGCCCGTTCGGCGGTCGGCGTGCCGGTTCTGCCTCTCGGCGTCGCGGTCGAGGTGGATGCGGTCGTCGCCGTCAAACAATAGGGGGTCAAAAACCGACCCGTTAGATCCGGGGCCGCCGGGGTTCGCGCATCGCGGGCTCCACGGTCCGGGCGTTCCCGAGAACAGCCTGGCTGCGTTCCGCGCCGCGATCGACGCGGGGGCGGGAATTGAGTGCGACGTGCGCTTGTCGAGCGACGGCAAGGTCGTGATCTTCCACGACCACGATCTGAAGCGGCTTTGCGCGTCTGCCCTTTCTGTCGAGGCGACCCCTGGAGCATTGCTGACGGGTCAGCGCCTGCTCGGCACTAACGAGCATATTCCTTCGCTGTACCAATTGCTGGATGTGGTGCGTGGCAAGTCGCCGTTGCTGATTGAGTTGAAATGCCGTGGAGGCAACGCCGCGAAACTCGCTGAGGAAGTAGCCACCGACCTCGCGGTTTACGACGGCCCGGTCGGAGTGATGAGTTTCGAGCCTGCCGTCGGCAAATGGCTTGAATGCCACGCGCCACATATCCGCCGCGGTCTGGTCATTTCGCGCAAAGCATCGGCGTTCAATCGTTGGCGCTGCATCCGTGCCAGCTCGGCGCAATTCCTGGCGGTCGATTGCGGTGTGATCACTCGACCGTGGGTTGCCAGGCAACGTCGATCGAAATGGGTTTACAGCTGGACCATTCGCACCCCGGCCGATCGTCAGACAGCTGAAATTCACGCCGATGCGCTTATCTGGGAAGGCGATGGCCGACCGCGAAGCTGAAATCGTTGCCCGGATTGCGGCTGGGGTCGCCGGCCTCGCTGCCGATCGATGGAACGGCCTGGCCGGATCGGACGACCCATTTTCCGGCCACGCCTTTCTCGCCCTGCTCGAGGAATCGGGCAGCGTCGGCGAGGGCAGCGGCTGGACGCCGCTCCCGGTTATGGTCGAACGCGAAGGGCGCGTGACCGCCGCCGCACCGGCCTATCTCAAGTCCCACAGCCAGGGCGAATATGTGTTCGATCATGGCTGGGCCGATGCGTGGGAGCGCGCCGGCGGCAATTATTATCCCAAGTTGCAGGTGGCGATTCCGTTTACGCCCTGCGTCGGCCCCCGCCTACTTGGCGGCGACAAGAATGCGCTGCTCGCCGCGCTGGAAACGGTGACGGTCCAGAACAGCCTGTCGTCGGCCCACATCACCTTCCTGACGGCAGAAGAATCGAAGGCCGCCGAAACGCGCGGCTGGCTGCGCCGCGACGGGCTGCAGTTCCACTGGTTCAACCGCGGCTATGCCGGCTTCGATGATTTCCTCGCCGTCCTTTCGAGCCGCAAGCGCAAGGCCATCCGCAAGGAACGCGCGGCAGCGGTCGAGGGCCTCGAGATCGTGACGCTGCGGGGTGGCGAGATCGAACGGACACATTGGGATGCGATGTGGAGTTTCTACCAGCACACCGGCGCCCGCAAATGGGGCCGGCCTTACCTGACCCGGGCGTTTTTCGACGAGGTCGGCGCCGCGATGGGCAATTCGGCGCTAATGTTCCTTGCGCTTGGCGAAGGCCGGCCAATCGCCGGGGCGCTCAATTTCATCGGCCGGGATACCTTGTATGGCCGCTATTGGGGCGCGGCCGAGGATCGGCCCTTCCTGCACTTCGAGCTAAGCTACTACCGCGCCATCGATTGGGTGATCGAACATGGCTTGAAGACGATCCAGGCCGGTGCGCAAGGCGAGCATAAGCTCGCTCGCGGCTATGAGCCGGTGGTGACGCCATCGGTCCATTTCCTGCCGGACCCAGGTTTTCACCGCGCGGTCGAGGATTTCCTGGTCCGCGAGCGGGAAGCTGTCCGACTGGAATTTGAATGGGCGAGGGCCGCGCTGCCCTATCGCTCCGACTCTTCATCATAGATCGCGACCTGCCGGCCTTCGGGTCCGGCGATTCCGCGGTACATGCCCGGCGTGGTGAAGCCCCAGGCGGCATCGCCCGCCGGTGACACAGCGATCAGCCCGCCATTGCCGCCCAGCGCCTTGACCTCGGCCAGCACGCCGTCGAGTGCCTCCCGGATGCCGGCACCGCCCAGGCGGACCCGAGCGCATAGCTCATGCGCGGCCGCGGCGCGGATAAACACTTCGCCAAGTCCTGTTGCGCTGACCGCCGCGGCCCGGTCGTCGGCATAGGTGCCGGCGCCGATCAGCGGCGAATCGCCGATCCGACCCCAGCGCTTGGCGGTCAGCCCGCCGGTAGAAGTTGCCGCCGCGACATGGCCTGCCCGGTCGACCGCAACCGCGCCGACGGTCCCATATTTGATGTCGGCATCGAATGCCTGGCTGCCGCTGGCCAAAAGCTCGTCCAGCTGCCGCCGCCGCTCGGGCGTCACGAACCAGCGGTTGGGCACCTGCTCCAGCCCGGCCTCGCAGGCAAAATCGTCGGCGCCGTCATAGCTCATCAAAACATGCGGGCTTTGCTCCATCACTGCGCGCGCTGCGCTGATCGGAGCCCGGGTCGACTTGAGTCCCGCCACGGCTCCGCATCGTCGGTCGCGGCCGTCCATGATCGCCGCGTCCAGCTCGACATGGCCGTCATAGGCCAGGACGCTGCCCCGGCCGGCATTGAAGCAGGCGTCTTCCTCAAGCACCCTGGCCGCCGCCTCGACCGCGTCCAGCGCGCTGCCGCCCGCGCCGAGAATCGCTGATCCGGCAGCGAGGGCGGCGTCGAGACCGGCACGGCCCAGCTCGTCCAGCTCGTCTGACAGGCCGCCGCGCTTCATCGATCCCGATCCGCCGTGGATCACCAGTTTCCAGCTCATCGTTCGGCCCTAGCGCGCTCTGTCGTTCAATTCCAGTTGACGGAAATCGAAGACGATATAAATATGATATCAATTAAAGGGAGGGTTTCATGACCGAGTCGAATGTCATTGCCTTGACCAGCAGCCGCGAGCGAACCGCCTCGACGGCTAGCGGTTATCTGATGCTGTTCATCTTGCTTCTGTCGATCATCGTGCAGATCTGGGGGATCGCCCAGCTGGCCAACGAGCAGGACGGCCTGCTGGCGATCGTCGCGGTTATCGCCGCGCCGATCGTCCTGGTGTTCGTCGCCTGCGGTTTCTACATGCTGCAGCCCAACCAGGCCGCGGCGATTACCCTGTTCGGCGACTATCAAGGGACCGACCGCGCGACCGGGCTTCGCTGGGTGCTGCCCTGGCTAATGCGCAAGAAGGTCTCGGTACGCGCGACCAATTTCATTTCCGACAAGATTAAGGTCAACGACCTGCGCGGCAACCCGATCGAAATGGCGGCGCAGATCGTCTGGCGCGTGGTCGATACGGCGCAGGCTCTGTTCGACGTCGACGATTATAAGGAATTCATTCGGGTCCAGGTCGAGGCGGCGATCCGCAAGATCGGCGCTCGCTATCCTTATGACGATTTCGATCACCAGGACGTGACCCTGCGGGGCCATTTGGACGAGGTCGCGGTCGAACTCCGCAAGGAGCTGATCGAACGCCTCTCGATCGCCGGGATCACGGTCGACGAATGCGGCTTCACCCATCTTGCCTATGCCCAGGAAATTGCCGGGGCGATGCTCCGCCGTCAGCAGGCGCAGGCGGTGGTCGCCGCTCGCCGGACCTTAGTCGACGGCGCGGTCGGAATGGTCGAAATGGCCTTGGCCTCCTTGTCGGAGAAGAAGGTCGTCGAGCTCGACGACGAGCGTCGCGCGGCGATGGTCTCGAACCTGATGGTCGTATTGTGCGGCGAGCGCGACACCCAGCCCGTCGTCAACACCGGCACCCTTTATCAATAGGCCGGTGCGTTGGCTGAGGAGCGCAAGGCCTACCCGCTGCGGGTCGATCCCGCCCTTTGGGCGGCGGTGGAACGCGCGGCGGCGGCGGACCTCCGCTCGGTCAACGCCCAGGTCGAGTGCCTGATCAGGGAAGCGCTGAAAGCCCGCGGCGTGAAATTGGACGCGCCTCAACCGGTCAAGCGCGGCCGGCCATCGAAGGACAAGAAGGATGGATGACCCGCCGGAATGGTTTTCAGCCAAGCGCTATGGCTATGGCACCGCCTTGCCAATCAGCTGGCAGGGCTGGCTGGTCACGGCGGCCTATTTCATTGTCGTACTTGGCACGGCCTATTTTCTTGCCCGGCGGCCAATGATTCTGTTGTCGATCATCGCTCCCGCCACGATCCTCTACCTGGTCATCGCCTCCAGGACGACCAAGGGCGGGATGCGCTGGCGCTGGGGCGGCGATCCCGACTAGCGCTTCTGCCCCGGCGCCCTGGCCTCGGGGCCGAGCGCATCGTCGATCAGCCGGGCCAGACGGATCCCGCCTTCGACGACATCCTGCCGGACCTCCGGAATCAGCGCCCGGACCTTGGCCTCGTCCATCACC
This sequence comes from Sphingomonas brevis, assembly GCF_023516505.1. Classification (NCBI taxonomy): domain Bacteria; kingdom Pseudomonadati; phylum Pseudomonadota; class Alphaproteobacteria; order Sphingomonadales; family Sphingomonadaceae; genus Sphingomonas; species Sphingomonas brevis. The sequence goes on along the minus strand of NZ_JAMGBB010000001.1, from coordinate 1,975,644 downwards.
GGCCGTTCGACCGGTCCTGCGCCGCACGGATCTCCGACCAGCGTCTGGTAAGCGAGGTCCCTGGCTTTGGCCCACATCTCCCGGCTCCAATCCTCGACGCTGCCGCCGGCGATCCGCTCGCGATCCGCCGCTGAAACCTGGGCGAGCAGTTCCGCCGGCCCGCCCGGCGGGGTCGAAATGGCGCGCTCGGCCAGCCAGCCGTCCCAGATGCTGTGGAGATTGGTTCGGCCGGCGATGATGCCATAGGTCGCGGCGACCTTGTTGCCGCCAAGGTCGGCATGATCGCCGGCATGCATCGGCTGGTGCAGGTCGCCGACGAAATGCGTCAGGAATGCCAGTGCCATCAGCCGTTCGCGTACCGGCACCTGCCTGTCCGCCAGCAGCCGCGCGTTGCGCTCGATCTGCGCCGATACGCAATTGCCGTCCTTGCACGCCGACTTCAGGTCGAATGGCTTGCACACGTCGACGTTCTGGTAATGCCAGCTGTAAGCGTAGGCGAAGCGGTCGCCCAGCGGCTTGATGCAATCGGCCCAGACGCTGGCCTGTTCCAGCGTCGCCACCGGGCAGCCGGGCGTTTCCAGCAGCCTGCCCTGCCGAAGCAGCGCAGCGACCCTGGCGCGGCTGTCGGGACGCATCTGCAGCCAGGCGATCCGCGCGACGCTTTCATGGCCATATTCCCAATAGGCCTGGGCCGGCGCGGCAAAGGCGAACAGGGCAAGCAGGCCGCCGAGCGCGGCAATAATCTGATTCGGCATTACTTGCCCTTAGCCGAAAATCCGCGACATCTTAGTAGGGCAGCCCTTTCTGGCGATCGGACCGCCCTAAGATCCTCACTTCTTCGCGAAGAACATTCGATTGACGACGAAGCCGACGAGGAACCCGACCAGCAGTGCGACGCCGGCAATCGAAGCAATTTCCGTGGTGGTGTAGGCGTAGCCGGACGGCGGCGGCGTCGTCGTCCCGCCATTGCGAATGATCGGATCGAGGATCGGCGCGTAATTGTCGGCCTGCAACCGGTACGACAGATCGCCGGCCTGGCTGTTGGTGTCGAGCACGACGAGCGTCTTGCCACCGTCGAAGATGGCCCAGTCGGCGATCTGGGGATCCATTCCGCTCGCGGTAGGGGAAGTGCTTCCCTTTTGAATCCACATCGGAAGGGTCGCGTTGAACGTTGCGGTTGAGCTGACATTGTTATCGGTGATCTTGAATATGACGAGGTGCGGTCCTGAATTCGCCGGAAGATCGACCTTGGGATAGTTGCTCGGCCCGGTGCCGACGTTGGTGCCATGTTTGACCTTCCAGCCGGATGACCCGTTGCTGGGAATCAGCTCTACTTGTTTTCCGTTATTCGCCATCTCATTGCCTCCCCTGTCGTTGATTGTCTCCCACTTACACGTCGCCGCCTATCAGGGTCGTACCCCCGCCATTGCGGATGATCGGATCGCAGTCCGCCTTTGACCCATCATTGGCGACGAAGTTCAGCTGATACCGCAACTCGCGTTCGCGGCCGTTGTTGGCGTTGCGCGCCGACAGCCGTCCGCCCTTGCAGTCGACTACGGTCAGCTGGTCGGAATTGAGTCCCTGCGGCGGTGGACAGGGACAGTCCTCGCCCACCCAGATCGGGTCCTGTTCGTCGAACCTCAGGCCCTTGCCGGTATGGTCCTGCAGCATGAAGTCGAGCACATGCTCGCCGCTGTCCTTGTCCAGCTTCATCTGGGCATGCTTGGCCTTCACTCCATCGATCTCGAAATCGATGCCGCCGGCATCGTCCAGCGTGGCCCTAACCTTTACATTTTTGGATGGCATATTTCCCTCATTGTTGGCGATCGTGCCTGAGACTTGGGTGGCGATATCCGATGCTTGCCAGCCGGCCTGCCAGCTCATTCGATTCATCACGCCGGCCAAGGCGGGCCAGCAGGATCGCGCGGCTCGCCATTTCGCGCGGCTGTTCTTCGATATTGCGGGGCCAGGCGGCCAGCGCCCGCTCATAAGCTCCTCGCGCGGCTTCCCGGTTTCCACCCGATGCGAGTGCGTCTCCCAAATTCCGTTCCGCCGATGCAATCCTGAGGCCGCGCTCGACCGGATTTGGGATTGTGCGGGCCAGCGCCAGCGCCTGTTGGGCAAGGCCGGTCGCATCGGCGCTTTGGCCGCTCAGCAGCGCGCTTCGCGACTTGAGGTCCAGGCACCTTAGCTGCATGTCCGTCCGCCATCGCGCGACACTTCGGTCCATGGCGACCAGTTGCGACGTGGTGGCGCAAGCGGATTCGATCACCGGCTGCGCTTCGGCAATCCGGTTCGAAGCCAGTTCGATATCGGCACGATCGAAGTTGGCATTGGCACCAGCCTGCAACCATTCGGTATTGGCCGGCTCGGTCTTGGTCAGCCAATCCACCACCGCCGACGCCTGCCGGGACTGGTCGAGCGCTCCCGCCAGATCTCCCCGTTGGGCAAGCAGGCGCGCCAAGGCTCTTCGAGCGGTCAACTCGATCCGCTTGATTGTCGTGTTGCCTTCGTCGCTTCGCCACTGCTGGGCAAGGAGGCCCAGCTGGCGTCGCCGATGCGCAAGCGCCTCATCCAGTTGGCCGGAGAATTCGCGCTCGTCGGCCAGCCATGCGAGCGTATCGACCAACTGCGTCTGATAGTCGCGATTGTCAGGATGCTTCGCTACCAGGGCTTCAACCGGCTCAAGCGAGGCCTGGAACGCGGCGGCCGCTGCCCGATATTTGCGCTGGTCGGCCAACACGGTGCCGAGGTTGGTATCGGCATAGATTCGTTCCAATTGATAGCGTGGCTCATTGGGCGCCAGCGCGATCATCCGGTCGGCCAGCCGCCGATATTCCTGAAACGCGGTTGCAGCCTTGTCGAGGCTCCCGCGCTGATAGTCGACATAGCCGGTCCAGAAGACATTCTGGGCGTGGTCGAACAGATTTTGAGGCTTGTCCGGATCGCGCCGCACGGCCTCGCCAGTGCTCGCCATCGCCTCGCGATACAGTCGCAACGCACGATCGAGGTCGCCTCTTGTGAACGCCATTTCGCCCATCAGGGTCAGCGCGCGCGAACGCTGCGCCAGCGATTCGTCGGACAGGTCGGACTTATCCTGTTTCTCGTAATAGGCGAGCGCCCGCCCCCCGACCGAATCCAGCACATCGAGCCTGCCCAGCGGCTCAAGTTTTTCCCGCAGGTCGCCGAGCATGAAGCCGATCAGCCCTTCCGCCTCGCGGCGTTGGTCGCGCGCTTCGTCGCGGGCCTCGATCGCCGTATAAGCCAGGCCGCTGGCGAACAGCATGCCCGCGACCGACGCGGCGGTGATCGCATACAGCCGGCGGTGCCTGCGCTGCGCCTCTCGCTGGACCAGCTCGTCGAGGCCAACGCCCATCATTCCCGCCGCCAGCTTGAGGAGGCCCATGCGCCGCCCGTCACCTTCCTCGCGAAGGTCGGCGGCGATCGGTTCGGCCGGCTGGCTGGTCGGGCGGCCAAGCCGGTCGAAATGGGTCCGCAGCGCGGGCGGGAAGCACTCCTCATCCTCGCGGCCGGGGATGTTGCTGGCGAACGGTTCGCCCTCGATGATCGCCGCCAATACCCGGTCGTCGCGGTGCAGCCGCTTGAAGCAGGCAATTTCCTTGTCGATCCACCGCGATTTGGCGGCGGCGGGCGAGCAGAGCACGATCAGGAAGCGCGAACCGCCCAGAGCGGCCTCAATTTCTTCTCCCAGGTCGCTGGCAGCCGCCAGTTCGTGCCGGTCGCGGAAGATCGGGGCGAGCCGGCGGGGAACCGGCCCCTGTTCGGTTAGCTTGCCCACCAGTCGCTGGGGAACGCGGAATTCCTCCAGCTCCTCGTGGAGCCAGGTCGCGGTGTCGCTGTCCTTATGGCTGTAACTGAGGAACGCCATGTAGCGCAGATGAGCCGACGGCCGTCTAACGCGGGACGCCGCCCCGCGGATAGTACGCGCCAGTTGGGCAAGCTCAGCCATCGGCCACCCCGCTGTTTACCCCGAAGTCCCCATAACATGGCCGATAGGTGACGGCGAATCGCCCTTTTCCTTGGCCCGACTGACGCTCGCGCCTATATGGCCGCAATGTCCTCGATCCGCCCGTGGCGCGATATCGCGCGCCGCCAGTCCCGCCAGATCATGGTCGGCAATGTCGCCGTCGGTGGCGATGCGCCGGTCACCGTTCAGACCATGACCAATACCCCGACTTCCGACGCCAAGGCGACGATCGAACAAATCCGCCGCTGCGAGGAGGCCGGGGCCGACATCATCCGCGTGTCATGTCCGGACGTGGAATCGACCGCGGCGCTGAAGGAAATCGTCCGCGCGGCAAGCGTTCCGATCGTCGCCGACATCCATTTCCACTACAAGCGCGCTCTGGAAGCGGCCGATGCCGGGGCGGCTTGTCTTCGGATCAATCCGGGCAACATCGGCTCGGAAGAACGGGTGAGGGAAGTAATCAACGCCGCCAAGGCCAATGGCTGCGCGATCCGTATCGGGGTCAATGCCGGCAGCCTCGAAAAGGATTTGCTCGAAAAATATGGCGAGCCCTGCCCGGAGGCGCTGGTCGAAAGCGCGCTCGACCATATCAAGATCCTCGAAGACCATGACTTCCACCAATATAAGGTGGCGGTGAAGGCTTCGGACGTGTTCCTTGCCGTCGCCGCCTACCAGCAGCTGTCCGACCAGGTCGATTGCCCGCTCCACCTCGGCATCACCGAGGCCGGCGGCCTCCTTGGGGGAACCGTCAAGTCGGCAATCGGCATCGGTTCGCTGCTCTGGGCCGGGATCGGCGATACCATCCGCGTTTCACTGTCCGCCGAGCCGGAAGAGGAAGTGCGCGTCGGCTATGAAATCTTGAAATCGCTTGGCATCCGTAATCGCGGCGTCCGGGTCGTGTCCTGCCCCAGTTGCGCGCGACAGGGCTTCGATGTGATTCGCACGGTCGAAAAGCTCGAGGAGCGGCTGCAGCATATCAAGACGCCGATGTCGCTCTCCGTCCTCGGCTGCGTCGTCAACGGACCGGGCGAGGCCCGTGAGACCGACATCGGCATTACCGGCGGCGGGCAGGGCAAGCATATGGTCTATCTGTCGGGGGTCACCGACCACCATGTCCAGGACGCCGACATGATCGAACATATCGTCAAGCTGGTCGAGCAGAAGGCAGCGGAAATCGAGCGCGAAAGTCAGGCCGCTTCGGAGGCAGCCGAGTGAAGAACGTGGTCCGCTCCTCCGCCACCGGCGCTTCGGCGACCGGGGTTTCCGCGACCGGATCGAACTTCCTTGGCTCGGCAGCGCTCGGCGCGGTTGCAATGGGCGCCTTTGCCCTTGGTGCGCTGGCGATCGGCCGACTGTGGATCGGCCGGGCCCATATCCGCAAGCTCAGGATCGATGAGCTTGAGGTAGGCAAGATCACGCTTCGCGACGGCGCCGATTAGCCATTCAAACCCTCTTTACCTTCCTCGCCTAAGCTCGGCCCCATGGTTCGGCTGGCGATCCTCATCATCTTCGCGGCGACCCTGGTCGGCGCGCTGATGCCGTCGATGGAGACGGTGGCTACGGCACCAGGCGGCGGCGAGCGCGTCATCCAGGTCGACGATCTCGAGGAGAAGGGCACGTTCGCGCCTTCGCCGGATCCCGGTTCGGGGACGGTGACGCTCGAGCGCTCGTTCGACGGTCATTTCTACGCCGACGCGCAGGTCAACGGCGCGACCGTCCATTTCCTGATCGACACCGGTGCCACCGGGATAGCGCTCAACGTCGACGACGCGCGCCGCGCCGGACTGGCCTTCGATCCCACCCATCCGGAAGTCGTCGGTTCCGGAGCGTCAGGGGCCGTGCTCGGTCATTTGGTTCGCTTGAACCGCGTCCAGCTCGGCCTGAAAACAGTCAGCGACACGCCGGCCATAATATTGGAAGGCGGCGACCGCTCATTGTTGGGGCAGACTTTCCTTGCCCAGTTCGGCTCGGTCGAGATCCACGGCAATATGATGGTGCTCCGTTAGGGACAGGACCCGGGGGTGGATTGAGCGGTCGCATCGGCTAAAGGCCAAGCCGATGAGCGCACCGCAAAGCCACCTCCCTGCCTATGCCGCCGCGGTCCTCGGAATCGCGCTTTTCTCGATCATGGACATGGTGATGAAGGGGCTCGCGCTGGCGATCGGCACATTCCCGACCCTGCTGTGGCGCTCGCTGATCGGCATCGCGATGGCCTCCATTCCGTTCCTGATTGCCCGCAATCCCTGGCCGCGCGGGGTCGCCCTGCGCCTCCACCTGCTGCGCGGCACGATGATGGTGCCGATGGCGATCCTGTTCTTCTGGGGGCTGGCGCGGGTGCCGATGGCCCAGGCGGTGGCGCTGACGTTTATCGCCCCGCTGATCGCGCTGGTGCTGGCGGCGGCGATCCTCAAGGAACCGATCGGCAAGCGAACCGTCGGCGGTTCGCTCGCGGCCTTCGCCGGCGTCGTCGTGATCTTCGCTGGACAGGCCCAGGCCGACCTCGGCCCACCGGCGCTACTCGGCAGCTTCGCAATCCTGGCTTCGGCCGTCATCTACGCTTTCAACATCATCGTCATGCGCCGCCAGGCACAGCATGCCGGCCCGGTCGAAATCGCATTCTTCCAGAACCTCGTGATCGGCGGGACATTGCTGCTGTGGGCGGCGGTCAGCGAATGGCCTCCGCTTCCGAGCGGTCACTGGGGCGAACTGGTTCTGGCGGCCAGCCTCGCGATCGGCTCTTTGATGCTGCTTGGCTGGGGCTATGCGCGAGCCGGCGCCGCCTATCTGTCCACCACCGAATATACGTCGTTCCTGTGGGCGATGCTGCTCGGCTGGCTGCGCTTCGGCGAAAGCGTCTCGCTATTCACGATGGCGGGTGCCTCGCTGATCGTCGCCGGCTGCCTCATGGCTGCACGCACCCGCAAGGTTGAGCATCCGGCGCTTGAGGCCACGGCCTAGCGCGACGCGAGCACGCTGACCGCCAGTGCCAGGACGACGATATTGTAGACGAACGCCGCGATGCATTGCCCGATCACGATTCGGCGAATGCCCGGCGAAGTGATGGCGACGTCGGACGTCTGCAGCGCGATGCCCAGCGTGAAGCTGAAATAGACGAAGTCGCTGTAGTCGGGCTCGGCCCTTTCACCCGGAAAAATCAGTCCGGCCAAATCCTTTCCGCCGTCATCGCGGCTGTAGAACAGATGTGCATAGTGCAGCGCATAGACCGTGTTGGCGAACAGCCAGGCCAGGATCAGCGTAAGGATGATCATCAGCTTTTCGATCGGAGCCGGATGATGCGGTCCGATCAGCTCCCCCGCGACGGTCACCAGGATGACCATCGACAGGACGACCGTCACGATCAGCAGGATCACGCGATTGGCGTCGTTCTCCAGCGCTGCCTTGCGCATGTCCTGGGCATGGCGGCGGAACAGGGGCAAGCAGCCGAGAAGAAACAGCAAGGCCGCGAAATCAAACGAGACCATCATCGCTTGCGGCCGAGTGAGCATCGTCATCGACGCCGCATAGCCGGCCGCCAGTATCGCAAGGAACAGCAGGAAGCGGGGCGGGCCAATCCGGTTGCCGATGTTCATTTCGCGCGCCATGAGCGGGAAGGTGACGGCATTCGCTGGCCTCGTCCAGCGCCAATGGGAGGGCCGACGATGGCGTGGTTCTGGCTTATCCTGGGTGGCCTGTTCGAGGTCGGCTTCACCACCTCGCTGCGGTTCGTGGAAGGATTCCGGAACGTCCCCTGGACGATGGCCTTCCTGGTTTCCGTCGCGATCAGCATGGGCCTGCTGGAACTGGCATCGCGCAACATTCCAATGGGCACGGCCTATGCGGTGTGGGGCGGCATCGGCGCGGTCGGCACGGTGATCGTCGGCATGGCCTTCTTCGACGAGCCGGCGACCACGCTCAGGCTGCTTCTGATCCTCGGCATCGTCGGCTGCATCGCCGCTCTGAAACTCACCGCATAACCGCGCATCGTTGGCGCGACTCGAACCATGGCGGCGACCGGCGTTAATTTTCTATAGTCAGTCGCAGCATTAACCAAAGTTAATGGTTTTGAGCCAATTTGGTAAACGATTCGCATCTGAAATTATTTGCGCCGACTCGGAACTTGGCGGCTTTCCTAACGTTTTCGCACCTTTCGTAGCGAATCGAGCACATTTTATCGGTTAACTTTCAAGCGCTTCCGTTAACCGCTTCCGTTAACGTCCCAATGGAGTCATCTTATCCGATGGTTGGGTGGGAGAATGAAAGGTGATGATCAGAGCGATTGGAGTTGCCGTCGCCGGCGCCTGTATGGCGGCCGCGGCGCCCGCCATGGCGATGAGCGCCGAAGCCGCCGCCACCCCATCCAAGTCCGAATTTTACCGTCCGCTGATCCTTGATCGGTCGGCCGCATCGACCAACCAGTCCAACCAGGCCCTGATCCTGGCCAGGCCGGCCAGCCCCAATGCGTTCGGCACCGTCGCGCTCAACGCCGGCGTGACTTTCTACGACGCTCGATTCCGTCGGGTGGCTGCGGCCGATGCGAAGGACCCGATGGTGCTACGGCTGGCGGCGGGGGCCGCCAACCTTGATCCGATTGGCAAGCTTCGCATGGTTCAGCAGGAAATCAGCGAGGCTGTCCACTGGCAGCATGATCTCGACAATATGGGCGTGGCCGACTTCTGGGCGAATGCCGGCGAAACGCTTCGCCGCGGCACCGGCGATGCCGAGGATATCGCCATCGCCAAGATGCAGGTGCTGAAGGCCGCGGGATTTGATCCAAAGGATCTCTATATCAGCATCGGACGTCACTCGACCCGCGGCGCCCATATCCTGCTCCTCGCGCGCACCGCCAACGGCTTCTTCTCACTCGACGATCGCGAAGGTTTACAGCCGGCCGCGCAGAACAGCCGCTTCACGCCGATGATGACGATCGGCCAGGGGATGAGCTGGATCCACGGCCGCCGGGTAGGCGGCAACCCGCGCCTGGCCAGCGCCAGCAGCGCGAAAGCCAACGCCAAATAGAGCCGCCTGCGCTATGCGCGCGGGCGTGACTGACGATCCCTTCAATCTCGATCGCTTCGTCGCGGCGCAGGCCGGCGGCGTTTACGAGCAGGCGCTCAGCGAGCTGCGCGATGGACGCAAGCGCAGCCACTGGATGTGGTTCATCTTTCCCCAGCACCGCGACCTCGGGCGCAGCGAGACCGCGAAATATTATGGGCTCAGCGGGGTCGAGGAGGCGCATGCCTATGCCGCCCACCCGATCCTCGGCATCCGGATACGCGAATGCGCGGCGGCCATATTGAGCCAGCTGGCGACAGTCGGCGCGGACGCGATCCTCGGCCCGGTCGACGCGCTAAAACTGAAATCCTCGATGCAGATCTTCGCCGAGGCGGTCCCCGGCGAAGCAGTTTTCGGGCAGGTGCTTCAAGCAGCTAGTACCGCTTGAAACATGGGCGCACCGCCTCGTCCGGCCGATCGCCGGACGGAAGCAATTCGAAGCCGGCGCCGTGGCTTCGCGCCCGGATCGCAGTCGCGGCGCGGATGGGGACGGCCGCGGCGCTGCGCACGGCATCGAAGATGGTCAGGCTGATCACGAATGACTCCAGGGGATGTGCCGGCGCCCTAGGCGGGGCTCCGCCTGGTCCGCACCCACGGTTCGACTGGCGCTTGGCTGAGGTCGACGATTCGACAAACGGCGGACGCTCGCGAAGAGCCGCGCAGCCCGACTATTGCCCGGCCTTTTCCAATTCCTTCCGGACGACCTGCTCCATCTCGCCCCGCCGGTAGCTGGCATAATAATCGTTCGACGTGGCGTAGAGCGACTTCAGGTAACCAAAGTCCCAGTGAGTGAGGGTCACGGGCAGCGGCTCATCATCACCCTTGTCGAGGATCGTCAGGATCGTCGGCGCACCCGACCCGGCGGCGCGTTCGGGGTCGGTGTCGGCGAATGCCCGCATGGCCGCGAAATCCGCAACCTGGGTAATCGTCAGGCCGGTCAGCGCGGAGCGCTCCACGACCACCATCGAGGCGACGAACTGGGGCATCGTCCCCGCGCGAACCCGCGATCCCGAGCTCATTCCTTCGTTGATCGTAAAGCCGTTCAGCGGAGTCTTCTTCAATATCGTTCCGTCGGCGCTCAGCAGATTCTTGATCTGCCACGCCACCGACGGGGTCCTGGCCATGGCCAGCTTGCGCACTTCCTTGCTGGACAGGTCCCGGAAATAGGTTGGGAAACCTTCGTAGAGCGCCTCGATCGTGTCCTTCTTCCCGACGGTTGCGATCAGGAAAACATTGGGCGCGCAGCCCGCTTCGCCGGTGCGAATTCCGGCGGCGGCCGCAACCTGCTTCATCCGCTCGGCAATCCGCCGGTTCTGCTCGGCCGGAAGGCCCATTACCGCCGGGCATACCGGCGAATGGAATTTCCCGATCTGGCCAAGGTTGGCCACATCGTCGAGCGCCTTGACGAACTGGTGCACTCGCTCCCGCTGTTGCCTCACACCTTCGACGACGATGTCGTCGGCCGGTTGGGGAGGGGGCGGAGCGGCGGCATCCGGGGCCGCGGCGAGCATGGACGAAAGCAAAATGAAGCTGAACATCGGGAGCCTCCGCGCGCCGTCTTGCGCCCGTTCGATAACCCTGTCGAGCCAAACTCGGCGAGTTTTCGACTAATGAAGGAAGCAGCTTGCGGGCACGTTCGATGATCGAACGCGTGCTTTTCGAGCAATTTGAAAAAGGCTTTAAATCAAAACCTTAGGCTCGTTGACCAGGTGGGTCGGTTCATCGGCGGAAGGTCTCGGCTCGTCGGAAACAGGGACCCCGAGGGCGCTGACGCGGGTTGGATTTGGCATGACCCAACATCCCGAACATGCTCGCATGGCCATGACTGCGATTGCCGCGGTCTTCGCCTTGTCATCAACTCCGCTGCTCGCCCAGGAGGCGACATCACCGCTGCCGGTAAGCGATCCGGCGCCGACCTCGACTCCGCCGGCTGCCGATCCTCTCGCTGCCGAGCCGGCCCCGGCCGAGCCGACCGCGACGGAAACGACCGCTGCCCCGGCCATGCCGAAGGCGGCAACGGCCGCCAAGCGTACCACGAGGACGGCGACGCGCACCGTAACGCGCACTGCGACGCGTAGCGCGCCTGCCGCGCCCCCAGCCGAACCCGCGGCGCCCGCTGCCGCGCCAGCTCCGGCGGACGCGCTGGTCGCAGTTCCAGTCGCGCCGGGTCCGATGCCGGTCGCCCAGCCTGAGGCCGTTCCGGCGGACGAATCCCAGTCGGGCTTCGCCGAGCTTGATCCGGATGCCGCGCTGCCGATTGCCGGCGCCGGCGCGCTCGGATTGATTTTGCTGGGCGGCGCGGCCGCTGTCCGCCGCCGCAAACGCCGCAAGCAGGAGCAGGCCGACGAGGCCGCGAAATGGACCTTCATCCAAAGCCATGCCGAGGAAGATCAGCCGCAACAGGTCGAGAAACCGGCGTTTGCGTGGGCCGAAACGCCACGGCATGATCCGGTCCCGGGCAAGACGCCGATCGCCGGCGCCCCAACGACCAGGCTGCCGGAAGGCTTCGATCTGTCGCGCTTCGGACCGCACGTCCAGGCCGCCTATCGCGGGCCGACCACGGACAATCCGTCGCTGTCGCTGCGGCATCGCCTGCGCCGGGCCAGCTTCCTCGACCAGCAGGAGCGCCGCGCAATGGAGACGGCCCCGGCCAAGCCGCGGGACATTCCGGCCAAGGGCAATTGGGAATCGCGCTCCGATGCCGATTTCATGTTCCGCCGGGTAGCCAGGCCCGCCGGCACGGCCATGCAGAACTAACCGCGCTTAACTTCAACCTCGGCCGCCGCTCCGTGAAGGGGCGGCGGTCTTTTCGTCAGCCGTCCGCCTCCGGCTCGACATAAACCAGCGCCCGTCGGCCGGATTCCAGCGGCAACTCGGCCCGGCCATAGTCGCTGCCTTCATAGCGGTCGGTTTCGGCCAGTTCCTCGGCGGTCAGCAGATAGACGACACCCGGCACCCGATCGGCCGGATCGCCGGTATGACGGACGACCATGTGGGTCTTGGCGCCGCTGATCCGCACGGCGTTTGGATCGCGATCGGCCAGGCGGATCAGCCGATGGCCCAGCAAGGCGTCAGGCGATCCGTCGAGCTCGCGCCCATAATTGGCCAGCTGGACTTCGCGCAGCTGCAGCGTTCCGTAGGAGAAGAGGGCGACATCAGCCGGCCGGGTCATTGAGGCTGCTCCGTTCGCGCTTGGGCAGGTCGGGGTGCAATGGCTCCCAGGCGATCCTCTCGCCGACCCAAATCTCGACATCCGGCGGAAAGCGGCCCGGATCGTCGAGTGTGCCGGTGGTCACGTCCATGTGATTGGGCCGCTCGGACCGCTGGTAGCCGACGGTGCTTCCGCAATCCGGACAGTACCGCCAGTGGATTCCCGGTGAGCTAATATGGTCGGCGGGCTCGGCCGCCAGCCATTCGAAATCGGCTGCATCGAACACCGCCCAGGCGACATTGGTGCCACCGCTTGCCCGGCGGCAGTCGCCGCAATGGCACAGCGTCGCCGCGACCGGCTCGCCCGTCACCCGGTACCGGACCGCGCCGCACAGGCAGCCACCCTCCGCGCTCACGCCTGGACGTCCGCCGGGTAGAGCGGGCTCGCGGCGAACTCGCCGACCACCGTGTTCCACTCACGCACATGCCAGCGGGCGACCAGGCCATTGGCGACATAGGGATCGCCGCTGGCAAATTCTTCTGCAACGCTGCGATCGTCGCCAACGAACAGCAGGACCGCTCCATCGACCGGGTCGGTGTAAGGACCTCCGGCCAGCAACTCGCCGCGGTCGGCGGCTTCCCAGGCATAGGTCAGATGTTCGGCGCGAAATTCGGGCCGGCGCTCCAGATAATCCGGCCCGGCTTCGTAGAAGAGCAGGAAATGCTTCACCATGTGCCGTCTCTCTTTCGTTTGCCCGATTGTTCCTCGATCCGCCGCAGTGTTGCCGCGGATATATTGGCGGGCAGCGCGTCGAGCGGGAAATATCGCGCTTCCTCCACCTCGAAATTGTCCGCGCGATGATCCCCGCCTGCCCGTCCCGAAAACAGGTGGATCGTGTCGCGCTTGCCTTCGGCGTTTGAGAAGTAGGTCGATATGGCGGTCAGCTCGCCGACGTCGCAGCCAAGCTCCTCGCCTATTTCCCGGCGGGCCGCGCTGGCAGGCTGTTCGAACGGCCTGATACCGCCGCCCGGGAGCACGAACAGGTCGCTTCGGCCATAGCTGTTGCGGATCAGCAGGACCTCGCCGGCCTGGTTGAACACCAACACCTTGACCCCTCGCGTGTGCGGCCGGAACAGCTTCCACAGCCACTTTTGCACGCGATAGGCGAAATCGAGCGCCCACTTCATTGCTTGAATATAGGCGTGCCGCGCGCGCTGCGAACCCCGGATTCCCGGCGCCCGCCAAAAGGCCAGCTTATTCCCGCTTAGCTGGCCATTTCGCTATCGGCGGCGACTTGCGGCGCGGGTCCGCCATCGCCTGGCCCGCTAGACAGTCACCACCGGTTTGGGCACCTCGGCGTCGGCCCTCGCGAGCAGCCGAGCATCGATCCACCCGGCGATGTCGTCAAACACCTGATCGCGGCCAAAATCGTTCAGCAGGTCGTGATAATAGCCGTCATAGAGCTTCAGCGTTTTGTCGGCCGATCCTGCCTCGTCGAAGAATTGCCGGCTTCCGTCGGGCCGGGTCGCCTTGTCGGCGGTGCCGTGTAGAATCAGCACCGGCAAGGTGATCCGCGAAAATTCGCGCACGAACCTTTCGCCGGCGCGGGCCAGCGCGGCGACGGTCGCCACCGGCTGCACTTCGTCCTTGGTCAGCGGGTCGGCATTGAGCTCGGCGACCCACTCGGGATCGCGCGAGAAATCTTCCATCTTCAGCTTCAGCACATGGAAATGGGGCGCGACATGGCTCGCTCCCTCCAGCACCTTCAGTGCGATGTCGGGCGCATAGACGCGGAAGGCGAAGCTCTCGCAAATCAGGCCATCCAGCCGGTCCTGATAATCGAGCGCATAGCTAACCGAAGTCACTCCGCCGGCGCTGTGGCCGAGCAGGTACAGCGGCAGGCCGGGATGTCTCGACCGGGCGAATTCGATCGCCTGGGACAGGTCCGAAACATAATCGTCGACCGAATCGGCGTAGAATCGCTCGCCGTCCGACCGTCCGCGACCGCGCAGGTCGAGCGCGGTGACGCAATAGCCGCGCGCCGCAAATTCCTGGCCCGCGCGAATATATTGGCCGCCGTGGGAATTGACCCCGTGGCAGATCACCAGATTGGCTCGCGCTTCACCCGACGGTTCCCAGTGGCGACAGAATATCCGGCCTCCTGTGCCGTCAAGCCAATGTTCGGACGCGGCGCTGGCAGCGGTCGGGGTCATAGGGTCACCTTACCTTCCGGATGAGTCGCAATGCCGACGTTACGCGGATTCAATGGCTGGCAATAGCCCGACGATAGATGCAGGCGCGCAACGGTTTTGGGACAGCTTAATCGCGGACCGTTGCAGCTTAGCCTGTTTGGTGACAAATTGGTTGCATGAGCCACCGTCCGCCTGGCGGCGGTGGCGCTTGGGGAGGGGATCGCGTTGCAGCCGGTTCGGCTCGTTCTATTGGTGCTCACCGGCTCGCGCGAAGGCGAGAATGATTTCCTTGAATTTCCGTCGCTCGAGGAGGCCATTGCCTATGGTCGAGAACTTTACGGCGAAGCGCGGTTTCAGATTGACGGGATTGAGGATGCGAGCGGCAGGCAGCTGATCGCCTACGATCATTTGCATGAATTATGCGGCACTTCGCCGGCGTTTCCGGAACGGCGTTACGGCTGAGGGGCTGCCTCACCCTTTCGCCTGATCACTCCAAAGACAATGACCAGCAGCCCGGCGCCGACCATCGTCGCCGCCAGCAAAAACGCTGACCCGGGGAAGCCTCGCTCCGCGCCCAGCGCCAGTGCCTGGGTCATCGCCAGCGGTCCGATGATCGCGCCGACGCTCGCGACTGATGCCATTCCGCCTTGCAGCGCCCCCTGGTTGGAGGCGTCGGTCATCCGTGACAGCAAGGCGTTGGTCGACGGATAGACCAGGCCCTGCAGTGCGCTGAAGAATATGATCGGATAGATCCAGCCCTCGGACAAAAAGGCATAGAGCGTGAAGCTGACTCCGCCGACCAGCATGCCGGTGACGATGCTCCGCTCCTCTCCGAAGCGGGCCACCACCCGTCCGGTGATGAGAGCCTGGGCGATCGCCATCGACAGGCCCGCCGCCGCCAGCGACCAGCCGATCTGGGCCGCGGACCAGTCGAACCTCAGCTCCGCCCAGAAGGCCCACGTAGACGGATAGACCTGATGGGCGATCTGCCACAGCAACGACGCGAGGATCAGCGGTACCGCCTTCGACTCTTTCAGCAGAGGCGCAAACGTACCGAACGCATTAGCCCTCTTCCATTCGAACTGGCGCCGGTCCTCGGGGCGCAGCGTCTCGGGCAGGCTGACCAGGATCCACAGGAAATTGAACCCGGCCAGCGCCGCCGCGGCGATGAACGGAGCCCGCGTCCCGAACCCGGCAAGCAGTCCGCCCAGCGCCGGGCCAAGGATGAAGCCGCCGCCGAACGCCGCGCCCATCAGGCCGAACACCCGCGCCCGGTCCTTGCCTGGCGTAACGTCGGCCAGGACGGCGTTGGCCGGGCCGTAGGTCGCCCCTGCGATACCGGCTACCACTCGCCCGGCGAACAGCCAGCCGATCGTCGGGGCGGCGGCCATCAACGCATAGTCGATGGCAAAGGCGGCGACGCAGATCAGCAGCACCGGGCGACGGCCGAAGCGGTCGCCGAGATTGCCGATGATCGGTCCGGCGAGGAAATGGGTCACGGCGAAGACCAGCAGCATATAGCCGGCAATCCGCGTCGCTTCGGCCATCGACACGTGCGTCAGGTGAACCACCAGCCCGGGCAATACGGGCAGCACGATGCCGAAGCTCATCGCGTCGAGCAGCAATACCAGCAGGACGATCGGCACGGCGCGGGGTTGGCGGGACATGGCGCAAAGACTTCATGATTGCGCGCCGGCGATCAAGGCGCACCAAAAGCTGCTTAGTTCCCGGAAAGTTAGCCTTTCTTAAGAACCACGGCGCAGACTGCACGCCAATAAAACGCGGAGGAAGTTATGGGAGCGCCCGTGTCGGGCATGGAAGCGGCTGAGCAGCCGACGGCCGAGGCGATGCTGACGTCGCTGCGGACGATCCGCGACAGCGAGCGGCCGAAGCATGTCGCCGTGCTCGATTATTGGCTGTCGATCCGCGGTGACAAGGAATTCCCGCCGCTGCACGAGCTCGACCCTCTGCAAATCTCAGATGCCGCGCCCCATTCGCTGCTGCTCGAGCTGATCGGGGGCGGCCAGGATGCCGAAATTCGCCATCTTGGCGACGCCCTTGCCAATGACGTCACCGTCCAGCGCATCATCGACGCTTCCAGCCCCTCGCTCCTCGCCAGCATCGCCCGCAAGCTGCCCATCGTCGCCATTTCACGCGATTTCCTTGCCTTCGAAGACAATTTCACCGCCGCCGATGGGCCGACCCGCTGCTGGGTCACCCTGCTGCCGCTGTCGAGCTGCGGCTCCTGGGTTGATTATGTCTACGCCTTCGTCACCATCGAAAAGGCGACCGGCAAGGCTGCCCTGCCCGCCGAGACCGCCGAACCGGTCGAAGACGCGGTCGAAGCAGAGGCCGAAGCCGTCGCCGAGCTTCCCGCCGAGGAGCCGGAGACCGAAGAAATTGTCGAAGAGCCGGTAGTCGAGGAAGCCCTTGCCTCGCTTCCCGCCGAAGATCTCACCGTCGAAGAGCCGGCGGCGGAGGACGTCGAAGCCGTCGCCGAGACACCGGTCGAAGAGCCGGCGGCCGATGCCGAAGAGGTTATCGAGCCCGAGCCCGAGCCCGAGCCCGAGCCCGAAGTCGCCGAACTGGTCGAACCGGAGCCCGAGCCCGAAGTCGCCGAACTGGTCGAACCGGAGCCTGAGCCTGAGCTGGAAGAGGCGCCGCCGGCCAAGGGGCCCGGCTTCTCCAAGCTGTTCGAGAATTTCGCCACGCTGACCGGTTTCTACAATCAGGGCATCAAGATCGACGAGCCGGCCATCAACGTCGAACCGCCGGCCGAGGAGCTTGCGCCGCTCGAGCTCGGCGCCGTCGAACCCGAGCCTGAGCCTGAGCCTGAGCCTGGGCCAACGGTCGAACCTGAGGTCGCCGAACAACCGGATCCGCTAGTCGACCTGCCCGCCGAGGAACCGCTCGAACAGTCGTCTCCCGCCCCGGTCATGGAGGGTAATTTGCAGAACAAGCTTACCGAAGTCCGCGCCAAGGCGGACGAAGCCCGCGAAGCCCAGCTCCGCGCCACGACGGCGCTGCACGAGGGTCTCAGCGCCGCCTATGATTTCGCGATCGACGCGGAAACCGCGCCGGAAGAATATCTCCGCCTGGTCGAGGCGCAGGGGCTGAAGATCCAGCTGCGCGCGCCAATGGCCCCGGTCGCCAAGCTGGCGTTCGACGGTGTCTGCGATGCGGCCACCATCCGCCAGTTCGAGGCCGTCCTCGCCTGGGCGCTGAAGGTCGAGCTGCCGCGCGGTGCCCTGCTCGAGCGGATCCAGACCGCGGGCGGAGTTCCCGAGCTGCTCGACGAATTTTCGAAAGCGGCCTAATTCCTGCGCCGAAGCGGGGCGCCTAGCCCTTCTTCGGGCTGGTCAGCTTCAGGCCCTCAACTACCGCATTCTCGGCGCATTGGCGGCTGATGTCGGCCAGGATGGCGATGTCGTCGTCGCCCGCCTGCCGCGCCAGCCAGTGCGTCCGGCTGGCGATCGAGCGCAGCTCCTTGATCTCGCCTTCGGGAAGCTGGCGGTGCTGGGCGACCAGCCGGTCGAACACCGCGTCGTTAAGCGGCGTTTCGAACTCCAGGCCGATGAATTCCTCGCAATGCCAGGCGACGCGCCCGCGCAGGCCCTCTAGCCCGGGCAGACTCAGCCACACCATATGGTCGTCGGCGACCACGGTCGAACAGGCGATGCGGCAGCCATGCGGTGAAATGTCGATCACCCGCGCGGGCACCTTGCGATTGCCGTCGCGCATCGTGGCATTGAGGTGCAGCGCCGTCCGCGCCGATCGCCGGCGCTCCGGTTGCTGGAATGGTACGGTTACAGTCATTCCGAGTCTCCCGACTGCGGATTCTGCTCCCGCGCAGGTAAACAAACCCCTACTTCTCTCGCTCGAAAGCTCGCAGGATCGGGCAGGGGCCTTTCTGGCTGGACGCGCAGGCCCGGGCCAGTCCGGCCAGTGCATCCCGCGCCTCTTGCAGTTCCGCGATCTTTCCGTCGATCGCGGCCACCCGGCTTTGCGCCAGTTCCCGCGCCCGCGCCCGGTCGTCGGATGCATCGAGCGCGATCAGCTCGCCGATCTCGGCCAGCGTGAAGCCGGCCGCCTGGGCGGATCGGATGAACCTCATCCGCTTGACGTCCGCCTCGCCGTAGCGCCGAATCTCGCCCGGCGGCCGCGCCGGTTCGGGGAGCAGCCCGCGCCGCTGGTAATATCGCACCGTTTCGACCCCTACGCCCGCCGATTTGGCGAGGCCGCTGATCGTATCGCGATTTAATGCTTGATTCCGTACCATGGTACGGACTGCATAAGCCCTTTGTCCGCTCTTGGACAGAAGGAGAATCATCATGGTTTCGGTTACCCCGCTCGCCGCTCAGCGCGGCTGCCAGTGCAAGCCCTGCACCTGCAAGAACTGCGCTTGCTAAGCTGAGCGCCACCGATCGCAGCGACGCCGGCGCGTAGCGCCGCCGAAGCAGCGCGAAGAGATGGTGCCAGCCGGCCGACCGGCCCCCGGACCTGTTCCGGGGGACCGGATCGGCGTCACGCGATTCACTCGCGTGACGGCCCCGGCCTCTTGAGCCTTTGCGTTCAGCGGCTATGACAGTCCCATGTGGCGCATCGTCGCCGCGGAGGGAGAAGCATCATGGCCAAGGGCCAGGTCAGGAAGAACAAGGAAGCCCGCAAGCCCAAGAAGGAAAAGCCGAAGACGATCGCGGCCAATCCGTCAAACAAGGGCGGCCAGCAAGGGCTTGAGAATTTCAAGAACAGCTAGGCACTACCGATCGCAGCGATGCCGATGCTGGCTTCGGCGAGCGCAAACGAATGCGCTCTCCGCCCGTGGCGGACATGGTCTGCCGGCCATGAAAATTGGCTGTTGCGTCGCTCAGCTAACCCGGCGTCGCCCCACGACCCGGTAAATGATTAGCAGCAGGATGGCGCCCGCTGTCGCGACCAGGATGTTGACGATATTGCCGCCGCCAATGCCCATCTTGCTGGCCACGAAGCCGCCGAGCAGGCCGCCGGCGATACCGATCAGGATCGTCACGATGATGCCACCGGGATCGTCGCCGGGCATGATCCATTTGGCAAGGATGCCGGCAATCAATCCGACGACGATCCAGCCGATAATGCCATATTCCATGGAGGTCCTCCTGCCTGTGTGACGCGAACGGAACAACCTAGCTGCCCTCGACAATGGCGGGGCACCATCGGGACAAACCCGGCGCCGTAACGAACGCTTGGCCCTGGTGACCGAATTTGGCGGCTCGATCTCTCAAGGAGGTCGGGCCGCCTTGCTATCCGGCCCGCTCGTCGCACGCGAGCCGCCGGCGCGATTTAGCCGGCATCGTTCAGCCTCGGCCCGCGTTGAGACCGCACACTACTTTCTTTTGGAGAATCAATATGTTCGAAACTGACAAGGGCGGCCTGGCTGCCCTCAAGACTCTTACCGACACGCTTGCCGACAGCGTCAATGGCTATCGCGATGCGGCGCAGCATGTCGACTCAGCCGAGTTCAAGCAGATGTTCACCGAGCTTGGCGACGAGCGCAGCCAGGTACTGAGCGACCTTGACGCGGAGCTGGGCCGGTTTGGCGGAGCTCCCGCCGACCGCGACGGCACCACCATGGGCACGCTTCATCAGCGCTGGCTGGACTTCAAGGCCAGCGTTACCGGCAACGACGACAAGGCGGTCATCAACGAGGTCGAGCGCGGTGAGGGCTATCTCAAGGAGAAGTTCGAAGCCGCCATCGGCAGCGATACGCTGGAGGGCGACGCAGGCGGCATCGTCGAGCGTGCGTTCGCCTCGGTTCGCGAAGGCCATGACCGGGTGAGTGCGCTGAAGCATTCGCTCGAGGGCCAGCCGACCGGCTAAGCTCGGACGCGAGAAGAATGGAAAGCGGCTCGGTCCCATTGGGGCCGGGCCGTTGTTGCGCTCGCCCGCGCCTGCTTGTTTCGCTCAATCCGGAACATCCAATGATTCCCGGACGTTGACTGAGTCTACCCACGAAAACCTAAACCCAATCAAGGAGTAAGCCCATGCGGATTCCCATCGGGGCCGCGAGCCTCATTATTGCCCTCGTCAGTTCGGTCCCCGCCATTGCCGCCACCAGCGGCACGGTCAGCGGCCAGGGCGCTCTGTCCAGCGACCCTCGCCGCAACTTCTCGGTCAGCGCCAAGATTAACGCCGACGGCACCGCCACCGGCCAGGCAACGCTGATCAACAAGGCCTTCACCGGCGAAAACGGCAAGGCGCCCTATTTGCTGAAGCTCGACATCAAGTGCGGCAAGATGGTCGACGCCAACACCGCCATCTTCGGCGGCACGGTCAAGCGGACCAACGACCCCAGCCTGGTCGACACCGTCTATTTCTCGGTACAGGACAATGGCGAGCCCGGCACCGGTAAGGACAAGGTCAGCCGCGCCTTCTTCTTCGACGGCGATCCGGCCACCACCGGCGATCCGGCCCTGTGCCTCGGCGCGACGCTGACCGATTTGCCGCTGGAGACGATCGTCTCGGGCAACATCAACGTGAAAAGCTAGATGGTACCGGCAAATAGCCAAACCTAGCCTACGAAGATTTGGCGGAACGGTTAGCAATGATCGTCCGCCGAAAAGGAAGGCGGCTCGGCCCGACGGGACCGGGCCGTCTTTTTGTTCGTCCTAAGCGAGGCGGCGGCGGTTACCGCGAACGCGCTTGCCGTAGACGGAGAGCGCCTTGCGCGCCGCGGCCTTGGGGCTTTTTACTGCCCCGCCGGCCAGCGCACCGGCCAGTTCCGACCCGGCCTCGATCTTTTCGCTGACCATCCGCTCGGCCTCGCGCCGGGCCGTGGCCGGGCCTCCGGCCATCATCCGCCACGATCGAAGCGCGACGACCATGCCGGCGTCGGCCCACAGCCGCGATGCGTCGAACATCAGGCGCGACCAATCGTCGGTGCTGTTGGGACGGGTCATAAATTTCCTTTGGTTGGGAGGGGGCGGGCAAGGTCAACGCCGCGGATCGGCAATCGGGGCCGAGCGAAGTGCCACCCACTGACCCCCGTCGATTTCTTTGCACCCGACAGGCCGTCCTGGCCGTTGCACCTTCATGGAAACGACAGACACGCCCACTGTGGCTAGCAGCTCCGAAGAGAGCTATGTCGACCGCGCGATGGCCGGCCCGACGCCCGACAATCCTTCGCTTTCGCTCAAGACGCGACTCAAACGCGCTGCCTTCTTCGACAAGCGCGAGCGCGAAGTGGCCGAGGGCAACGCCGAACCGGTCGACCATTCGGCCGGCCTGCCGGAGGCGGGAGTCGAGGAGGGCTTCGACTTGCCGCCGGAGGAAGATGAAGGCGCAGGGGATCGTCCTTCAGTTTAGGCTGCGCAAGGTCACGCTTTCGTCAATGCGAGCACAGCGATGCAATCCAATTCGCCGCGGGATTGCTTCGTTGCCTTGCTCCTCGCAATGAAGAAGCATGAGCCAAATCCGAATTTTGGTCGACGCCGATGCCTGTCCCGTCAAGGACGAGGTGTACAAGGTCGCCTGGCGGCGCGAGGTGCCGGTGACGGTGGTCAGCAACATGGCGATGCGCGTACCGGAACATGCGCTGATCGCTCGAGTGGTCGTGTCGGACAAGTTCGATGCAGCCGACGACTGGATCGCGGAAAGCGCTGACGCGAAAACCGTGGTGATCACCGGCGACATTTTGCTCGCCGACCGCTGCCTGAAGAAGGGTGCGACGGTGATCGGCCACGATGGAAAGCCGTTCACCTCCGCAAGCATCGGCGGCGCCATCGCCACTCGCGCGATCATGGCGGACCTGCGCGTTGGCGCCGACGGAATTACCGGCGGACCGAAGCCATTCGCCAAGGCGGACCGGTCACGCTTCCTGCAGGCGCTCGACGAGGCGTTGGGGCAGTTGGCGAGGTAGCGTTTCTCCATTGGTCGCATTATTTTGCTGTTCATCGCAAGATCGCGCCGTCAGCTGGTAAAATTCAACGCTTCGTCGCGAGAGACGTCGCGTTGCCCCTCGGCTGGATATATTCAGTACCGCCGTTCTCCAGAAAAGCAGGGGAAAGATCGGGTGGCCCAGGTTCTAATGACGCTGGGATTGTTCTTCGTCCCACTGCTTGGGCTCCACATGCTATTGCAGTTTTTGAAGAGCCTGCTTTTGAACCGTACCGTCAGAATGGCGATGGCGGAGCATCCGGAAAAGCTGCCGATTCTCCTGGAAAAGCTTGAGGCCGCCAACTCTGGATGGCGGCAGGATGTCGTCGGATGGAGCGCGGTGGCAATGGGGCTGGGCATAACCGCCGGCGCCGCGTTCCAGGAAGAATCGGCCCGCGTGCCGACGGTTCAGTTCGCGCTGACCCCATTGTTTGTCGGCGTGGCGTTACTGCTCCACTTCCGATTTACGCGAAAGCAGCCATAGGGCTCACTCCGCCGCCGGCAGGTAAAGCTCCCCACCTTCGTCGTGGAAGCGCCTGGACATTTCTTCCATCCCGGCTTCGGCATCCTGCCCGCCCCCCTCGACTTCGCTCGGCACGAGCGGTGAGGGATTTAGGCGGGCGAACTCTCTCACCTCTTGCGTGATCTTCATGCTGCAGAATTTCGGGCCGCACATCGAACAGAAGTGGGCGGTCTTCGCACCTTCGGCCGGAAGCGTCTGGTCGTGATATTCCTCGGCCGTGTCGGGATCGAGGCTCAGGTTGAACTGGTCGCGCCAGCGGAACTCGAACCGCGCCCGGCTCAGCGCGTCGTCGCGGACCTTGGCCGCCGGATGACCCTTGGCGAGGTCGGCCGCATGGGCGGCTAGCTTGTAGGTCACCACGCCCACTTTCACATCGTCGCGGTCGGGCAGGCCCAAATGCTCCTTGGGCGTCACGTAGCAAAGCATCGCCGTTCCGAACCAGCCGATCATCGCCGCGCCAATGCCGCTGGTGATATGGTCGTACCCCGGCGCGATGTCGGTAGTGAGCGGCCCAAGCGTGTAGAAGGGCGCTTCGCCGCAAACCTCCAGCTGCTTTTCCATATTCTCCTTGATCTTGTGCATCGGCACATGGCCGGGGCCCTCGATCATCACCTGCACGTCCTGGTCCCAGGCGCGCTTGGTCAGCTCGCCCAGCGTGTAGAGCTCAGCGAACTGCGCCTCGTCGTTGGCGTCGGCGATGCTGCCGGGGCGAAGGCCGTCGCCCAGCGAGTAAGCGATGTCATAGGCCTTCATAATCTCGCTGATCTCGTCGAACCGCTCATAGAGGAATGACTCGCGGTGATGAGCCAGGCACCATTTGGCCATTATCGATCCACCGCGGCTGACGATGCCGGTGACTCGGCTTGCGGTCAGCGGCACGTAAGGCAGCCGGACGCCGGCGTGGATGGTGAAATAGTCGACGCCCTGCTCGGCCTGTTCGATCAGCGTGTCGCGGAAGATTTCCCAGGTCAGATCCTCGGCGATTCCGCCGACCTTCTCCAGCGCCTGGTAAATCGGCACGGTGCCGATCGGCACCGGCGAATTGCGGACGATCCATTCGCGCGTGTCGTGGATGTTGCGGCCGGTCGAAAGGTCCATGACGGTGTCCGCGCCCCAGCGGATCGCCCAGACCATCTTGTCGACCTCGGCCGCGACGTCGGAAGCGACTGCGCTGTTGCCGATGTTGGCGTTGATCTTGACCAGGAAATTGCGGCCGATCGCCATCGGCTCGGACTCGGGGTGATTGATGTTGTTGGGGATGATCGCCCGGCCGCGCGCCACCTCGTCGCGGACGAATTCGGGGGTGACATGGTCGGGGATGGCGGCGCCGAAGCTTTCGCCGTCACGCTGCAGCTCGCGTGCCATTTCGCGGCCCAGATTCTCACGTACCGCGACATATTCCATTTCCGGGGTAATGATTCCGCGGCGGGCATAGTGCATCTGGCTGACGTTATGGCCCGGCCTGGCGCGAAGCACGCGGCGGCGCACGTTGGGGAAGGGCGCGACCCCGCCCGAACGGTCGGGACCCAGCTGGCCATTGTCTTCCGGGCGAACCTCGCGCTGGGCGACTTCCTCGACGTCGCCGCGGCCACGGATCCAGTCGCGGCGAAGTTCGGGCAGCCCGGCCATGATGTCGATCCGGCTTTCCGGGTCGGTATAGGGTCCGCTGGTGTCGTACAGCGTCACGGGCGGTTCGCCCGACGATGGTTCGAGGTCCACCTGGCGCATCGCGACGCGGACGCCGGCCTGTCCTGATCCGGTCGAAGGGCCCTGGACGAATATCTTGCGGCTGCCGCGGATCGGGCCAGTGGTTACGCCTAGTTCGGTGCGCGCCGGGATATCGGCCATTGCTGTTTCCTAAATGAGATGGGGGTCGGCCCGGCCAGTTACGCCGAGCAAGATGAGCGCAATCCCAAACAGGATTGCTATGATCGAAATTATTCGCTGTTGGCTGACCAGCGGCCGGCAGAAGGCCAATAGCGGCTTCGCCCACACCATGATCAGCAAGCCCTCCGCCATCACCATCCAGCCAATGGCCGAGACGATGATCGCCAGAGTGTCGGTCCAGTGGTGATGGCCGAGGTGGATCGCCGCGCCGATCGCGAAGGCCGCGAAACCGGTAACGAAGGTCAGGGCGGGCGACCGCTCGAACTCGTCGAGCAGAGCCGGCCAGTCGATGTGCCGAGTAAACCCGGCCAGGCCCGCGGCCAGTTCGTAAAGGCCGATCAGGACCAGCAGGTGAAGCGTCAGCGGGATTGCAGTCGTCATGCCACTCCCTCCACCGGTATTAACCGGATCAGGTTCGATGGGTCCCGGCACTGCCTGCCGATCTCAGCCGCGGCTTGGGCATCCATCAAAATTTCATTTCGATGGAACCCGGGGTTGCGGCTCCCCAGGGAAGTCTCTGCTCTAGGCCCGCTCCGCGCTGCCGTCTAGCGGGAGATGGAGGGCGTATTCTTGAAGGCCGGCTTCTTGGCCGGCGGCGCCGCGGCGGTCTTGGCCGGCGGACCTTCGGCTTCGGCCGGGCTGATCGTGCCGTCCTTGTTGACGTCCAGCTTGGCGAAATTGGCCAGGGTCGGCCCGCGGAATTCCTCCAAGGTGATTGCGCCGTCCTTGTTGACGTCGAAGCGGGCCAGGAATGGCGCCGCGTCGGGCTGCTTCATGGTCGGCAGCTTGGCCTTCTCGTCAAATTCGGTGCGGCTGATGTTGCCGTCGCCGTTGAGGTCGAGCTTGGCGAAAGCCGCGTCGCGCTCCTTCTTATATTCCTCGATCTTGGCTTCGGCACTCTTGACCAGCCGGGCGTCGATTTCGGCGGCGGTGACCTTGCCGTCCTTGTCCGCGTCCATGTCGGCATAGTCGGCGTCCAGCTTGTCGCTGATTTCCGCCCTGGTGACCGCCTTGGGCGCCTCTTCCTTGGCGCCGCTCTGCGCCGCCATCGCCGAGGCCGGTATTGCCGTAGCCAGCGCCAGGGCCGCAAACCTCATGAATTTCATTTCCTACTCCCCTCGGGAAAACCCGATTTCTAGCAATCAGTGCACCTTCAGGCATCCCTGCCGCAAGCCGGATTGCGGCAGGATGAACCTCCTCGGCTGTTCAACGGCTTGACCTTTGCGTGCGGTGCGGCTTGGTGGCAGTCGATGAGTGGCCTGACCCATCTCGACCGGCTGGAGGCCGAGAGCATCCACATCATGCGCGAAACCGTGGCCGAGGCCGCGCGCCCGGTAATGCTCTATTCGATCGGCAAGGACAGCGCGGTGATGCTGCACCTCGCCCGCAAGGCCTTTTATCCGGCGCCGCTGCCCTTCCCGCTGCTCCATGTCGATACGACCTGGAAGTTCCGCGACATGTATGCGCTACGCGACAAGGTCGGGGCGGAGGAGGGGATCGATCTTCTCGTCTACAAAAACCCCGAGGCCGAGCGCCAAGGCATCAATCCGTTCGATCATGGCCCGCTCCACACCGACCTGTGGAAGACCGAGGGCCTGCGCCAGGCGCTCGACAAATTTGGCTTCGACGCCGCGTTCGGCGGCGCCCGCCGCGACGAGGAGAAAAGCCGGGCCAAGGAGCGGATCTTCTCCTTCCGCACCGCCACCCACCGGTGGGATCCCAAGAAGCAGCGGCCGGAGCTTTGGTCGCTCTACAATGTCCGCAAGAATGCCGGGGAATCGATGCGGGTCTTTCCGCTCTCCAACTGGACCGAGCTCGACATCTGGACCTACATACTGCGTGAGCGGATCGAGATCGTGCCGCTCTATCTTGCCGCGCCGCGGCCGGTGGTGGAGCGCGACGGGCTGCTGATCATGGTCGACGACGATCGCTTCCGGCTGAATGATGGCGAACAGGTCGAGACCCGCTCGGTCCGCTTCCGAACGCTTGGCTGCTACCCGCTGTCGGGCGCGATCGAGAGCGACGCCGACACCATCGAGCAGGTGGTGCAGGAAATGCTGCTCGCCACCACCAGCGAGCGGCAGGGGCGGATCATCGACCGCGATGCCGGCGAAGGATCGATGGAGAAGAAGAAGCAAGAGGGCTATTTCTGATGGCCCTGCCCCACGCCGAAGAGCGCGACCTGATCGCTTCGGATATCAGTGCTTACCTCGCCAAGCAGACGTCGAAGGAAATGTTGCGGTTCATCACCTGCGGCAGCGTCGATGACGGCAAATCCACCCTGATTGGCCGGTTGCTGTACGAAACCAGGCAGATTTTCGATGACCAGATGGCGGCGCTGGAGGCCGACAGCAAGCGCGTAGGAACCCAGGGCGCAAACATCGATTTCGCGCTGCTGGTCGACGGACTTACCGCCGAGCGCGAGCAAGGCATCACCATCGACGTCGCCTACCGTTTCTTCGCCACCTCGAAGCGCAAGTTCATCGTCGCCGACACGCCGGGCCATGAACAATATACCCGCAACATGGTCACCGGCGCCTCGACCGCCGATCTCGCCCTCTTGTTGGTCGATGCCCGCAAGGGGGTGCTGGAGCAGACTCGCCGGCATTCGATTTTGTGTAACCTGGTCGGAATTCGGCGCATGGTCCTCGCCGTGACCAAGATGGACCTGGTCGATTTCGACCAGGCAGCCTTCGATGCCATCGTCGCCGGCTATCGCGCCTTCGCCGATGTGATCGGCATCGACGACTGGATCGCCATTCCGGTGTCCGGCCTTACCGGCGACAATGTCGCGAAGCGGGGCGAAGCAACGAGCTGGTATGACGGCCCGGCGTTGCTGGATCATCTGGAAGCGGTGCCGGTCGACAGCGCGGCGCAGGAAGCCAAGCCGTTCCGCATGCCGGTGCAATGGGTCAGCCGGCCCGATCAGCATTTCCGCGGCTTTGCCGGACTGGTCGCCGGCGGCGCCATCGCGGCAGGCGATGAAGTGCGCATCCTCCCTTCCGGGCGCACAACCAGGGTGGCGCGGATCGTGACCATGGACGGCGATCTTCCCCGGGCAATCGCGGGGCAATCGGTCACGCTGACCTTCGCCGAGGAAGTCGATTGCTCGCGGGGGGACGTCATTGCCACGGCCAAGGACCCGCCCCATGCCGCCGACCAGTTCGAGGCGACGATCGTCTGGATGGCTGACGAAGCCATGACTCCGGGGCGCGGTTATTGGCTGAAGCTCGGCACCCAGACGGTGACCGCGACGGTCGCCCACCCCAAGCACCAGGTCAATGTCAACTCGCTCGAGGAATTGGCGGCAAAGACGCTTGAGCTGAACGCGATCGGTGTCGCGGAGCTGACGACTGATCGGCCCCTGGTGTTCGAACCCTATCGGGATGACCATGTCGGGCCGCCCAACCGGGTACTTGGCGGCTTCATCCTGATCGACAAGCTGACCAACGCCACCGTGGCAGCGGGCATGCTGCACTTCGCGCTTCGCCGGGCCGAGAACGTCCATTGGCAAGCTCTCGATGTCAGCCGCGAAACCCACGCCAAGCTGAAGGGCCAAAAGCCGGCGGTGCTATGGTTCACCGGGCTTAGCGGAGCCGGCAAGTCGACCATCGCCAATCTGGTCGAGAAGAAGCTGGCGGCAATGGGTCGCCATACCTTCCTGCTCGACGGCGACAACGTCCGCCATGGCCTCAACAAGGATTTGGGCTTCACCGAGGCCGACCGGATCGAGAATATTCGCCGCGTCGGCGAGGTGGCGAAGCTGATGGCCGATGCCGGCCTGATCGTGCTGACTGCCTTCATTTCGCCGTTCAGGGCGGAGCGCGACATGGTCCGGCGGATGATGGGTGACGGCGAATTTATCGAGGTGTTCGTCGACACGCCGCTCGACGAGGCCGAGAAGCGCGACGTCAAGGGACTCTATGCAAAAGCCCGGGCCGGTGAACTGCCCAATTTTACTGGCATCGACAGCCCGTATGAAGCGCCTGAAAATCCCGAACTGTGGATTGATACGACCAAGCTCAGCGCCGAACAGGCCGCCGAGGAAATCGTCGCCGCGATCACGGAGTTCGAGCGGCGCTAGGTGTCGCGGGGCTGACAGGCTCCGCGCCGGACGACGGACCTTGCTCGGAATCCGGCGCCGCCGGAACGGGCGCTGGCTGCTTCGGTTCCGAAGGGGGTAGGATCACGGGAACCTTGCCATTTCCGCGGCCGTGAAGTGCCTCGATTTCGGCCTGCCGCTTTCTGAGATAATAGGAGCGTGAGGCCACATAGGGATCCCCCGCCGCTCTAATCTGTTGCACCTCGTCGTCATATTCGATGCGGCTGTTGAGTTCGTTGAGCGTCGCAATCGGCACGATGACTTCCGGTCGGCTGAACTGCTTTCCAAAGGCCAGCGGAAATACCAAGACATCCAGCCGGTTGCCGATGAAATCGCGCAGGGTCGTCGGGCCGATAACCGGCAGATAGAAATAGGGTCCCTGCGGAACGCCATAATAGCCAAGCGTATTGGCGAAGCCGTTACGGCGATGCGGCAGGTTGAACGGCTTGCGCTTGGCGACATCGACGATTCCGGCGGCCCCGACCGCAGTGTTGATGACGAAACGTCCGACCGTTTCCGCTGCCTTGCCCGGCTTCAGTTGCAGCAAATAGTTCAGGAAGACGACCGGTTCGCCTAGGTTCCGGAGGAAGTTGCGCAGGCCCATACGGATCGGGCGCGGCATGACGTCGACATAGACGAACGCAATGGGCGCGACGATAGCCTTGTCGACCGATTGAGTAACCTCGAACGACGTGGCGTTAAGCTCTTCGAGCGGATCGTCCGGACTGGGGCGCCGGCCGGTAACCACGATGTCCGTCTGGCCCATGGCGGATGGAAGGGCCCGAGATTCGGGTTGGGCAGGTAACGCCGGTGCGCCGGTTTCAGGCTCCGCCGCTTGCGCGGCTTGGTTGGACGGTGACGGTTCCGTCGAATTGGCCGGTACGATCGGCGGCGGTACTTCAATCGATCCGGCGGCGGGTTCGACCTTGATCGGGGCCTGATCCAACGCGGTCAATGCGAAGCTGAATGCAGCGTTTGGCGCCGGCGCTTCGCCGCCGGGTAAAGGCGTAGCCGCCACCGCTATTGCAGTAGTCAGTGCCGTCACGCTCATTCATTTATCCTTCGTGCCCGGTGAGCCCTCCCCTTTTTGCACCAGAATTATTAACTCAATACAATAATTCGGGAAGCGCAGGCGCGGCTGCGATGAGAGCTATATTCAGTCGCCCTTGCCGGGCTCCGGCGAGAAATATTTGTCGTACTTGCCCTCTTCGCCCTTGTGCTCATCGGCATCGGCGGGGGTCTGCTCATTCTTTCGTGTGACGTTGGGCCATTGCGCCGAGAATGTCGAATTGAGCTCGAGCCACTTCTCGAGGCCGCCCTCCGTGTCGGGCAGGATCGCCTCCGCCGGGCATTCAGGCTCGCATACACCGCAGTCGATGCATTCGTTGGGATTGATGGCGAGCATATTCTCGCCCTCGTAGAAACAGTCGACCGGACACACTTCGACGCAGTCCATATACTTGCAGCGGATGCATGCGTCGGTGACGACGTAAGTCATGTTAACAAGCTCCCTTTTCCACTGCAGTCGCTAGGTTGCGACGGTGCCCCAGTCAACGCTCGGCTTCAATCTCCTCATAATGACGCCGGGCTTCCGGCGGCGGGCCTCGCCGGGTGGGCAGGCCGGTGACGCGGATGATGTGAACCTGACCGTGCAAGGGCAGTGCGATGACCTGGCCGATGCGGATGTCCTCGGAAACCTTGCCGACCCGTTTGCCGTCGACACGGACATGACCTTCCCCGATCAGTGCCTGCGCCAATGTGCGGCTCTTCAGCAGCCGGATGAAAAACAGATAGCGGTCGAGCCGCACCTACCGCTTGAGGCCGGCCAGCGCGGCGAAGGCGCTGCCCGGGCGCGGCTGCGGAGTAGTCCGTTGCCGTGGTCGGCGATGGCCACGCCAGGCCCAGGCTTCGCCTGACGGGACGAAGCCGATCTCTGCCATCAAATGACGGATGGTCGCCTCGTCGAGGCCGAGGCTGGTGGCGAACGCCCGGTCGACCGGGTCTTCGCCGCCGTGCTGGCGGACCTGATGGGCGTGGCTGGCCAGCCGGTCGGCCAGGTCGATCCTCAGCCAGTCATTGCCGATGCGGCGGAATGCGAGCGCCGCGCCGCGCGGGTCCGCGCTGCCATCGAGAGTCGCCGCCGAGGGCTGCGGCAGGCGCGGCATTGGCTGGCCGGAACGGACCGCCAACAATGCTCCGCGCCACTGCTGAGCGGCGGGCTTCAGCAACGACTGGACATAGACGTCGAGCGCTCCAAGCCGCACTCTGAGCCGATGCAGCGAATGGCGATCCGCCTTGTCCAGTTGAGCCAATTGGGATGCGATCGAGCGGCGTGGCAGATGCCCGCCCGCGTCGACCAGCATCGCCGACAAGGCACGAATGCCTGGACTGGCCCCGCGGTCCGCGGCCGAATTCGCCAACGCCTTCAGCGCCGGGAGATGCCGGCTCACCTGGCTCTCTATCCACCGCTCCAGCCTGCCACGCAGCTTGGTGCGACGCTCCGCCGACAGCCGGTCGAGCGCCCGCGCGGTTCGAACTGCCGGCTCAAGCAGAGACCGGCCAGGAGCAAGGCGCGCCAGGATATGGCCTTCCCAACCGATGGCCAGCCCGGATCCGCCTTCCTCGACCAGCTGGAAGTCGACGTCCGGGGCTTCGCAGAGTTTCGCGGCACGGCGGTCCAGCTCCTCGCCCAGGCGCCGTTCGGCTGCGGCCAGCAGCAATCTCTTGTCTGCCAGGCGCGCAGTCGGATCGACCCGGAACTCAAATCCGGCGAGATGGCCGATTGGCTCCGGCCCGACGCTGACCTCGCCGTCTGCCGCGACGGTCACTGGCAGGGCGTCGGCGCCTCTGGCACCGATGTCGCGGACCAGCACCGCGGTGCGCCGGTCGACGAACCGCTGGGTCAGACGTTCGTGCAGCGCGTCACTCAGGCGCGCCTCGACCGCGCGAGTCCGCTCGGCCCATTTGGCAGGATCGGCGAGCCAGTCGGAGCGCTGGGCGATGTAGGCCCAGCTGCGAATGCCGGCGAGCCGATCGGCCAGCGCTTCGATATCGCCGGCAACATTGTCGAGCCGGGCGA
Source organism: Sphingomonas brevis (assembly GCF_023516505.1). Taxonomy (NCBI): domain Bacteria; kingdom Pseudomonadati; phylum Pseudomonadota; class Alphaproteobacteria; order Sphingomonadales; family Sphingomonadaceae; genus Sphingomonas; species Sphingomonas brevis. The sequence continues at coordinate 1,943,759 of NZ_JAMGBB010000001.1, read as the reverse complement.
CTTCGGCGGCAAACCATTCGTGCGGGATGTGCCCGCCTTCGCCGACATAGGAAAATAGCCGGCGGATCATCCGTGCGTGGTGCATCGGACCGACCTTGCGGAAATCCGGCAGGCCGCACACGGCCCACAGCTTGCGCGCCTTGCCGCCCTTGGTCGCGGCGATTGACGGGTCCTCGGCCAGCAACTTCAGCACGGCAAGGTCGATCGCCAGCGGCGCAGGCCGGAGGAGCGGATCGTCGCTCCGCACCTCGAGGCTGGAGATCAGCTCGGTCACGCTGGTGTAGTCGAGCTCGGCGCTGCGCCAGTAAAGATGGTCGAGCGGGCGAAAGCGATGCTCCTCGATCGCATTGACCTCTTCCTCGCTGAACTCGGGTGCAGTTTCACCGCCCAAGCCGAGCGTTCCAAAGCTGCCGTCGCGCTGGTGGCGTCCGGCGCGTCCGGCGATCTGAGCCATTTCGGCGATGGTCAGTCGGCGATCGCGGCGACCGTCGAACTTTTCCAGTCCGGCGAAGGCGACGTGGGACACATCCATATTGAGGCCCATGCCGATCGCATCGGTGGCGACGAGATAGTCGACCTCGCCACGCTGGAACATGGCAACCTGGGCATTGCGAGTGGCAGGCGAGAGGGCGCCCATCACCACGGCCGCGCCGCCTTTGAAGCGACGCAACATCTCGGCCAGCGCATAGACTTGCTCGGCGGAGAAGGCGACCACGGCGGATCTCGGCGGCAGGCGCGACAGCTTGGCTGCCCCCGCGTAACGCAAGGTCGAGAAGCGCGGCCGGCTGACGATCTCGGCTTCGGGCAGCAGTTTCCGAATAAGCGGCTTCAACGTGTCGGAGCCAAGAATCAGCGTCTCCTCGCGACCCCTGGCGCGCAGCATCCGGTCGGTGAACACATGACCGCGCTCGGGATCGATCCCGAGCTGAGCTTCATCGATCGCGGCGAAGGCGAAGTCCCGCCCGGAATCGGGATCGTCGCCCCTGTCTCCCTGAACCGGCATGCTTTCCGCCGTGCAGAGGAAGTAGCGCGCACCCTGGGGGACGATCCGCTCTTCGCCGGTGATCAGCGCGACCTGATTGGCGCCTTTGATCTGGATAACGCGGTCGTAGACTTCGCGGGCCAGGAGACGCAGCGGGAAGCCGATGACCCCGGACGAATGGGCGCACATCCGCTCGATCGCCAAGTAAGTCTTGCCGGTGTTGGTGGGACCAAGAATGGCCCGGACTAGGCCGTCACCGCGCGCTGCCATGCACTGCAATTTGGCACTTCGGCTCGGAAGCGCAAGCGGCATTTCGGCCAGTTGCGTCCGGCGCCGTTTATTGGACCTTAACCTCTTTTAACCATGACGGACGGCAAGAAACCCTGAGCGGGGGGCGGACTTGCTCGATATGCGTGCACAGTGGCGGAATGAAGCGGCCTTTGCGGTCGTCAACGGCCCTGCTCCTGTCTTCGGGAGGCGCCGGAAAAGCTGGCGCGACATCGACCTGATCGTCGATCTCGCCGACGAGCCCATGTCACTGCGTTGGTGGCGTGGCGTCGCGACCCTGAGCCTGCTTTGTGCCGCGCTTGCCCTCATCGCGCCAAATCCGTTCGAGCCGCTGCCTGCCGGGTTGGGCGATCGGATTGAAGCGACGGAAGCGGAGCAATTTCGGGAAATGGCGATCGCTCCGCTCGGGTCCGGTTCCGGCACTGGTGGACGCATGGCGTCCAGCGCGCTGGTCGAGCCTCTCGCCCAGGCGCCTGAGCGGCCGTCGATCGATTTGTTCGCGCGCCTCGGCGCCGGTGACAATATTGCCGCCCTGCTGCGCCGATCGGGCGCGTCCTTCGCCGATGCCGGCACTGCCGCCAAATTGATTTCCGAAGCTCTTCCGGCGGGAGTCGCCCCAGGAACCAGTATTGCTCTAACCTTGGGGCGCCGCTCGCCGAGCGGCGTGCGGCCGATCGAGCGCATCGCCTTTCGCGCCGGCCTTGACCTGAATGTCGCACTGACCGCCGGCACGGACGGCCTGCAGTTGTCGACCGGCCGCATCGCGGTGGACAATACCCCCTTGCGTATTCGCGGGCGGGTCGGCGACGGCCTCTACTGGGCGCTCCGCGCATCCGGCGTCTCGCCGCAAGCCGCCGGCGACTATCTTCGCGCGCTTGCCACACAAATCGACGTCGGGAGCCAGGTCGGGCCCAACGATCAATTCGATCTGGTCATTGCCAACCGTCGCGCCTCGACCGGCGAGAGCCAGGAAGGTCCGCTGCTTTACGCCGGAATTGATCGCGCCGGGGCACAGCCGGTAAGATTGATGAAGTGGGCGATCGGCGGCCGGACCGACTGGATCGACACCAATGGCGCGGGCCGCCAGGTTGCGACCATGGCCTGGCCGGTGTCGGCGCCAATCACCTCGGGCTTTGGCATTCGCTTCCATCCGATCCTGCATTTCGCCCGGATGCATAAGGGCATCGACTTCGGCGCCCATTATGGAGCGCCGATCGTCGCGGCCGCAGACGGGCAGGTCAGCCGTGCCGGCTGGGCGGGCGGCTATGGCGAGCAGGTCCGGCTGGCTCATGCCGGCGGCATGGGCAGCAGCTACAGCCATATGAGCCGGATCGTGGTCGCGCCCGGCAGCTTCGTTCGTCAGGGCCAACTGCTCGGTTATGTCGGCACCAGCGGCCTGTCGACCGGAGCTCACCTCCACTATGAAGTTTACCGCAACGGGGTGGCGGTCAATCCGCTGAGTGTCCGCTTCGCCAGCCAGGCGTTGCTGGCGGGCGAGGAACTGGGCCGGTTCAAGGCGCGCCTCGCTCAACTGATGGCCATCGGTAACCCCGCCGCACCCAAGGATGACAAGCCGAACCACGGCGCTTAGGATTGCGCTGCTCCGTCGGTGCGCGGGGTGGGGGGCACATTCGGCATGGATCCGCACGCCATCGAAGGAGCCGGACCTGGGGAGGACTATGTCTTCGTCAGCTACTGTCGCTCTGACGAACGGGCCGCCACGGCAATTATCGACTTGCTCGATCGCGCGGGCTTCCATGTCTGGTGGGACGGCCTGATCCCCGGCGGAGAACGGTTCGGAACCCTGATCAGCAAGGCGCTTGAAGGTGCCCGTGCCGTGGTTGTCCTTTGGTCCAGGCAATCGGTCGAATCTGCATGGGTGCAGGATGAGGCCAGCTGGGCCCGGGACCGTCACCGGCTTGTCCCGCTATCGCTCGACGGGTGCGAGCCTCCACTGGGATTTCGCCAGTTCCAGTGCATCGACATTTCGCGCGGCGGGCCCAAGGCCGGCAATCCCGCCATGCAACGCGCGCTCCGGGCGATTACCGACATCATGGGCCGGGATCCGGTTGAGGTCGGCCCAGTCAGCCGCCTGCCACGAATCAACCGTCGATCGGCGCTGGCCGCTGGTGCAGCCGTGGCGGTGGTCGGGGGCGGCTTTGCCGCCTGGCGCACCCTGATCGCGCCAGGCAAGGCGGATGCCAACAGCATAGCCGTCCTGCCGTTCGAGAATTTGAGCGGCGATCCTCGCCAGCAATATCTATCGGACGGCTTGGCCGCCGAGCTTCGGTCCAGGCTTTCTCGAAACTCGCTGCTCAGCGTCGTCGGCCAGGCATCTTCCAATGCTTTTCGGGACCGTGATGAAAATGCTCCGGCGATCGCTCGCAAGCTGAGGGTTGCCAATGTGCTCGACGGCAACATCCGCGCCGCGGGCGGGCAATTACGGATCGGTGTCGAGCTTATCGACGGCAAGTCAGGGTTCAGCAAATGGTCCCGGACATTCGATCGGCCGATGGCCAATTTGCTCGACCTCCAGTCAGAAGTGGCAGACGCGGTCGGGTCGGCGCTTGCGGCCCAGTTAGGCAGCGCCGGCAAGGAACCGACCGAGCGAAGCGGCGGCACAACAAGCGTCGCGGCGTTCGATTCCTATCTCCGCGGCAAGGAATTGTTCGATTCCCAGCGCGACGAAGCCAGCGACCGTGCCGCACTCGGCGAATTCACCAACGCCATCGGGCATGACCCGGACTATGCAGCTGCCCATGCCGCCCGCTCACGGGCGCTGGCGGTAATCGCCAACCAATACGCCCAGGCAGGCGAACGCCGGCGGCTTTACGGTCAAGCGGTCGACGAGGCCCGGCTGGCGATCGCCAATGCCGGCCAATTTCCCGAAGGACATGCGGCGCTCGGCTACGCCCTCTTTTACGGGATGCTGGATATTGGCGCGGCCGACGGTCCCTATCGTCGGGCACTCGAACTTGGCGGAGGAAGCGCCGAGGTGCAGAGCTTGTGCGCGCTCTATCGCGCTCGCCGTCGCCAGTTCGACCAGGCTACCGCGGCGATCGAACGGGCGCAGGCGCTGGACCCGCTCAATCCCAGCCTGTTCAAGACACAGGGACGCATACGCTTCGCTTCCGGCGATTATACGGGCGCAATTGTCGCTGCCCGTCGCGCGCTCGAGCTCAATCCCAAGCTGGGCGGAGTCCACGGCGACATCGGCAATGCCCAGTTGATGCTGGGGCAGATCGACAATGCCGCCCGCGAGTTTGGAGCCGAAGGCGTTGCGCTACTGGCAATTCCGGGGCGGGCAATTGTCGCAATTCGGCGCAAGGATATGGCTGTTGCCGCGCGGGAGCTTGAATTGCTCCGCCGTGAGGAGGGCGACAACGGCCTTTACCAGCAAGCGCAGATTTTGGCGCAGTGGGGCAAGCGTTCCGAGGCGCTGGATGTGCTCATGCATGCGCTAAGCGTGGGAGACTCGGGCCTGGTCTATCTGGCCAGCGATCCCTTCCTTCTGTCTTTGCATGGCGACGAACGATTCAAATCGCTTCTAAGGCAACTTCATTTCGTCTAGGGAATGGTCAGGGGATGAACCCCACAACAGGGAGGGGACTATGCGCAAGTATCTGACGGGCGTGGCAATGATCGCGATCAGCATGTCGATCGCAGCGTGCAACAAGACCGAAACGGCAGCCAATGAGACTGTCGCCGAGGAGCCGATGGCGAATGAGGCGATGGATGCCAACGCCACGGAAGTGACCGCGACTGACGCGAATGCTACCGAAGCTACCGACGCCAACGCCACGACAGACGCCAATGCGGCCGATGCCAATGCCACCGAGCAAGGTTCGACCGACCATTGATCTGATTCGTCACTGAGTCGACTGGCGGCGTCCTTCCTGGCGGGAGGGCGCCGCTTTTTCATCCACCCGCAGCGCTTGCCCTGGCCTGATTTGCTGCATGGCGGCGGCGATCCAGCGGCGGTATTTCGTGACGTCGGTATAGACCGACGGAATATCCTTGTAGCCGCAACCGAGCGACCAGCTGGTCACTCCGATCAATTCCTCGACATCGCCAACCTTTCGCACCAGCGGCCCTCCGCTATCGCCGCGGCAGCTGAACACATTCTTGTCCGGGGTCGCTCCCCGGTCCGCGCCCGGCGCGACGAGGCATACCATGCCCGTCCCCAACTTGGCCTTGAGCCGGCGCTTGCAGGCATTCCAGTTAAGCACTGCCAACTGGCCATATTGCAGCTGGTCGGGATTACGCTGCAATTCGTCCGCGATGTTGAACAGCGGATCGGCACCGGGCGCAACCGTGCCGGTATAGCCCCAGCCAAAGGCGGTGACGTTGGTCCCGGCGGCGATCGGCTTCTCGCCGAGTCGGGCACCCGCTTCGTCATATCTACTGGTGTCGCGGTCCGACCGTAGCAGCAGCAGTGCAATGTCATCATCCTGCTTGCCGGCCGTATAGCTCGCCGGCACGGCGACACCGTCGATGGCCAATGTCGATCCGCCCCGGCCAAGCCGCTTGGTGCCCACCCGGACGCGGCGATCGGAAAGCACCTTGGCGTAGTCGGCGCCGGCGAACGGGGCGCTTGCGACGCAATGCGCGGCGGTCAGCACAAGCCTAGGGCCAATCAGAGTTCCGCCGCAGCGGTGGTCTCGCTCCCGCTGGCTGCGCTGCGCGAGATGCTTCTTGTCCTTGTCGGAGTCAGGCAGCAGCGCATCCGCTGCTATCTCGTCCGGCTTAAAGGGCACGGTCGAATAGATTTCCACCATCCAGGGCGCCATCCCTTCGGTGACGTCATAGCCGCCGCCGATTCCGAGGCGCGTCGGCGCCATGTAAAAATATTCGGTGAGGGAGATGGCCCAATCGGCCGGAATGGTCACGGACGCCCGGGAACAGCCCGAAGCTTCGCCCAGGCATTTGTCCCAATCGGGATCGTCAAACGGCAATTGTTCGATCGCGGCGGTGTCGATCGGCTGGCTGGAGGTTATGGTCAGCAGCTGCACGAAGCCGGATGATTGGCTGAAGCTGTACAGTGTCTGGGTGCCTGCCGACGCGCCTGGCGCCAATGGCCCTCGATCGGCCCCATCAAAGCTGATGCGGCTTATCCCGGACGCGGGATTGACGGCCAATAACGCAAAATAGAGCGGCTCGCGGGATCGGTTTCGAACGCTCGCCACCATGGAGTCCCTGCCATCCAGCAACTGAACCTGTGGTTCCCCTTTGGGGCCGAGCGGGGCAGGCCGTGGTCGGCAGATCAACTGAGGTTCGGAGCCCGTCGCCGCATCAATACAGGTGTCGAGCTCTGCGTGCGAGACGATTGCCCGGGCGAATCCGAATGCCTGCAACTGGTTTGCCCGGTCACGTCGATCGATCAACAGGCGGAGGCGGCCCGAAAAATCGTTCAGGTCGAGATTGCCAAGCTCGACCTTTCGCGGCGCCGGCCGAACCGGATCGGCCTTGAAGTCATTTGCCCAGTCGCTCTTCGGCTGTTGGGCGTCGACGGCGATCAGCGTTAACGGGAAGTCCTTCTTGGTGGTGATCTCATAGTCGGATGGTTCAGCGATGCGCAGCGAGGGCAAGCCCAGCAACGCGGCACGAACTTCGGGCAGCGCATCGCCAAGGTCCGGGCTCAGCCGCAAATTGACGGTAGCGGGCCGAACCGGAGAAGGCGCGGCCACAGGCTGCTGGGCGGCCGCGGCCGACGACATCAGCACGGCGCCTAGCGCACCCAGCTTGAATCGGCCGGAAATGCCCATTGGCCATACCCCCCAACCCGAAGGCGGGAGCATGGGGCCAAGGCTGTTACCGGGTCAATGATTGAGTAGGGAGTCGGCCAGTCCGGAGGACCACCCTCGCACCTTATTTTCCGTGGCCGCGCCAGCGTTTGACGGTGCGCTGGATGATGCCTTCCTCGTCGCCATGCTCGCGCCATGAGGTGGCGAAGCTCGGGTCCGACGACGCCGGGCGCTTTTCCGGCTCAAGGTCATCGAAACGGACGCGGATCGGGATGGCGACACCTTCGCCGCAGACAATGCATTCGCGGTTGCGGAGCGCCGGAATGGCATCGAGGAAGCCGCGCGCGCCTTCCGGCATTGCCGCCCGCACGCAGGCCTGGTCGCGGTCGTTGTTCAGACGCATCGAGATGATCGTGCCGCACTGCGACAGGACGCCTTCGGCAAGGTCCGACGGACGCTGCGTGATCAAGCCCAAAGACACGCCATATTTACGGCCTTCCTTGGCGATACGCTCGAGGATCTTGCGAACCGCCTGGCCGCCCGAGCTTTCGTCCTTTGGCACGTAGCGATGCGCCTCTTCGCACACCAGCAGGATCGGGCGCTGCGCTTCGGTCCGCGACCAGATGGCATAGTCGAACACCATTCGGGCGAGCACGGAGACCACCACCGAGGTGACTTCGGACGGGACGCCCGACACGTCGACGATCGAGATCGGCCGGCCATGGCTCGGCAGGCGAAACAGCTTGGCGATGAAGCTGCCCATGGAATCGCTGACCAGCATCCCGGAGAACATGAAGGTGTAGCGCGGGTCGGCACGAAGCTCGTCGAGCTTGTTCTTGAGGCGCTGATAGGGAGTCGTGTCGCCGGCTCGGTCGAGCTTGCCCATTTCCGCGACCAGGATCGAGGTTAGGTCGGTAAGCAGATAGGGGATCGGCGAATCCACCGTTACCTTGCCATATTGCTCGCTGGCCTTTGACTTGGTCCGGGCGGCGAGAATGCACTTGGCGAGGATGTCGGCGTCGCGCTGACGCTCGGATCCGTCCGTGGTCAGGAACACTTCGCAATGTTCCTCGAAATTCATCAGCCAATAGGGCAGCTGCAAATTGTCGACGTTGAACAGCTCGCCGCAGCTCTTGAAGGCGGCCGAATATTCGCCGTGAGGGTCGATCATCACGATGTGACCTTCGGGCGAATATTGCGAAATTCGATGCAGGATCAGCGCAACCGAGGTCGACTTACCGGTACCGGTCGATCCCAGCACCGCGAAATGCTTCGACAGCATCGGGTCGATGTAGAGCGTCCCGCGGATATCGTCGGTCGGATAGACGGTGCCGATCTCAACGTGCGGATCGTCGGCCGCGGCGAAAATCGCGCGCATGTCCTCGGTCGTGACCGGCAGCACTTCGCAACCTGGAATCGGGTAACGGGTGACGCCGCGGCGGAAGTTCGACATCCGTCCGCCCGAAACGGCCTGGCCTTCGCCAAGGAAGTCGATCTGGCCGATGATCTTGCCGTCATTGCCGGTCTGCAGGGTGCGGACATTGGCGATCAGCCAGCTGTTGGCGACCATCATTTTGACCTGGCTGCCGACCTGCCCCGACATGGCGACCGACGGGTCGGCATGTTTCAGCAACATCTGCAGCCGCTCGAAGTCCATCCAAACCCGCGAGCCGGAGCCGGCAATTTCCAGAACCCGCCCGATCGGCGGAACGGACGCCTGCCCGGCAGAGGCCGACGAGGCCTCATCCGTGTCGCTGTAGTTGCTCAGTTCGTCGAGGAACTGCTTCAGGCTCGGTTGCTCGGTCATCGACGCGCGTACCCCACTTGAGAATTACGGTTGAAGCGGGATTAGCCGAGACGGGTTAAAATACGCTTTAGAAGCGGCGGCGGAACGCCAATGCGGCCGCCCAGCCCAGGCCCAATGACAAAATTACCGAGGCGAGGCCGTAGAGGAAGCCGTGCTGACGCGCGGCGAGTGCAACGAACCGCTCAAATCCCGATTTGCCAATCTGGATTTCCCTCGTGGCGGCGGCGATAACCTTGCCGTCGGCGACGAGGAAGGTTTCGGCGGTATAGTCGCCGACCGGCACTTGGCTGGGGATCGTGATGCGGGCGCGATAAAGGACGCCCTGGCTTATTTCGACGCCGTGGGGATGCTCGGCGTAAAGTCCCTCACGTTCTCTCAAGTCGAGCAGCCCGGCTTCGAACCGTCTCTCTTTTTCGGGTAACGCCCCGCCGCCAGGTGAAAGCTGAAGATCCTGAAGGCCAAGCTCATATATTGCCGCGGTCCGCTCATCGACCAATTGCCGGACCGGCGCCGACGAGGCGACCGCATAAAAGCTCGGCGCCGAGCGGAAGCGATTGGAATCCGCGTTCATCCAGATCCCGGCAATCTTCTGCTTTTCGCGGACCAGGATCGGTTCGACCGGTCCCTTAAGCACGACAATGACGTCCGCTGGCTTGCTCGGCGTGCGGCCGCCCGGATAGAGGATCGCTCCGAACAGCAGCAGCTGCGCGCCAGAGAAGCTGTAGCGGATCTCGATCGACCGCGCGCTGATGTCGGGCACCAGCCGCGGCTCGGCTTGCGCCATAAGGATCGGCGTCAGGCCGAGAAGGATGATTGCGCGCCTCACAGATAGGCTATCGTGAAAATCTCGTCTGGCCGCCAGGTAAGCCCGAGCAGCATGCGTAGCGCGACGGCGAGGATAATCCCGGCCAGCGCGAACCGAAGCAGGTCGGGCTTCAAGCGGGTCGTCAGAATCGCGCCATATTGAGCGCCGACCACGCCACCGATCAGCAGCAGCCCGGCCAGCACGATGTCGACTGCCTGGGTAGTGGTTGCGTGGATCATGGTCGTGACCGCGCTGATCGCCAGGATCATCATAAGGCTGGTGCCGACCACGACGCGCGGCGCCATGCCCAAAAGATAGATCATGGCGGGGACCATGATGAAGCCGCCGCCGATGCCCAGCAGGACAGTCATTATGCCGGCTACGAATCCAAGCGCGAGCGGCGCGATCGGCGACAGGTAAAGGCCGGAGGCGTAAAAGCGCCACCGCAGCGGCAGGCTTGCGACCCAGCGATTGTGGCGCGGCCGCTCCTCGGGCTCGTCCAGCGCGATCCAGCCAAGCGCGACCATCGCATCCTTCAGCATCAGGCCGCCGATCCCGCCCAGCAGGACGACGTAGAGAAAGCCGATCACCAGGTCGATTTGTCCGGTGTTCTGCAGCAGCCGGAACAGGCCCGCGCCGACCAGGCTGCCCAATGCTCCGCCGGCGGTCATCACCGCGCCCATTTTCAGGTCGACCCCGCCGCGCCGCATATGGGCAAAAGCCCCCGAAACCGATGCGCCGGTTATCTGGGTGGTCGCGGAGGCAACCGCCACCGTCGGCGGGATTCCGTAGAAGATCAGCAGGGGAGTAGTCAGGAAGCCGCCGCCTACCCCGAACATTCCCGACAATACCCCAACCAGCCCGCCCAGCGCGATGATCAGCACCGCGTTGACCGACATGCCGGCAATGGGAAGGTAAATGTCCATGCGTGCTCTGGCGGCACGCTAGCCCCAAAAGGGCGTCAAAACCAAGGCACCGAACGCGCTTGAAGCAGGGGGCAGCCATTCTTGTCGGCAATTATCCGCGGCCAGTGCTGCTGCCATCGTCCGCGCCTGAGTTCCCAATCAAACAATGTGGGGGATCGCCACTCCTTCACTGCGCGGAATTCCAAGGTTGATTGGTGGCGAACAATGATTGCAGCCGGGGGCGAATTGGCTGTTTAGCTACTCAAACTTCGAATCAGGCGTTAGAAATTTGAAGGCCTTGTGCATGTCTCTCAACATTTTTGGCTTTTTTCCGAGATTTTCGATCAATTACACCAAAACTTCAGGATTATAAAAAAAGAAACTCAATATGCCTGCAAACCCGCCGCTGTATCGAGAGGCCTACCCGCGGCTGGATATCGTCAAGGCTGCAGCGGCCATGGAGCGAGAGCGGCCGGTGTGCGAGTTCACCAATCAAAACGGGAATCCGAAGGGCTGGCTGTTGGTAGAAATCGAGGACGGCAATCGCTTGATTGCGATGTACGATCTGTTTGCGGAATATTTCCCGTCGCATGCCGGCGCTGCCCTGCTCAAATTTATCCCTGCACCGCTTCATGCCAACCCGAACCGTCACCTGCTGATTTGCCCCAAATGTGAGCGCCAGCTCATTACCCTGTTCTATAGGGGCTGGTGGGCATGCGGGGATTGCCACCGGCTGGGGTTTAGAAGCCAGTATGTCAGCCGCGAGGTGCGGGCGCGCGAAAACCGGTTTGCCCGCTGGAAGCAGCTGGTGCAGCAGTTTGAAAACGGGAAGCCTCATCGCATGCGGCAGGTGACCGCCGATCGCCTTCTGAGGGAGCGCGACTTCCTCCGCAGCCGCCTGAGCAGTGAGCCACGCCTGCAAGCGAGCGAGCAACACCAACCGATTATTACTGCCGAATGGATCGACATTGTGGAGGCAGAGCGGCGGCATCTCATTCCGCGCTCGTGTGATTAATCCACACAAATAGCTACCTCCTTCGGCTGGGAGCGCCGGGACTGCCTGATTTAATTGCGACCAATCCCGCCGCCCCATCCAGCACCGCCGCGTAATATTTGACCAGCGCCGCTTCCTCGGCGGCCATGTTGTCGAAGTGGGCCATGGCCAGCTGGTGGTGCTCCCCGATGCTTTGGCCATCCTTTGCACGCGGCATCGGCCCACCCGCTTCCAGGAACTGGTCGAGAAACTGCCTGAGCATCAGCACGAGGGCCACCTTGCCCTTTCCGCCCGAGCCACAGGCCGCGCCTTTCAGGGTGCATCGCAGCTCGCGCGGCTCGGCCAGCGAGTCCCAGATATGCGCCACGGCGGTGAACAGCGAGGGCTCACCCTGGGCGCAATATTCGTAGAGGAAGGCTTCGCGATGGGCGGCGTCGGACAGGACAAAACTCGTCAGCGGTACCGGGTCCGGCTCCCATGCCGCCCACGCCGAGATGAGGTGCTTCGGAAGGTCGCCTAACGTGATCTCGCCAGCACCGATGCGCTCGTCGAGCTCGGCCATGGTGAGCTGGTCGTAGGACGTTCCGCTTGTCGTCACGATGTGTTCTAACCCCTTCTAAATACACAATAACTCGCTTCATTTTTTTCTCCAAATCCGCCGCCAACAGAGCAATGGTCCACCCTTATGGACTGCCGACTCGACCGCCTCGCCGACCTCGCCGAGAGCAGCATCGGCCTTGCCGTGCGCGAGCTTGGTCGAGCGGGAGTGAAGGGGCTGCTGCCGGTGGTCGCGCGGCTACGGCGGCTCGGCCTGGCAATTTCGCTGCTGGGTGCGCTCGCAGTGCAGGATGAAGGAGAGGACGATGGGCGAAATCGTTGACAGGCCGGCGCTGTTTGCCGGCGGGAACAGGGAACGCGAAGCGATCCGCCTGCTTCCCTGGCCGGTGCTCGGCGAGCTTGGACTCGGCGAGCGTGAGCGATCCGAGCGGATCAAAGGGATCGGGGGCAGCGATGCCAACGTCATCCTGTCGGGCGATGCGGACAGGATCTTGGGCTTGTGGCGCGAGAAGCGCGGCGAAGTTGAGTCGGCCGACCTCGGCGACAAGTTCGCGGTGATGCTCGGCTGCTGGACCGAGGAGTTCAACCGGCAATGGTATGAGAAGCTCAGCGGCCGGAAGGTCGACCGGCTGTCGTTGGCCCTGACCTGCCCAACCAACGAGTGGCGCCGCTGCACGCTCGACGGCTACATCGTTGAAACTGACTGCATCTTCGAGGCCAAGCACACCAATGCCTTTGCCAAGAATGAAGAGGTGCTTGAGCGCTACATGCCTCAGCTGCAGCACAACATGGCCGTCGCCAGGGTCGAGCGGGCGGTCCTTTCGGTGATCTTCGGCAACCACAAGTATGAGCTGTTCGAGGTGGCCTCCGACTGGATCTACCAGATCGAGCTCTTGCAGGCCGAGGCCGAGTTCTGGGACTGCGTCGAGACCGGCCGCCGGCCGGTCCCGGCAGTGCCGCCGGCGCCACCCAAGCCAGTCGGGGTGCGCGAGGTCTGCCTCGAGGGAAGCAACGCCTGGGCAGCCGCTGCCGCAGATTGGCTGGCCCACCGCGAGGCGGCCAAACTCCACGCCGCTGCCTGCAGCAGCCTGAAGGGCTTGGTCGAGCCGGACGTGGCCCGGGCGTTTGGCCATGGCATCGAGGCCAAGCGCAGCAAGGCCGGCGCGCTCAGCATCCGGGAGATTGGCGCATGACCTCGCCTGCCTGCCCTCACGTCTACCGAGCGATCAACGCCATCACCGCGGCGTTCGCGCGTGACGGCATCGCCAAGACCCACACCAATGTTCGTGACCAGTACCAGTATCGCTCAATCGACGATGTTCTGAACCGGCTTGGGCCGCTGCTTGCAAAACACCGGCTGTGCGTGCTGCCGCGGGTGCTGAAACATCGAACAAACCAATGTGTCGGCGAGCAGGACGGCCTGCTCACCAGCGTCAGCCTGCTGGCCGCGTTCGACGTCGTGAGCGCGCGCGACGGCAGCTCGCACACCGTGCAAGGTTGGGGCGAGGCGCTCGATGCCAGCGACAAGGGCACCGCCAAGGCGATGTCCTCGGCCTACAAAGGTGCCATGCTGCAGACATTTTGCATCCCCGTCGCCAATGACGATCCCGAGGCATCCGGCCACCGGCTCAAGGTCCGCGAGGTCGAGCCGGTCGAGGGTTGGCAGGCCTGGAGCGAGGGCATCCTCGACATGATCAAGGCTTGCGAGAGTTGCCCGGCGCTCGACCGGGTGCGGACGCGTCATGGAAGTTCATTGGTCGCGCTGAAACGCGAGCGGCCCGAGCTTTACGCCAGGATCGGCGAAGGGTTCACGCTACGCGGGCAGGAACTGGCCAGACCGAGGCCGGCGGCCAAGACGAAAATTAGGGCGAAGAAGGCAAGGCCGCTGGAGACGGTCGATGCCTGACCTGCGACTTCCCGACCGACTGCGACGCGAGAAATTCCGCCAGCCGTCACGCTGCTGCCCGGCCCACCGCGCCTGGGTCCGCAGGCATCGCTGCTCGGTGCCCGGCTGCAAGCGCCTGCCGATCGAATGCGCCCACGTCCGCAACGGGGCCGATGGCGGAACGGCGCTCAAGCCCTCCGACCGATGGTGCATCAGTCTTTGCGCCTACCACCACGCAGAGCAGCACCGGCTCGGGGAACGGAGGTTTGAGAGGAGGTATGGCCTGAGTTTGGCAGATCTGGCGCTGCTGTTCGCTCGCCGGTCGCCGCACGCACGAGTCCTGGCAGATCGCTAATCTGTGAACAGACCTAATGATCACCGCGTCGTCGATGGGCATCAGACAAGCGCTTGGCCGACCCGCTTTGCGGAAATCCTGAACGATGTCCGGCAACCTGGCGCTGGCACACCCTAGAAATCTGGCTAACGTCCAGCATCTGGGGCGGAGACAGGCGAATCGCGTCGGGTAAGACAGGGGGCTGTCATATGCATTGTGCTCGGGCCGCGCATAGGATGCGCGCGCGATGATCTTCAATTCGCTGACGTTCGTCGTCTTTTTCGCCATTGTCCTTGGCGTCTGGCAGTTGCGGCTGCCCTGGACGGGGCGCAAGGTCTTCCTGCTGATCGCCAGCTACCTCTTCTACGCCGCGTGGAATCCACCGTTCGTACTGCTTCTGTGGGCCTCCACTGTGGTCGATTGGTGGGCTGCACAGACGATGGTGAAATCCGACCGAAAATCAGTGCGTCGGTCCTGGTTGATTGCATCGCTCGTCGTGAATCTCGGAATGCTGGCCTTTTTCAAATATGGCCAGTTCCTGCTCGACAATTTCGTCGTGATCGCAGGCAGTATCGGCGTCCGTTATGTGCCAGCGAAATACGATATCGTCCTGCCGGTCGGGATCAGCTTCTACACCTTCGCGACACTTAGCTACACGCTCGACGTCTATCTCAAGCGTTCAAAGCCGGCAGCGCATTTCCTAGACTATGCATTGTTCGTCACCTTCTTTCCCCACTTGGTGGCGGGTCCGATCATGCGACCGACCGAGCTGGTTCCCCAATTCGCCGAGCCGAAAAGGGCGACGCGGGTCATGCTCTTGTTCGGGCTCTTCCTGATCACGGTTGGGCTCTTCCAGAAGGTGGTACTGGCCGACGGCTTTCTCGCCCCGGTGGTCGAAGCCGTTTATGATCCGCGTGGGCCAACGGTACCGCTACTGCTCGACGCGTGGATTGCGACATTGGCGTTCGCAGGGCAGATCTTCTGCGACTTCGCCGGCTATTCGACCACGGCGATCGGGGTTGCACTGTCGCTTGGCTTTGCAATGCCCGACAATTTTCGCTTTCCCTACGGCGCCGTCGGTTTTTCCGATTTCTGGCGGCGCTGGCACATCACATTGTCGGCCTGGCTCCGCGATTATCTATACATTCCTCTGGGCGGCAACCGCTACGGCCCGGCGCGAACCTATATGGCATTGATGGGCACGATGTTGCTTGGCGGGTTATGGCACGGCGCCAGCTGGACATTTGTGGCGTGGGGCGGGCTGCACGGCATCTATCTTTCGGCCGAGCGATGGTTGAGGGGGAGGTTTGGCGATTTTAAGCCGGGCCGGGGCCAGCTGCTTGCGTTGATGCTGCTGACCTTCCTGCTGATCGACGTGACCTGGGTCTTCTTTCGTTCGGACAGTTTTGGAGAGGCATGGACGATCCTGGGCGCCATGATCGGTCATGCGCCAGGCGGCAAGCCGTTAGTGGCAATCGTTCCGATGATATGCGCGGCGGCCATAGTTGCCGCGATCGTTGGTACTCACTGGGCGATGCGATTGACCACCATCGAGGCGGTGGTCGAACGGACGCCCGCTTGGGCACTGACCTTGGCGTGGGCCACAATGTTATTCGCGGTGATCATCGAGCAGGGGCAAGGCAATGCCTTCATCTACTTCGCCTTCTGAAGCCATCCATGAGGGCGCACTGCCCGCAGGGCTGAGGCTCACTGCGTCCGACCGGCCGGGCCAGGCGCAGCCTGTTCCGACCCGCGACATTCCGAACCGGCCATGGGGCACAATGGCATTCATCGTTGCGATCGTCGTTCTTCTGCTGACGGTCGGGTGGGAAATGAAGATGCGTTCACTCGGTCTCGTTGCGGGTGATGTCGACGATAGCATCGCCCGATGGGTCGAGACGCGCGCCCAGGCCAGCGGCAAGGACAAGGTTATCCTGGTGAGCGACAGCAGGTTAATGTTCGACACGGACTTGGACCGTTTTTCTGCCTTGACAGGCAAGCAACCAGTCCAGCTCGGCGTCGTCGGATCGAGCGCGCTCGCGTTGCTCAAGGACCTCGCCAAGGATCCGTCGGTCAATGGACTGGTACTGGTCGGCATGGCCGACACATCTTACTTCGGCGAGCCTGGATTTGCCGGCCTCTATCTCATGGAACCGCATAAATACCGGCTGCCATCACAGCGGACGCGGCTTTGGCTGGGCGATGCATTGGAAAAGGCTTTGGCCTTTCCATCAAAGGACTATCGGCTGAGCACCTTGTTGTTCCGGATAGATCGCGGATGGCGCAAGGGCGTCTTTGGCCCATATGAGGACGTCTGGAAGATCAGCACAAACGATCGGCGGCGCGCCTATGTGATGTGGGACCGGATCGAGACCGATCCCTTTTTGAGGGCCCACGCGACCTTCGTCTGGAATGACTTCAAGGCGGACCCGGGAGAGCCGCCGTTCAATGTACCAAAAACGCTGAAGGAAAGCGCTAAAGCCGTAGAGGCCATTCGGGCGCGAGGGGGCGATGTGATCTTTCTACGCCCGCCGTCCGCGGCTCGACTTCGCATCAACGAAGAGCAGCGAATTCCCAAGGCTGAGGGTTGGGACTCATTGTTGCGGCTGACGCATTCCGAGGGAATCCATGCGGACGACTTCGGGCCGCAGCCATGGGTGCTTCCGGAACTGTCTCACCTCAGTGCCGGCTGCAGGACCGTCTACACCGACATCTATGTGCGCCGTTTGGCAGGGATGACGGATCGGCTGCGGCTGCGCGGGGACGCACCCCCGCCGCTTTCCGTGCAAGACTGTGTCGACTTGCCTGCAGGGGCGCCGGCGCGGCGCATTTGACACTGCGCTGCAAACTGGCGCACCCAACATAAAATGATGGGCACTTCAATCATTGGGAAATTTCTGTTTCATTAGGCAAGTGCTGACCGCAATGATTGGCTGTAGCTTCCATCAGGCCGACCCGCTGCCGACAAAAAGAAGCTTACCGTCTAATGGCAGCTTTCGACCCATTGCGGTCATTGGCGAACAACTGCAAACTTCAGCATCTTTGTGGGGGGATGACGAATGTTCCGCCTGTTAAAGCTGAAGCCGCCGAACGGTTGGAATGCTGTCGGATGGGAACTGGCGATCGTCACACTCGGTGTTCTCATAGCGTTAGGTGCACAGGAGTTGGTGCAAAGCCTCCACTGGAAGCGCGAAGTAAGTCAGACTCAAGAGGCGCTGGATGCCGAACTTTCACGCAACCTAGCGGTCTTCGACTTCACAATGGCCCAGATTCCCTGCATCAATGGACGCACCGAGGAGCTGCGGAAATGGGCCGAAAGTTTCCGAACCGGGAAGCCTCTGCGGCTTAAACACGAAATCATCCCGCTTCCGGGCTTCATGGTTCGAACCGAAGCCTGGGAAATCATCGATGGCGAGATTGCGTCGCGAATCCCATTGCAGCCGCGGCTTAATTACGCCGGTCTCTATTCGAGCATGCGAACCTTTCGCGACGTGAAGGACCGCACGGGCGATACCTGGGTAACAATCGCCGAGTTCGATGGGAGCACTCGGCTTGAAGAAGCAGACATCCGCAAGATCATATTAGCTACGAAGGATCTTCAAGGAATGGCCGAGATACTTCCGGCGTTCAAGACAACGATCGACCGCCACGCCCGCGAGCTTGGGCTAAAACCGGATCCCCAGCTTTTGAAAGCCGCCAACCCGATTATCCCACGGATTCAAGATGCGGCCTGCAAGCCCTATTTATAGTCGGTAGCGACGTTGACTCCGCCCTTTGCCCGCACCCACAATTTCCGCGTTCCACCCATTGCGGACACTTCGCTGCGCTGTCAGTCTTGATGGGAGTCTCGGCACCGGGGAATTGGGGCATGAGCGGCACAGACTATATCCTTGGCCTGCTGACAATCGTGACGGGTCTCGCAGTCAGTGACATGATCGTTAGCCTGCACGGCCTTCTGATCAATCGCCGATTGGTAAAGTGGGACTGGCTGGCTCTGCTTGCCGCCGCCTTCGTGTTCCTTCTGATTATCAACAGCTGGCGGATGACATACGTGGCGTTCGAGGGATCGGTGAAGGGCCCCCACATCTGGATTTTCCTCCTGATCCTGGCGCCGATGATTTCATTGTATCTCGCTGCCCGCGCAGCCCTTCCTGACAACGTAGTCGTCGGGCAGCCGTTCGATCTTGGCGAACACTACGCCTTCGTTGGTCGCTACCTGTGGTCGGCCATAGCCGTCCTATATGGCGCTGTGGTGTTTATGGGTGGGCTTTCCTTCGTAACGCGGGGATTGTCCGCCCAGGGCGATATGTATCTGGCAGGGCTGATTGGATTTCCCATCGTTCTGGCGCTGGCCATCTGGCCCAACCGGAAGCTTCACCGTATTGCGGTCCCGCTCCTCTTCATTTGGCTGTGCATCAGGGTTCTGCCTGCTCGCCTGCTGGTCGTCTAATTTGTCTCTGCGGCGGGTAGCGAATGACCACTGTCGATCGACCTCGACCCATTGCGGTCATTAGCGACCAATCGCAGTTGCAGGCACTTTCCTATGACATTGGGTGAATCACGACGTTGAAACCCTCAGCCGACGCAGGGGGCACAACGTAGCTGTTGAATAATTCAAAGTCCGCCTCGCTGACCTGATACTCATGAGTTCCAGACGCGTTGCGCTCCGCCAAGCGCGACTTGCATACCTCGTCGGAGACATCGAGGTAATGCAATTGGTGGTCCGCACCTGCGCTCTCGACGACCGTTTTGATCCAGGCTCGCGCCGTTGGCGTATTCGCCTGAAAGTCCAACACAACATTGAGGCCGGTTCGGAGAAGCTTCTCCAAATGAGGTCCGATGGCCCGGCGCAGCCGTGTCGCGGCACGAATATAATCGTCGATCGTAGCAATTTCGCCGGATAAAGGCGCGACAGAAGTTCGTCCTCGCCTATCAAGACAGTAAGTGGCGCATTGGCGAGCGAAGCCGCCAGCGAAGATTTGCCCGAGGCAATTTTCCCACAAAATGCATGCAACATCCCTGAATCGGTCACCACGAGTTCCCCCTAGTCTCAAACAAAATCTAGCAGGCAGTGCACGTTGCTGGAATGTCGCTTTCCACCCGTTGCGGACATTAGCGCCTTGCGCGAAACTCGCCCGATAGCATTAGGCAGGAGATAGTCCGATGCGGGGCATAGCAGCAGCTGTTCTGATTTTGAGCGCCGACGCGGGGGCGGCTCCGCTGGACTGGCCCGTCGTTGAGTATTTTCCCGCACCTGCGGCGGGCGGTCAGCCCGCTCCGTATGCGAATGCGGTCAGAGTTGGAGACATGCTCTATCTGTCAGGGCAGACGGGGGACGTTGATGGGCAGCTGAAGGACGGGTTCGAGGCTCAAGCGCGGCAGACGATGGAAAATGTCGGGGCTGTTCTCAAGGAGCGAGGCCTTGGCTTTGCCGACGTTGTAAAATGCACGGTGATGCTTTCCGACATGAGCAAGTGGCCCGCATTTAACGCAATTTACGTTCCCTATTTCCCGATCGGCAAGCTACCGGCCCGTAGCGCCATCGGCGCGAATGGCTTGGCTGGTGGCGCCTTGATTGAACTCGAATGCTGGGCACACGCGAGGCAGAAATAGGCAAGAGCTAACGGCAGCTTTCCACCCATTGCGGACAATAGGTCGTGCTGCGATGACGGCGACCAATGAAACAGAAACCGACCGACTTTTCATTGTCGCTAGAGGAACTGACGGGTTTGAGCGCGGGTGACCCGCGACAGGCGCCGATGCCATTGGTCAAGGCAGTCTGGCAGTCCTGGAAGAAGCCACTTTACCAACTCACCAATGCGGAAATCGGGTGTCTGGTCGCGCAATCCGATGGGTTCCCATGCGTGCTTGATTTCGTCATGCCCAAGCTTGAAGCTGACCCATTGTTCGAAGGCGGCTATTATCCCGGCGATGTGCTTTCTTCCCTCATTCGGGCTGAGCCGGGCGTATGGAGGGAGCGGCCTGAGTATGCTGCCGTGCTCCCGGCATTGTATCATCGAGCGTTGGAGCGGCCGGCCGATGAGAACGACGCGTTCCGTGAAAGCCTCAATCTCCCCGACTTAGGTGCGGCCTCGAACTAGTGGCCGCTTTCCACCGATTGCGGTCGTCAGAGCGATTTTTCTTTTGCCCCTGGTGGACGCAGTTGTCAGCCGTCCGGAAAGGTCCAGCCGCCCGAAATGCATTCGCGCGGCGTCGTTGAAAGCGCGGACGTTCACCGACGTCCGACGGTTGGCCTGATAGATTAAGTGGACAGGGATCGGAGGCGGTGCGAGGTCGTCAAGCAATGTCACCAGTTGCCCGGAAGAAATCGCGTCGAGAGCCTGGTATGAAAGCACATGCGCTATCCCCAAGCCGTCGATGGCCGCCGAGATTGCCGCATCGGCGGCATTTACGATAAGTCGCGGCCCGACCCGTATAGCCGGCTTGCCGCTGGAGCCGAACCGCCACTCCTGAGTGCGATCCAGTTCGTCAAACGAAATCAAAGAATGGCCGTGCAGGCCGGCGACACCAGCAGGCGCTGGATGTACTGCGAGATAACGGGGGCTGGCGACAAGGATGCGACGCACTTCAGCAACCTTAAGCGCGTAAAGGGCACTATCCGATAGATCTCCAATCCGAACCGCGACGTCGATCCCTTCATCAACCAGCCGAACCACCCGATCGACCAGAGTTAGCTCGACCCTGAGCGTACTGTGAGCACGTAGCATTGCGGTCACGATTGGGACGATATGGAGCCGCCCGAACGTGACCGGCGCGGTGACGACCAGGGTTCCGCCTGGCGTCGCGGCGTCGCCGCGTAAGGCAAGCGCCGCGTCGTCGAGATCAGCGAGCACCGCGCGGCACTTATCTAGATAGATGGCTCCCTCGGCCGTAGTCCGAACTGAACGAGTTGTTCTACGAAGCAGAACGGTACTAAGCGAGGCTTCAAGGACAGCGACCGCACGACTTGCAGCTGTCGGCGAGATCCGCAAGCGCCGCGCAGCTTCGGCGAAGCTGGCATTGTCCGCGACCGCCACGAAGGTCCGAAGCATATCCAGTCGGTCCATGATTATCCCGTTATTCGCATGAGTGAAGTGGGCAATGACCGGATTATCACAGAAGTGCGCGAATGGCATTCGTTGTTGGGAGGCCGCATCCCGCGGCCCGAGAAGGAGATATCTCAATGTCCCGCATCACCATCCCATCCCGCGAAGACGCCCCCGCCGAATCACAGCCGTTGCTCGACGCGGTCGGGAAGCAGCTCGGCATCGTCCCGAATCTTTTCCGCCTCGTGGGGAACAGCCCTGCAGCACTCGAAGGCTATCTTGGCCTAAACGGCGCGCTCGGAGGGACGCTCGACGCCAAAACCCGCGAACGGATCGCTCTCGCCATCGCTCAGGCGAATGGCTGCGACTATTGCCTGTCGGCGCATACCTATCTCGGCCTCAACCTCGCCAAGATCGATGACACCGAGATTGCCCTCAATCGCGCTGGCCATTCGGGCGACGCCAAGGCCGACGCCGCGGTCGTCTTCGCCCGGAAAGTCCTCGATATGCGGGGTCGCGTCAGCGATGCTGACATCGCCGAGGTTCGGCTGGCTGGTTTTAGCGAAGCCCAGGTTATTGAGATCGTTGCGAGCGTGGCCCTCAATGTACTCACAAACTACATCAACAACGTCGCCGAGACCGACATTGACTTCCCCGTTGTCCGCGCCGCGCAAGCCGCCTGACGACTTCTTCGTCGGCGAGCTCTCCACCTCTCGCCGACGACATTTTCTTTTCGCTGAGATCGTCCATTCTCCAGCCATTGCCGCCGGCGTCCCAGTTACACGCTTCGGTTTGTGATTAATCTGAGCATGAAGATTGACCGTCCCTTATCTCGTCAGGAGAGCGGCAACTTTCGAGTTTTCGCTGGTGTCTGACACCAGCCCGTCGCGGCCGCGCGTAAAGTTAAGGGGACTATGGAGTCGATGCACAAACTGAATTTTCGTTATTGCCTCTCGAACGGCATCCTAAGCGCCTGCCACTCAATGGAGACGCATGATGCAAATGCAGACCATGGACCGCACCCCCCTGGCGCGTAGTTCTTTGCGGGCTAGGCGCCACCTCGATCATTTGCACTGCGCTCCCCGTCGACGGCAGCTGGACGGCGCATTTGAATGAGCGAAAGGGCGCCCAGGGTTGTCATCGTTGGCGCCGGCTTCGGCGGGCTGGCCGCTGCGAAGCGGCTGGTCGGCAAGCGCGTCGACGTGACCTTGGTTGATCGGCGCAACCATCACCTGTTTCAACCGCTGCTCTACCAAGTTGCGACCGCCGCCTTATCGCCGGCTGACATCGCTGCCCCGATCCGGTCGATTCTCTCCAGCGCTCCCAATGTGCGGGTGTTGCTTGACGAAGTAGTGGGGATCGAATCGAGCTCGAACCAAGTCATCCTCGATCGCACCGGACCCCTGGCCTTTGACTGGCTGATCCTGTCGACCGGCGCCTGCCATAGCTACTTCGGCCAAGACCATTGGGCCAGCCACGCCCCCGGCCTCAAGAGTATCGAGGACGCAGTCGACATCCGTCGCCGCGTCCTTTTGGCGCTGGAACTTGCCGAAACGGAGACGGACGCGACCCGGCGGCGGAGGCTGCTAACATTTGTGGTAATCGGCGGCGGCCCAACCGGTGTCGAGATGGCGGGAGCAATCGCCGAGCTCGCGCGCCGTTCCGCCTCTAACGATTTTCGCAGCATTACGCCGCGTTGCTCGAGAGTTGTGCTGGTCGAGGCGGGCTCAAGGGTTTTGCCGGCATTTCCGCCGCCGCTTTCCCTCAAGGCCGAGCAGGCGCTTAGTGAGCTTGGCGTAGAAGTCCTGGTCAACTCACCGGTTAGCAACGTCGCGGGTGATCACGTTGCCAGCGGGCGGGTACAAATCCCGGCCCATACCGTCGTTTGGGCGGCCGGTGTTCAAGCCTCGCCAGCTGCGCAATGGCTAAAGGCCGAGCACGACCGCCAGGGGCGCATCTTCGTGGAACGCGACCTCCGGGTTCCGGATCATGACCGGATTTTCGCTATCGGCGATACTGCCAATGTCCCCAGCATGGATGGTCAGGCTCTCCCGGCGATTGCGCCGGTTGCCAAACAGCAGGGCCGCTGGGTCGCCGACCAGATCCTTGGCCGCTGCGCAATGCCATTTGCTTACCGCAGCTTCGGCAATCTAGCGACGATCGGCCGCAGCAAGGCGGTGATTGAATGGGGCAATTACCAGCAGAGCGGGTTTATTGCCTGGCTGATCTGGTCACTAGCCCATATCTGGTTCCTGGTCGGATTCCGCAGTCGCCTTGCGGTCGGGATCAGCTGGCTTTGGAACTACTTTACCTATCAACGCAGCGCCCGCCTGATCACAGATGAAGCTGTTTCTTCGTCCCGAATTCTTGGCCGCGAAGCGGGCGCCTAACAACGTCATGGCAGCTCCTCGAACAAATGGCGGGACCGACTGTGAAATGTTTGGTGATGATGATTCGCACCCCTGCATTCGATCCGCGGGTGATACCGGCGCATCTTTGCTTTCTCGATGATCTGCGCGAGCGAGGGATGCTCGAGCAATCTGGCCCATTTACCGATGGGACAGGTGGCGCATACGTTTTGAAGGTGAGGAGCTATAATCAGGCACTGTTCGTGGCAGAGCAGGATCCACTCAACCTGCAGGACTGTTCAACGATAACTGTGCGGGAGTGGAAGTCAGGTCCGTAGGGATCAGTCTCCTAGGCCTTGGATACGGTTACCAATGTCCGTCTTCGACCCAAAGAGGACATTAGCCGGCCACGAGATTCCGATTAAGTCACCTTTTGCCGAGCATTGAACTGCGGCTGATCCCAGCTTCGGCTGTCCATGATCGCCGCGCAGCTCTCGACCGCGCTCCAGACATCCTCGAAGCGCAGGTAAAGCGGCGTCAAGCCGAAGCGGATGATGTCAGGGGCGCGGAAATCGCCAATCACACCCTCGGCGATCAGCGCCTGGCAGATGGCGAAAGCATTAGGGTGCCGGAAGGCGATGTGACTGCCCCGACGCGATGCATCTCTCGGTGTGACGCAGATCAATTCCGGGCAGCGTTCGGACATCAGCCGGTCGAACAGCTCGAACAGGGCGATCGACTTTTCCCACACGGACTGCATGGGGACGTCGTCGAATGCTTCGATCGCAGCTTCGAGCGCTGCGAAGCTCAGGATCGGCGGCGTCCCCGCGAGGAATCGGTCGATCCCGGGCGCCGGCACATAGTCGGCGGAAAAATCGAACGGCGCTGCATGGCCCATCCAGCCGCGCAGCGGCGACAGCAGCCGGTCCTGAAGATGTTCGGCGACATAGAGGAATGACGGTGCCCCCGGCCCGCCGTTGAGATATTTGTATCCGCAGCCGACCGCCAGCTCGACTCCGTCGCGATTCAGCTGCAGCGGGACGGCGCCCGCGCTGTGGCAGAGGTCCCAGATGGTCAGCGCCCCGGCGCCCCGCGCCTGCTTCGTCACGGCCGCCATGGCGTATCGCTCCGACGTTCCATAATGGACGTGGGTCAGGAGTAGCAGGTTGGTGGTGGAATCGAGGCTGTCTTCGATCTTCTCGCGGGACTCGATCCTCAGGTCGAGGCCGGCGAGTTCGGCGGCGCCCGAGGCAATGTATCGGTCGGTGTGGAAATTGTCCGTTTCCGTTAGCAGGGCCGAGCCCTGCGAAAGCCGGGAGGCGGCGACAATTAGCTTGAACAGGTTCACGGAGGTTGAATCGGCGATGATGACCTCATGCGGCTTGGCGCCGATTAGCCCGGCAATCTTTGCGCCGACCCTTTGCGGCGCGTCGATCCAGCCGGCGTTCCAGCCGCCGATTAGCTGCCGGCCCCACTGGTCATTGACCACCTCGCCCAGTTTCGCCTGCGTCAGGCGGGGCAAGGGGCCCAGCGAATGCCCGTCGAAATAGGCAATGCCCTCGGGCAGCAGGAACCGCTGGCGAATCGCGCGGAGCGGATCGCCGAGGTCGAGCTCCAGCACATCGGAAAGGATCATTGAACGGTCTGGCATGGCACGCGCTTGACAAATGGACGGGTGATGGCGAGGCTTAGGGCGTGACGGAATTTCGCCCCCTTGCCAACAGTTTCCAGCCCGCTTCGGGCGGGACGGCCTGGCTTCGGTGGCGCGGAACGACCCTCGCGGCGCGATGGCGTGGCTGCTGAACTGATCATCTTGATCCATTCACACTGACCAGCTCCTCGACCCGCCTTCCGACGGGTTTTTCATTGCCGCAAGGAATTTCCATGTCGAACCCAAGCCAATCGGCCGCACCGCAGCGTTTGTTCGATGAACTTCGTCAACTGGGCGCTCCGCCGCCCGCCCTCGGTTTCGGCATCTCCACGCCGGACCAGCTCCGCTAGGCCGCCGCGTCGGGTGCGGCTGGTGTGATCGTCGGCTGCGCGATGGCTAGTGCGGCGACGGAGGCAGATCATTCGCCTCCGCGGGTCGCCACCTTGGTTTCAGAATTGAAAGCTGCGACGATGCGGTGCGCAGCGTGAGGAACTGCAAGCAACTATGTTGACGATCATCCTTGTCATTATCGGCGTCGCGATCATCTATTATGGCCGCGCGCTCACTCTGGCCGTCATTGCCCACAGGGTCCGGCCGAATCTCGAAGCACTGATCCTAGGCGCAGTCGTGAATTTTTTCGACGCACTGGGAATTGGCTCATTTGCCACGACCACTGCATGGATGAAGTTTCGGCGACTGGTGCCAGATCGCCTGATCCCGCCAACGATGATCGCCG
Organism: Sphingomonas brevis; assembly: GCF_023516505.1. Taxonomy (NCBI): domain Bacteria; kingdom Pseudomonadati; phylum Pseudomonadota; class Alphaproteobacteria; order Sphingomonadales; family Sphingomonadaceae; genus Sphingomonas; species Sphingomonas brevis. The sequence goes on along the minus strand of NZ_JAMGBB010000001.1, from coordinate 1,917,676 downwards.
GCCTCACGCCACCGGTCCTGGCCGAAAGCGTCATCTTCCTGATCTTGCTGGGAGTGCTGGTCGATCCAATCTTGTTGTTCGGCTGTGCGATGGCAACGATGGCCGGCGGGTTGGTCGGAGCGCCATTGGTGGCCCGGGCGAGGGTTTGGGTGGTACAATTGCTTGTCGCGATAGGCTTGATCTTGGCCGCCACCGCTTACGGGATGACCAACCTGCACCTGTTTCCAGTCGGTGGGACTTCAACTGGCCTGCCGCCCGTCCAGACGTCGATCGCTATTATTGTCAGCTTTGGGCTGGGGCTGCTGGCAAACTTCGGCGTTGGCAATTTTGCGCCGACGCTGGTCATTCTCAGCTTGATGGGCATGGACCCAAGACTGTGCTTCCCGATCATGGCCACCGGCGGCTCGTTGATGGGTGTCGGCTCCGGCGTCCGGCATATCCGAATGGGGCAGATCGACCTTCGCATTGTTCTTGGCCTTGCGCTGGGAGGGATTCCCGCTGTGATCGTTGCGGCCCTGATCGTGAAATCCATGCCTCTTGAGCTGCTTCGCTGGATGGTGCTTGTAGTGGTAGTTTATGCGGCGATTGTATTGCTGAGAGCCGCGCTAAGCGGCAGGCGTGACGAAAAGGCGCAGTTGGCACAAACAGCGGTGGTGGCATCATGACCAACCCAAACGCGCTTAACCGCGACTTCGAGAAGTATGACCAAGTGCGAAAGTCGCATACCTATCGACTGGCCGAAAGCGATCGCGATGAATTCGACGAGGATTATCTGATCGCCACGTTGGATCTTGGCGATTATCTGAGCGGAGATGAGGCCGCCAAGGCGCGCTTTGCCCATGAATTTGTCGGTGCGTTGGAGGAAATTGGCTTTGCCGTTCTAATTGGACACGGCGTGGATCCGGCACTTTACGATGACATTCAAGACGGCATCCACAGGCTGTTCACGACGACGTCACTTGACGACAAGATGCGATTTCGCGCCCAACGATTTGGATCGGTCAGTCAAGGATATTTCCCGATCGAGGAGACCAGCGAAATCCATCCCGATCTGGTCGAAGGCTGGGTGTGGTGCCGCCGAGCATTCGACATTCCGCAGCAGCGCGACGGCAACTTCCGGCCAGAGGATTATTGGCCGCAAGTGGAATATGAGCCGCTGTTCCGCCGGCTCGCGCTCGAGCATGAGAAATTGTTCAAGCCGATCGCTCAGGCAATACTCCACGGCCTTGGCGTCGACCCACACATTTATGATCAAAAGTTGACGGGCACCAATTTCGGGCTGCGCCTGAACTACTATCCGCCAATGAGCCGGGCCCAGGACCTGTCGGGCGCAGGCAGGCTGCTGGGCCATGAAGATGTTGACCTGTTCACCCTCTTGCCAGCCACGACCGTCGACGGGTTGCAGGTTTGGAATCACCGCAGCGGCAAATGGGTGCGGCTAAATCCTCCCTATGGATCCATCATCATCAACACGGGCGACTACATGCAGCGGATCAGCAACGACCGGCTTCCATCGACAACGCACCGCGTCGGAAAGCCGAGCGACCGATCGCATCTCGCGAAGGCACGAGTTTCGTTTCCGGTGGCGGTCTACGTTTGGGAGCAGGAGATTCTTGAGGTTTTGCCTGGCTTGGGCCCGCCAAATTATGAGCCCATCAAGGCCCAGACCTTTCACACCCGAAGTACGAGCAAGTTTTACGGCGACGACTACGCTGTCGAGGATTGAGTGGGTTTGTCCGCACGTCGAGTCCAATGACCGGTTTCGACCCATTCCGGACATTGGCCAATCGTTCGGTGCTTAACGCTGGCTGGCGGCGGCTTGCGCTCGGAACGCTCGCTCGAATTGCTGCAATTCCTGTGGGGGAATGTCTGACACGGCCGCGAACCTGAGGCCTCCATCGCTCCATTCGGCCAGTTCAAACCCGTCTTCGACTGAGGTTCGCTCGCTCACGGGCTTCGACGGCCAGACGAACAGGTTCACCGTGTGGAGCCTGCGATGATAGACGATGGCAGCTACCGTCCTTCCATCGATGGAATCGAGCCGGCCGCCGGCCAATGGGAACCCCTTATCCGCGAGCTCAGGAACCGGCGGCGCGAAATCGATCTTGCCGTTGAACCATGGCTTCACGATGTGCTGATTGGTTGTCTGGACGTCCGTCAGGTGGCCCGGCTGAAGCGAACGGACATGGCTTGAGACGAGCTGCTGGTCGATTCCCGACGGATCTGAAACCGGAACGAACAGCACCATCGCCAACGAAGCCGCCAGCGCTCCGGCAAGGCCCGGAGCAAGCCAGCCCGGAAGCATTTGCCGCTTGCCTGCCCTCGGCGACAGTTCCGGCAATTCCGCAATGCGCTGTTTCAAAGTTTCGGGCGCCGAATGGCGAACTCCGTCAGCCCGGAGGAGGTTGCGAACAGCCTGCAGCCGGTCAAGCTCCTCACGACAGCCTTCGCATCGCGCGACGTGGGCCTCGACCAGCGCAGTGTTGGCGGCGTCGAGCTCGCCGTCGATGAGGCCGCCCAGCAGCAGTTCCTGATCAACACAGGCGGACATCACTTCACGCTCCTTGACGCTTCGTCTGCACCCTTGGCGGGCGGCAAGAGCTCTTTGGCAAGTATGGACCGCCCCCGCGACAGGCGCGACATGACCGTTCCGATCGGAACTCCTGTAACTTCGGCAATCTCCGCATAGGACAGATCCTCAAGGTCACGCAGGACAATGGCTTCGCGAAACGGCTCCGGCATGGCCTCGATTGCGGCGCGCAGCTGGCTGATCTCGGTCTTGCGGATGACCTCTTCTTCCGGCGTCGGCGAAGGGTCAGCTCGCTCGTTGAGCGCAACCGCCACTTCCTCGTCCAGACTGCTTTCGTGAATGACGAGGCTGAGCATACCGCTTTGACCGGATTGCGCCGTCCGGCAGCAATTGCGCACGATCGTGAACAGCCAAGCCCGCGCCGATCCGCCACGGAACTGGGCGAAGGCACGGAAGGCGCGCAGGCACGAATCCTGCACGACATCCTGGCTGAGCACCGGGTCCCGCGTCAGATAGCATGCGAGATTATAAGCCCCGTCCAGGTGCGGCAGGATGAGCTGCCTGAATCTGTCGGCTTGGCCGGCATCGGGCCGGGGGACACCCAGCACCGAACTCTCGCTGGCCCGTGAGCGTGCTCTGAAGAGCAAATGACTGAAAGTCTTCACAGTCTCACGACCAGTTCCCGTGCCTCACGCTTTGACGACGATCGTGCCCGTCATGTGCGGGTGCAGCGAACAGAAATAGCCGAATTGACCCGACTTGGCGAAAGTGAAGGAGAAACGGTCGCCGGTATCGAGAACCTTCGACTTAAACACCCCATCCTTTGACACGACCGTGTGCGGGATATCGTCGTCGTTGGTCCAAGTGACCGTCGTTCCGGTCTGCACTGTCACGACCGGCGCCTTGAAGGTGAAGTTGCCGATCGTCACGACTGCGGCCGGCTGTGACGGAGCGGCCTTCGCCATGTCCGCCACCGCCGACAGCATCAGGATGCCGGCAAGGAGGGTAGATGCTTGGAACGTTAGAATCTTGAATGCGCGAGTCATGGGTTCTCCTGTGGGGTCAGGCGGAAAGGGTGGAGTCGATAAGTGCGATGCGGTCGTGACCGCGCACGAACATCGCGTCGGTGATTCCAAGCATAGAGCGGAGCTGTTCGGCAGGGACCTTGAGCGGCCCTGGAGACTCCGCAGTGCCGGGAGCCGGTTGCGGAAAGGCGGTTGATCGCGCGGTGTGGAAGGCGATGCGCCCTTCCACTTTCTGCGTGATCTGGTGAATGTGGCCATTGAGGACCGTGACCGAACCGAAGCGTGCAAGGAGCTTCAGCGCCTCGGCGGCGTCATCCGTGCCCCATCCCCAGTCGGCGTAAACCGTCCACAGCGGGATATGCGCGAAGACGACGATAGGGGTCGAAGACGGCCGCCCGGCAAGGTCCGCCGCCAGCCATTTGAGCTGTTCGGCGCCGAGGTTGCCCATGCCGCCCGGCTTCAGGTCGGCGACATTGACGAGAGCAACGAAGTGGACGCCCTTGTGGTCGAAACTGTACCAGCCCGCGCCCTTCGATCCCTTTCCGAAGCGATTGAGGAAGGCCTTGCCGCCATCGGGGTCGAGCATGTCATGTTCGCCTGGGACGAAGAACACCGGAAGACCCGTCGCCTTCAACATCTGTTCGGCGTCGTCGAACTCCTCGTCGCGCGAGAGCTGTGAAACGTCCCCGGTGTGAATGATGAAATCAGGTTGGGCCGGAAGCGCCTTCACTTTCGCGATTGCTTCGCCGAAAGTTGCGCGGGCATCTGCATTGGGCGGCTTGTTGAAGCCGATATGGCTGTCGCTCAGCTGGACGAACGTGAAAGGCTTTGCGGCCATATTCCGAAGCGGCGCAGCCAGGGCATGGTCGAGGCCCATCGAGCTGCCGACGCCCCCGGTGAACGCGAACAGCGCGCCAGTTCCCGCCCACGCCATGCATTTCAGGAAATCGCGGCGGTCTTCTTCAATTCCAGACATAGCATCGACCTTCGTTTCAAAGTGTCGATGCCAGTGACTCGGCCGGCGGACAGTTTATTCCCGAACCCGCAAAGATTTATTGGGTTCGCCTATGTCCGCTATCCACCTATTGCGGCTGCTAGGACTCTTCCAATCTCGGGATCACTCTAGGTGTCGGTCCCTCCTTCGAAGTTGGCAGCCGCAAGACAAATACCAATGCCGCGAGTGCGCCGAAGAACAAGACCACGAAAATAATGAAAGCATCGATGTACTGCTTTTTGGTGTGCAGAAACGGCGCGAGTTCGGCCCAATAGGCTGCCGACGCCCCTATCAGCACTAGCCACGAGATCAGCCTGCGAAACCGAAGCCCCCACATGTGGGTAGGGTACGGCACAAAGCTCCCAATGCAATGACCGCTTTCGACCCATTGCGGCCATTAGGAATGTCTCTGGGGGCGGAGAATTGCAATTCCTGAGTGCGGGGGGACGCAGCTGAGACAGTGCTCAGCTGCGTCGAGAGCGCTAGCCAAGGGGGCCACAAGGTATGCGCTCCTAGGAGCTAATTCGTGCTCGACCTGCCGATGGCTACACTTCGCCCAGCACTCCTGATTCAACGCGCGTGATGAGCTCATCGCTAAGCCAGCGAGCCAGCATGTCACTAGCGGAGCCAATTGCGCCTTCGGTACCAAACCTAAGCCGGAGGATCTCGCATGCATCGGCAAAACTGGAGCCATCCTTAAGCGCCGAGACGACCTGAAACTCCCAGATCGGAACCGACCTGAAGCACGGCAGGAGTCCGCGGCGCCAAACAATATAGGCATGACTTTCTGACAAGATGGCCGCAGGTGGAGGGGGCGATTGCTCGTCGATTGCCAACCAAATGTCGGCGGCATTGGACCGCGCTTCCGAAGTCCTCAAGGACGATACGAAAATGATGCGTGCATCATCCCAATTGAGCTGCGTGAGGTGACCCGTGTCGATAGGCGCCTCATCCTCGGCAACAAGCGCCTCGGCCATCGCCCAATCGAGCCACGCAAGCTCCGGAACTTCGGGGTCTTGAGGAAATAGCGCCTGGACCGTCGCGGAGAAGTCATATCCATAATGATCCAAGGTCCAGCTCGCCGGAAACTGAAGAGCGATATGCGCATCGGCAGCGCGCTCGAACTCCGAATCTCCAAGCCAGAGTGCCAGATAGGGAAATCCCGTTCTGAGTGCTGAACGAAGCTGCTCCCGATAGTTATTCCGGTAGACGCGCAGCCCATCACCGACGATTGGCAATTTATGCCGCGCGCGACCGTCGCGAAGGCATTCGCTGAATTCCCGCTGGAGGTCCCGGAGCCTCATCAGCTCACCAAGGCTGCGGCTCGACCCGCAATCGACCGCGCTTGATTGAGCTCGGCCAACAGCCACTCGATCGGCGGAATTTCGTCGTCGCGCTCAATCATGGTCGCCGCCTGCGGAAAAAGTGCGATCGTTAAGCAATAGAGTTCCCAGACTGCGGCACAGACGTCCCGGTCATGGGTGTCGATCCGGAGCGAACCTGTATCGTCATGACCCGCGAGATGAATTTGGCGGACGTCGCAGCCTCTTAGGGCTTCGAGGTAATGCAGTGCATCGAACCCATGGTTCATTGCACTCACGAACACGTTATTGACGTCGAGCAGCAAGCCGCAGCCGGTGTGTTGGGTGAGTTCGCGGATGAACTCCCATTCGGTCATCGACGAGTGATCGAAAGTCACATAACTTGTCGGGTTCTCGATCAGGATCTGTCGGTCGAGACGTTCCTGTGCCTTGACGATGTTTCGCCCAACAATGCTCAGCGCTTCGTCGGTATAGGGAAGTGGAAGCAGATCATGCGAATTGAACTCTTCGTATCCGGTCCAACAGAGATGATCCGAAACGAAGAGCGGATCCACCCGGTCGATTAGCAATTGGAGCTGATCCAAGTGGACGTCATTCAATCCCGAAACTGACCCCAGCGACATCGAAACGCCATGGAGCGCGACGGGATAATGTTCTCGGACCCGGGACAGGGTGACAAGCGGTCGTCCGCCTTCAACCATGAAGTTTTCCGAGATGACCTCGACAAAATCGACCGGCACGGAGCCTTCGGCAAACTGTCGGTAGTGAGGCTTGCGCAGCCCCAGGCCGAAAAGGCGTGGTTGGCCTTCGCTGATCATTACTGTGATCTCTTGGGAAAGGGCCCAGCTCGTTTTCAGACGAGCTGGGCTTAGGAAGCTAGCTTTGCGGCGTCAGACTGCCACCTGCCTTGGCGCACTGATCCTTGGTCAGGTCCTTGAAGCCCTGACCCTTGCAGGAGTTCTGCCCCTTGCATTCGTTCTTGGCGGTCTTGCAGTCGGACTGCCCTTTACAGTCATTGACTCCGTAGCATGGCGCCACCTCCGCGCTCTTGGCGGCAAAGGCGGGAGCAGTCGGCGCCGTCGCGCTGAGGGCCAGTACGGCTGCCGTGGCGGCGATACTCAGGGTAGGTTTGAGATAGGACATGGTCGCTTGAACTCCACGAAATGGGTTGATGCCGAACCGGCATCAGGATTTCGTCGGAGCAGCGACAAAAGTTACATTCATTCACCAATGCAAAAGTCGTGGCCCAAACCGGCGACCGACAATGGCCGCGACAGCAAACGCTAGGGTATACCAGACCAATGCGAACACGGCAGTGTCAGTCGGGCAATGAAGGCAATAGATGACTCCGGCGATCGCGCTCGCGCAGAGGCCAGTGACTGCACCCGTCGCCTCCATGCGGGTCGGCGCGAATGATTGGAAGGCCCACCACAGGCCGGCGTAGATCGGAATGGAGAGAGCCAGAACCAACCAGGTGCACAGCTGCCAACCATGGCCGAGAACCAATGCCATGCGGTCTGCAGGGGTGGTCCGGACCAGCTCAAAAGTGGCCGCGGGAAGATAAATCAACAGCGGGATTGGAAGGAGCCACAGGATGTTCGTGCTCGAACCGGGACGAGCCAGGCGTGCCGCGACAAGCAGGGAAATCCCGGCCGTGACGATCATATAGGATGCCTTCGACCAGAAGCGGACCGAGTTAACAACCACGCCTAGGTCTGGCCTCATTCCCACGATGGATATCAGAAGGACGACGGAAATCGCCGCTCCCGCTGTCGCTCCAAGCGCCAATCGAAGCGCAACGGCCGCCCGCGGCACCGGCCGGAGCCCCGACACCAGAGACTGGACCAATTCGTCGGTTGGACGCTGCACGGAAGTCATCTCACTTTCCCCTGTACTCGTGCGGATAGACGCTTGAGCCCGCGATACACTGACATCTTGGCGTCCGACTGGGAGATGCCTGCCGCGGCAGCAGCTTCTGACAGTGACAATCCCTCGATTTTCGTGGCGCGGATTGCAGCCTGCTGCTTCACGGGCAAATCGCCGAGCAATCGGTCAACGTCGATCAACGCGAGGCTGGCAAGCTCGAAGTCAGGAGCAGCAATCTGCTCGTCAAGATACTCGGATGGCATCAGCCGATATGATCGTCGGAAGTGGTCCGCCATTTTATAGCGCGCGATCGCATAGAGCCACGCCGAAAAAGGCCGCGCCCGATCGTAGGTCGACCGCTTGGTGTGCACGGCAATTAAAGTTTCCTGCACGAGGTCCTCCGAAACGTCCTCGCTTTGGACCCGCCGGTTAAAGAAGGCCCGCAGCTGTGGCACCAACAGGCGCAGCAGCGCATCATAAGCCGCGGCGTCGCCATCAAGCGCGCGGATCATGCGTGCTCTCAGTTCAGCTTCGCGCGCAATCACATCGATTCCCGACACTGAATTCGCCTCACCGCCACGTTTGGTCACAGTCCCTTCAGAGAATTTTGTGACCGTCGAGCTTTCTTTCACGAATTCACCTGCAGTCGCCACCCGCGGTGATCGCTGAACTGGCCTGCCCTGTTGGCCAGCGCAGCTTCATAATTCTAGCATGAGGTACTGACATGCGAGCCTTCTTTTCCATGGCCGTCGCAGCAATCGTAATGGCCGCCGCCCCAGCGAGTGCTGGCGAGATTCGTAACTTCGACCGAGCGGCCTTTCAGGCGCTCCAGGCCAAGGACGCTCCGACGATTGTGTTCGTGCATGCGAGCTGGTGCCCAATTTGCCGAGCCCAAGAAACGACCATCAGCAAATTGCTGTCCACTCCGGTGTTTCGGAACGTCACCGTCCTCACGATCGACTATGATACGCAAAAGCCATTGTGGACGAGCTTCGGAGCTCAAAAGCAATCAACGCTGATCGCTTTCCATGGTCGGCGTGAAACGGCCCGCCTCGCTTATGATGCGGACCCAAAAAAGGTGACCGCACTCATTGCGTCGGCGCTTCGCTAGCCCCAAATGTCCGGCGAGGTTTTCAACCCGCTCCTGGCGTTTGTTGCCGGAGCTCTCACCATACTCTCGCCGTGCGTCCTGCCACTCGTCCCGGTGGTGCTCGCATCCGCGGGACAGCAGCACCGGTTTGGCGCCTTGGCGCTTGCCGTCGGTCTCATCGCGAGCTTCACAATCGTCGGGTTCATAGTCGCAGCATTCGGCACTCGTCTCGGCGTCGACGCTGATCACCTAAGGGCAAGTGGTGCGCTGATTCTCGGCGCAGCTGGCATCTTCCTCATAATTCCGGGACTCCAGGATCTTGTCGCTAAATTGGCCTCGCCGCTTGTGGCTTGGGCGGGCGATCGGCAGCAGGCCTTCGACAATGGCGGCATTTGGGGCCAAGCGGCGATTGGCGTACTGCTTGGACTAGTGTGGAGTCCGTGCGTCGGCCCAACGCTGGGCGCGGCAATTGCGCTCGCTGCCCAAGGGCAGCAGCTCTCGAGCGTCGCGCTGACGATGGCATCCTTCGCCACCGGCATTGCGGCGGTCTTGCTGAGTATTGCCCTACTGGGCAGAAGCCTGTTTCAACGCATGAGGCACGGTCTCGCGGCCAACGCCAAGATCGCCAAGAAGGCGCTTGGGGTGATTTTGCTCGTCGTGAGCATTCTGATTCTGAGCGGTCTTGATCGGATCATCGAAGCTCGGTTCGTCCAAGCGGCACCCGATTGGCTGGTCCAGCTGACGACCTCGATCTAGTTATGCTTCTCCAATCAGCAGCGGATCGAATCTGGTGCTCGCCGTTTCGGCGTGATCGCCGGGAGCTCATGTCATTGTTCCAACTCGCGGACGACTCCAACCGGCAGATTCTCTTGTATCTCTACCGTGGTGAGGTCCTAGTTGCCTCACAGTTCGGCCAGCCGCTGGGCCAAGCCCTAATCCTTGAAACCGAAGCTCAGGATGTCTTCGAGCTCAAAAGCATTGCCGTTGTCGCGTGGCGCCAAGGGCAAGGCATTGGCGGAACGCTTATGAAGGAGGTGGTTCGCTACTGCCGCATGCAAAAGGCGAAGAGTCTGAGGGTATCGACGTCTATCGCCGATGCGAACGCCATCCGTTTCTATCTCCGTCACGGATTCCGGGCGTCGCAAATTGTCCGCGATGCATTCACCGTGGAGAATGGTTACCCGAAATATACTGAAGATAGCCGCATCCCGCTCAACGATGCGATTGAATTCGAACTCGTCCTGACCACGCTTGCCGCATAGATTGAAGGGCTCGATGAAACTCCATGTGAAGACGCCGGCGCCGAGTGTGCTCAAGGTACAGATCTTTCTCGATGAATGCGGCCACGCGCTCCAGGAGGTTGAGGTTTCGGACACTCGCTCACCCGCGTTTCTCAAGATCAACCCTTTTGGAACGGTGCCGGTGCTGGAAACGGATTCGGGGGAGATGATCTCTGAATCGCTGACGATCTGCCGCCACCTGCATCGCCAATGGCACACCGGACTATTTGGCGACTCTGAAGACGAGCAGCTCCAGGTCGAGCTTTGGGAAAGACGTGCGGAACTCCTCGTCTACGCCCCCGCCATCGAATACGTCCACCAGACGCATCCGATGTTCGTCGGTCACGTCGAGCAGCATCCCGAATGGGCCGTCGTGCTGGCCGTCCGAGCTCAGCGAGCCTTGGCTGCCTTCAATGAGCAGCTCGAACGAACCTTGTTCATTGTCGGCGATAGTTTCTCTGTTGCCGACATCACCGCATTTCTAGGCGTGTCTGCCTTCACCGCTTTCGGGGCCGTCGACCTTTCTCAGTATGCCGCACTAAGCCGCTGGGCGGCAGCCGTCGGGGCACGCCCGTCGATGGAGCGCCTCCGCGCGCTTACGACTTAAGCTAGAGCGTCTGCAGGCCTGACAGCCGAAGTACCCCGTCCATCCCACTGGAGATGACGGTCGGCACGGCATGGGCTTGCTCGGCCGGAAGTCCATTGCGGTTCACCCAAATGCTCGGAAATCCGAACCAGGTTGCGCCCGATGCATCCCAGCTCGCGGACGCCGCGAAGCCAATCTCGCTTTTGGAAATTTTGAAAGCCCGTACGGCGAGGTCATAAGCCTTCGGGCTTGGCTTATACTGCCGCGCTGCGTCCGTACTGAGAACGAATTCAAAATGTTCATCGACCCCATTGGTACGAAGGTTCGACATGAGTGCTCGCTCCGAAAGGTTGGAGAGCATCGCCAATCGGACATTATGACGCCGCAGCGTTTGGAGCGCACCGGGCACATCCGGCCACAGCTCGAGATTTGAATAACCTTCGACCAACTGTTCGAGATCAGTGTTGCTGAGGTTGAGGCCAAGGCTCTGGGCGGCTGACTTGAAAGCATCCTCAGCGAGCTCGTCGAACCCGGCGTATTTGCGTGCGCTCGTATAATACCAAGTATATCCAAACAGCATCCCGGAGGCTGCCGAGACCAGGGCATCGCCCTTTTCACCAGCCACCTCGCGCGCGCGCTTCACGATCGTCTGAGGACTGAATAGCACGAAGCCATCGAAGGCGATCGCCCGAATGCGGCGCGGTGGGTGGCCGAACAACGGGCCAGGCGACGCCGCAACTGCGACCAGCGTGAGAAGCTGCCGCCGCGTCGAAACTATTGGCGGGCGGGACTCCATCTAAAGCGCTAGCCGCATGATGAAGTCGCTGTGGCCGACCGGCCTGTTCTCAATCTCAACCACGGGTTCAAAACCAAAGCGTTTGTAAAAGCCGGGAGCCTGAAACGAATAGGTCGCAAGATAGATCGCGACGCATCCGCGGCTCCTGGCCTCCTCAATCGCCGTTGTGATCAAACGCCGGCCGAGGCCCTTGCTCCGATGATCCTCGTCAATCCAAAGCTGCCGCAACTCGCAATAGCCTCCCCAGGTGAAGCCAGCGATTGTGCCCACGGCCGCGCCAGCGGCTTCCGCAACGAATGCGAGTTGAGCGTAGTCGCGATGGCCGGTTCGGGCCGCGTTGAATTCGTAGAACCGGTCTTCCAACTCGCCGATCTGGTCTGGCGAGACCTGCCGTGAGGCGATGGTGAGTTTCTCCTGATTCATTGTGTCGTCCGCTGGGCTTCCTTCACCAATTCGTTTGAAGTCAGCGAATCGTCACTTGGCACGTTGCATCCATATTTGAAGCATCGGATTCGGACCTGAGACTCCCGCGCAGCGCAAGCGATCATCGATCTCATTCCAAAACGATGGCGGACTTCCGGCTAGGGTGCTGTCAGACTAACTCGCACTATGCTCTGATGGACGAAACGGCAAAGGTCCGAAGTGGAGACTTCCATCGATTTCCCAGGGCAGATTCTAATGGCCGGAATGGGTGGAGAGCCGCCAGAAAGCGCATCGCCTGCCGCCCTTAATTGGTAGCGGTGCTTGTTCCTTGAAGTTTCCGGGCAGCCCGCCGATAGGAACCTCGCCGTGCAGAATATCGATCATGCAACTGTCGAGGGCTTTGGCCGTGAGTGGCATTCGTTCGACCAGTCCGTGCTCAGCGACGACGATGCCCGCAGCATGTTCGGCGATTATTTCTCGATGTTCGATTTCACCGATCTCAGCGAAGGCTTCGACCTCGGCTGCGGATCGGGGCGCTGGGCAAGATTCGTCGCGCCGCGGTGCGACAAGCTGCACTGCATCGACCCGTCCGACGCGATCGACGTCGCCCGGCGCAACCTTGCCGACTGCCCCAACGTCACTTTCCATCGCGCGTCGGCCGACGACATTCCATTGGCCGATGGCAGCCAGGATTTCGGCTACAGCCTTGGCGTCCTCCATCACATCCCGGACCCGGAGGCGGCGCTGCGCAATGCGGTTGGCAAGGTCAGGCGCGGCGGCCAGTTCTTGCTCTACATCTACTATCGCTTCGACAATCGCCCGCTCTGGTTCCAATCGCTGTGGCGCGGATCGGACATTGGGAGACGCGTCGTTTCCAAGCTCCCCTTTCCCGCTCGGAAAGGCGTCGCAGCAGTGATCGCCGCAACGACTTATTGGCCGCTCGCACGCACTGCTAGGATCGTCGAGAAGTCAGGCCGAGACCCTTCCTCCATCCCGCTCAACTGGTATCGAAACCTGAGCTTCTACACGATGCGCACTGACGCTCTCGACCGGTTTGGAACGAGGCTGGAGCAGCGCTTCACCAAGCCGGAAATCCGGGCAATGATGGAGCGAAGCGGCCTTGAGAATATCCGCTTTTCTGACTGCGCTCCCTATTGGGTGGCACTCGGAACGCGTCGCTCTGACTTTTGAGAGCCGTCACTGATTCTCGAGATCGAGCTAATGGCAGAAATGGGTGCAAAGCGGAAATTATGCCACTGGCTTCAACCCTGTTACGTCAGCCGATCAATTTTTAGCGTAGCACATGGAAATAGAACGGCTCCTAGACCTGGCCCGCAAGCTGATTGATGAGCTTACCTTCTGCGTAGCGGTAACGCAGGCGGAAGCAGGCGATCTAAACGCGCGCGTCGTACAGCCACTTCCCATGCGGGATGACTGGAGGGTCGATGTGATGACAAACCGGAGATGTCGAAAAGTCCGCGAGATCGAAAGTACTGGCCGAATGACGCTGCTTTATCAGCACGACGCCGATAAGAGTTATGTCACTCTGGTCGGAAGGGCCGAAATCGTCGAGGATCTCGAATTGAAGCGGGCCATCTGGCAGCCGGGTCACTATCGCTGGAATCCCGGTGGACCCGAGGATCCGGCTACGGTTTTCGCACGTCTAGTTCCCGATCGGATAGAACTCTGGAGCGCTGTCCATGACGTAATGCCGGAGCCGAATGGATACAGCGCCGCTGTTCTGGTTCGGGATGGATCCGGATGGAGTTATTCGGAAACGTAACCTGGGAGTTGCCGGCAAAATGGCCGCAATGGGTGGAAAGCGGACATTAGCGTTTGCCAAGGGCAGCTTAGGCTCCTGACCAACGGTTGGCTGCCTAAACGATACGATGCGGCTGCGAGCGCGGTTGATAGGCCGATCGGCGCAATTGCAAATGCAAAAGCGGATAGGGCCGACCCTCCTCATCCAGTTCGGAGCGCCCGACCGTTTCGAATCCAACGCCATCGTAGAATCGGCGCGCTTGATGATTCTGCTCGTTGACTTCAGTCGTAATGGTGGGGTGTCTCTCTAGGGCGTATTCGACAAAGCGCCGGCCGATCCCCATTCCATGCTTCGACGGATCGACGAACAGCGCTTCCATTCGAAACTCTGTCAAGATCATGAACCCAACCGCCACGTCATGGTCATCGACCCACAGCATCATCGGTGCGCTTGGCAGGAAATCTCGAACCGCCACGTCGATTGCCAGCCGGTCGGAAACTGTCAGAAAATGATGGGTGGCATCCACGGCATCGCGCCAGATGGATACAACCCTGTTACCATCGCCCGCAGTTGATGCACGAATTTGGCCTGAAAGCGGGGCAATCTTTGGATCAATCATATTGGAGACGTAGCTTCATATTCTGATCACGTCGATTTCGGTCTTGGCCGGAATGGGTGGAGAGCGGTCGTTAGCGGTAGCAGGTTTGGGCGGTTAATAAGCCGTTGGCTGGCCTTTTGCTGGGTCATTGGGCACATCAGACGACGATGCATGGTTTCGCCCTGAGCGCGTTCGACGCCGCTGCTATCCTGGTAGTCCTGACTGCCGTGCTGGCCTACATCAATCATCGGCTGATCGGCCTCCCGTCTTCGGTGGCGATGACAGTCATGGGCGCAGTTGCGTCTCTGCTGGTCATCGCAATCGATTACGTCCTCCCGGCCAGCGATTTGTCGGCCATGGTAGCGACCTTCCTGAATGGAATAGACTTTGAAACGACACTCATGGACGGGATGCTCTCGTTCTTGCTGTTTGCTGGCGCATTGCATGTCGATTGGGGAGACATGCAGAAAGGCCGTTGGCCGATCGTAGTATTGAGCACGGTTGGTGTGTTGCTTTCCACACTGATCGTCGGGGGCGGCTTTTACTTTCTAACCCTCGCCTTTGGTGTGCCGTTACCGCTCTCCTGGTGCTTCGTGTTTGGAGCATTGATCAGTCCAACCGATCCGGTAGCCGTCATGGGGGTCCTGAAGCGCGCAGCTTGTCCGCCTACATTGCAGGCAACGGTGGCTGGCGAGAGCCTGTTCAATGACGGCGTTGGAGTTGTAGTTGTCGCCATTCTGCTGGCAGCGGCAACTGGGTCAGAAACCTTCACGGCAGCATCCGCCATCCAGTCGTTCGCCCTTGAAGCGGGAGGCGGCGTCATATTGGGCCTGGTGGTCGGTTCGATTGGATTTTGGGCAATGCGCAGCATCGACGAATACAACGTCGAACTGATGATTACCCTGGCGATGGTCATGGGCGGTTACAGCCTTGGGAGCTGGCTCCATGTTAGCGGACCGGTCGCGATGGCCGTAGCTGGACTGTTGATCGGCAATGCCGGTGTAGCCCTCGCCATGAGCGAAGAGACGCGCGACCATGTGCTCAAATTTTGGGCACTTATCGACGAGCTGTTGAATGCGATCCTCTTCCTGCTGATCGGGCTGGAACTCATCGCGATTGCTCCAGATGCCCGGCTTCTGCTGGTGGGAGCAATTGCAGTCCCGTTGGTGCTGCTGGCGCGGACGCTATCTGTCGCTGCACCGTTGGCCGCAATCCGGTGGCTGGCCCCTACTGATGGGTTATCACTGCCGATTCTGCTTTGGGGCGGGATGCGCGGCGGCATTTCGGTTGCGTTGGCGCTGTCTCTTCCGCTGGGACCTGGACGCACAATCATCCTCGCGGCAACCTACGTCGTCGTTCTGTTTTCCGTGATTGTGCAGGGCATTACTATTGGCCCGTTCTTTAGGCGATTTGGACGGTGCGGGCTTCCCGATACGCAAGCGCCGGGATGAACATTTTGGCTGCATGTCGATGACGATCAATAAGTCGTCAAAGGACGGGTCGTCTTGGACAGGCCAAAGTCGTGCAAATGCGTCGCCGAGCAGATCTAATCCGCTTTCCGGGAGTAGCCCTACTTTAACGACGCGATCATTTGGCACGAGTTCCCCAAACCAACATGTGCAACGACTGGGCATTCGTATGGTGCCGTCCCAGAGGCAGAAATTGGTTGAATGATCAAATAAGGTGGCAAGCCTAACTCGGCTTAGCCATGCCCCAAATGATAACGACGCGCCCCCGCACCAGCGGTCTGGCGGGACCGTCAAAGTCCGTGGCTTGTATTTGAATCGGCCAATCGGGTGGCCGGTCCGGCTGCTCTTTCTTAGACCCCCACGGTGTGTTCATGGCCCGAGATTATCAAAGCTCGGCGGGACGCGATACTCCGGGCGGTCGACCTAATGACCGCAATGGGTGGAAAGCGGTCATTAGCTTATTAAAGGGCTGGCGCAGGTTCAGTGAGTTTCGGCGGAGCGAGGTCTTCGATCAACTCGCGCGCAACCGCCAGCGTTGCCTTGTCACCTCCCATGCTGTCGGCCGCATTGGCGGCAACGAGCAGGCCATTGCCAGTCTTCGGGAACAGAACAACGATGGCATACCAGTTGCCATCGGAGCCATTGTGAGTCAGCGCGGGTCCCTGCCGCCCGAGCGGCGTCGCGGCCACGCCCCAGCCGAGCGCACTGTGCGTAGCACCCTGCCCTGTATGCAACAGTCTGTATGTCTCTGGCTTGAGCAGTTTGCCGTGTCCCTGGTCGCCGTTCATCTGGTCAATGCAGAAGCGCGCCCAGTCGGCAATGCTCATTCGCACGCCTCCGGCAGGCATGAACATTTGCGGGTTCGAATCCTTCGGCTGGTCGGCAACCCGGCCGTCCACATGGCCGACAGGCTCGTTCGGTTTCACTGGCTGGGCAAATGTCGCCGACTTCATGCCAAGTGGTCCGAAGACCTCTTCATACATTAGTTGTTCGAACGGCTTTCCGGCGGCACGTTCGGCAACTGCGGCCGCCAGGATCAACCCGGTGTTCGAATAATGCATTTCGCCACGTGCCGGAGCAATCGGCGCATCGGCCACCGCCTTGTGGAGATAGTCCAGGCGCTGCGTCGGGAGCGGCCGCTTGTCATCAAGAAAGGTGTAGAAGTACGGCAGATCGTCATGATTTTCGGGCAGACCAGCCCGGTGCGACAACAGCTCAAGCAGCGTCACGTCCCGATATTGTGGCTGCATGTCAGCCGCCAGTTCCGGCAAGAGCTGGGCGAGGGGTGTATCCCAGCGCAACTTGCCCTCCTCCACCAACCTGGCGACCATGGTGGCGGTCATAGCCTTGCCGTCGGAGCCCAAATTCCAGCGGTCGCCTACCTTCACGGGATCCGGACGGGAGATGCGCCGTTTGCCGCTCACGGCTTCGACCTGAGGAAAGCCATTGCGAATTTCCAGCACAGCCATGCCGGGTGTCTTTGACCCAGCCATGGCGTGGGTAAGCGCCGCAGCCTCACGACCGTTTGCAGACGGCGCAATGGACGCAGAAGGCGTCATCGTGGCGGCGCAAAGGGCCAGGGTGGCGAGAAGGCACATAAGTTTCTCCAGCGAGAGGTCCCGTCAAAACCCGGGAGCGCGGCTTCAACATTACAGGCTCTGAGCATCAGACCGAACCCGTCAGCCCATCATCTACCTCAACGTAGGAAAAATGTGCCGCCGAACGCGAATATCAATCAATCATCGCAGTCATGCCAACGATGCATTTCCCGTTGTTCGGATGACGGTCGCCATGTGCGCGATGGGTTGAACTCGGTCATTCCGCTAACGGCCGCTTTGGGTCGAATACGGCGAGATCCGCCCACGCGAGCCACAACGGCCGGCCCAGGGCAAGCGGATCGCTGCAAACATTGATACCCGGAATTATCGATCCCTTAACCACGATCAATTTACGCGGGTGCTCGTGGGAGGAATCGCGTGGACCTGAAGTACGCCCGGGAAATGGTGCTGCCCTGCGTGGTCTGCGCGGCGACCTTTGCCGTCGCACTGCTAATGGCGATTGCCGGCGGCGTCGCTGGGACCCGCCTGTTGTCGGCCTATGTCGAGGTCGGCATCTGGGCCGCCATCGTCGCGGTCATTCCGTGGATGCTCATTCCATGGCTGCGCGAGCCGGCGCTGCGCAAGGTTGGCCCGGTCACCGCCGTATCAGCAATGGTTCGCGAGCGCCTTTTAATCCTTCTCCTCCCGACGTTGATTTTTCCGATATTCATGACCGGTTTCACCGTCGCGAAGACCAGCTTTCCGCTGTTCACCGGATTTCAGTGGGACGGTTTCTGGACCGCCGCCGACGCATTGTTGTTCAACGGCGATCCGTGGCGCGTGACCCATGCGCTGATCGGGCCGACCGGGTCCGGATACCTGGTTTCCGCATACACCTTCGGCTGGGGCCTGGTGCTTGGATTGGCGCTTCCGCTCTATGCCTTTTCGGCGGATCCCCGGCACGTCACTCGCGCCTATACGGCGATGATGTCGACGTGGTTCGTGGTCGGGGTGGTTGGCGCGTCGCTCTTCTCTTCGGCAGGGCCGATCTTCGCGGACCTGGTCGATCCGTTGCTGGGCGAGCATTTCGATCCGCTCCACCAGTCGCTTACCAGGTTGCTGCCGGCCGACGATCCGATCCTCGGGTCGCAGCAATATCTGCGCGAAGCGTTCGATCGTCGGGAGGCGTTCCGCGCCGGGGGCATTTCGGCGATGCCGTCGATGCATCTCGGGGTTTGCGCCTTCCTGGTAATCCTGAGCTGGCGGACGTGGTGGCGGGCCCCGGCAATCATGCTATGGTTCATCATCTGGGTGGCTTCGGTGCATTTCGGCTATCACTACGCCCTCGACGGCATCATCGGCTCGGCGCTGGCCTGGGCCTGCTGGAAGGCGACCGCGCCAATGGTCGCTCCGGCCAAGCTGGCTCCCCAATCGACATTGGCGGCAATATGAAGTCGGTCGATCCGACGGAATTTGCCGCCGCGCTCAACCCGCGCGAACGCGACTGGCTGATTCCCAGCGCGGTCATGACCGCGGGCCTCGGCCTGGCCGCGCTGATCCTGCTGCCGATCGCGGGTTACGACCATATCCCCGCCTATTTCGGCCGCTTCCTTAACTGGATGTATTACATGCTGTTCGGCGGCCTGCTGTGGCTGCTGATCACGGTCATCAAGCTCAGGAAGGCGGGCGTCGAATCCCCGATCTTCGAACTCCACGGGCAGTTGATGGCCAGGAAGGCATTTCTGCTGGCGGCGCTGGCGGGTGCGATGCTGGCCGGCATCGACATGCTGTTCTTCATGTGGATCAAGCCCGAGCTTACCGCGGTCGCCCCCTTCTGGGCTGACGGGATGCTGGCCGATATCGACCATGCCATTTTCGGCACCGATCCGTGGCGGCTGTTCAAGGGGTTCGACCTTACCGTCCACGCCGGCGCCTACAGCTTCCTGTGGGCGGTGGCGATCATGGCGACGGTCGTATGGGTGCTGGCGCAAAAGCCGTCGCCGCAGCGTTCGGCCTCGCTCATCGCCTACTTTGCCATCTGGTCGGTGTTCGGGACGATCGGCCAGTTATTGCTCTCTTCCGCCGGTCCGATCTTCTACCAGCGCGCCGGCCTCGGAGATCGCTTCGCGGAGCTCAGCAACAATATCCCGCAAGTGACCCAAATGGTGTCCGGCTATCTGTGGAATTTCCACACGAGCGGAACACTCGGCGTCGGCGCCGGCATCTCGGCCATGCCATCGCTGCACATCGGCACCGTCGCCTGGATTTATCTGGCGTTCCGCGGCCAGCGGTCGAGGCTGGCCCCGCTCGCCGCGCTGTTCGCGCTCTACATGTGGGCGATGTCCGTCGCGCTCGGCTGGCACTATGCGATCGACGGCATCGTCGGTGCGGGTGGAGCCGTGGCTTGCCAGTGGGTTTGCAATAGCTGGTTCAAACGGCGAGAGGCCAGCGAATTGAAGCAGTCCGAACTGGCATCGGCCAGTTAGGGATTCCCCACTGTGGCACTCCATGGCAAATTCCCTCAGCATGAGGTCGCAGTGGGTGGCGGTTGAGTACATTGCCAGTTTGAACCGGGTTAGTAGCTAGCTGGCAATGTGATCTGGGGCGTCGTGCTGGTACTTAGGGGCAAGTGGCAGTCGTTACGGTGCTAAGTTGCTGGGTTGTCTCTAGTCGGATTCAGTCAACTTCAATCCTTGAGGGTTGGAAAGCATGACTCAAGAGCCACCCCAATTTCCAAGCCAGTCAATGGCACAGAAAACGTTGTTTCCGTTCAAAAGAGGATTGATACCTGCGATTGTATCAATTCAGAAATTGTATCATCCTCTGGAATTCATGGGGGAATTGTCAAAAGCTCAAGTGCTGCTTGCACCATTAGCACTGACCGGGCTGATAGCTTTGGCCGGGCTATCAGCCGCATTTGCCGCCGGGTTGGACACGTCGCTTGTCGCGATCGAATATTTCGAAGTTGCGGTTGGGTTCACATGTCTGGCACTGCTTGTGTGGGCTTTCATCGAGACCACCAAGATGGCGTTGCGTAGCGCCGATCGCCCGCTCCAAGAGTTACGGCGGCAACTGCCAGAGCGTCTCGACCATCTGGTGCTTCCAGCAGTCATTTTCCCGCTCTTTTTGACCGGATTCACAGTTGCGAAATCCGCAATTCCGTTTCTGATAGGTTATAGATGGGACGCGTTCTGGGCCAACGCCGACCATTGGCTATTTGGCACCGATCCGTGGCGGATAACACACTGGTTCATTGGACCGACAGGGACGCGAATATTAGCTTGGTGCTACACCTTTGTCTGGGGGACGGCGCTTGTCTATGTCAACGCGTTTGTGGCGATCTACGGCACACGAAAGACTATCGCAGAGTATTTTGCAGTTGTGCTGCTTACCTGGTTCGTAGTCGGTTTTCTGGGAGCTTACGCCTGGTCATCGGCTGGACCGGTTTTCCTGCATTTGGTTGACTCATCATACGCGCATCGTTTTGAAGAACTGCGATCAACGATTAACCAAAGCCTGCCTCCTGGAAGGGGCCTCCGCTTCATTCAGTCCTATTTGGAACTGGCCTTCGACTCAAAAGTCGTCGTTAGAGGGGGCGGAATTTCCGCTATGCCCTCCGTTCACGTCGCAACTGCTACTATTTTCTTTCTGGTTGCCAATGGCGCAATTCGAAAAGCGCTTGCCGCTGTATTTTATGCCTGCATCTTTGTGGGGTCCGTTCACTTTGGTTATCACTATGCACTGGACGGACTGATCGGGTCCATCATCGCAGTCGGCTGCTGGTTCACAGTACGTCTGTATATCAAGCGCCTGAGCCGCGCACCGCTGGAGGAACTCAATCCCGTGCCGATCCCAAGCGGCGCGGAGTAGCCGAGATGGACCGGAATCGGTGTAGCTGGGGATCGGCCGCCGACGACAACGTAAATGCGGGCCCAGTTTAGATTTCCAATTGCCGTCTCCGTCGACATAAACTTTCGGGCGATCCAAATTGCAACAGCAGAATAAGAAATCGGGGCCAATGAACGCGAGCCGCGAGAATCGCCTGGTGGTCGAAATTGACTCGTGGCTGCTATAGCCTGACCTAATGGGGGATTTCGTCGCGCATTTGTACATCGGGCTGGCGCAGGTCTTTGCCGACCTATTGCCCCGTCCCTTAATTGAAAAGGCGCGGACCGGGCCGCTTTGGCGGCGAATTGTCATCGCCCTTTTCTTCGGCGTGAGCAGCCTCATCATCGGCCTGGTCGTTGCCGCCCTGGCCCTGTTCGTCATCTTCGTCCTGGGCGCCGTAGGCCTTGGCGTCTTCAGGGCCATACTTCCGTGACGGATCAATCGAGCCCGGACGAATTGCGCGATGCCGCGACCCTTCGGCCGCATTCAAATCTGTCGACCGCGCTGCAGATCTGGCTCATCGGCGCGCTCCTGCCGCTTTGCCTGATCCTCACCGGTGAGGCGAACCAATATGATTTCTCGGCACTTTGGGTTGCGGCCAAGCAAGCAATCGCCGGCGATGCCGGAGCAATCTACAGCGCGACGGCGACGCAGCTTTATGCCGATCAACTGCACCTCGGCCGGGCGACGATATTTCCCTACCCGCCTCACGCGCTATTTGCGTTCCTGCCTTTCGCGATCCTGCCCTATATCCCGGCATATCTGGCCTGGAACGTCGCGACGGCGGCGTTTTTCTATTGGGCGGCGCGGCCATGTCTGCCCAAGGGGTTTCCGCCAATCCTGTCCATACTGACGCCAGCGGCATTGATCTGCGTGGACTTTGGGCAAACCGGCTTGGCGTTCGGCGGCCTGTGGCTCCTGGCGTTCAGGGGCCGGTGGGCCGCGGTCGCCTTGCTAACCGTGAAGCCGCATGTCGGCCTGCTCAGCATCCTGTCGCTGCGAAGGTGGAGCGCGTTCTGGAAAACGGTGGCGCTTACGATCGGATTGATGCTCGCCAGCGTTGCTGCCTTCGGCTTCGCCTTGTGGCCCGCCTTCCTCGAGAATCTGATCGTTCACGCAGAAAAAATGACTGCGATGGAGCGCTGGTTCCACGCCGGGGTTACCCCCGCCATCGGATATGGGTTTTGGGGATGGATTGCCTTTGCCATCGCCGGCGCCTTGCTGCTGGCTAAAAGAGTCAATGTCTTTACTGCCGCCACCGCCACCTTCCTGATTTCGCCCTACGGCTTCCACTATGACATGACGGTTGTCTGTCTTGGCTTCGGCCTCCTTATTTTTAGCGAATGGCATGCCATGCCCATTCGCCACCGGATTCCGATCGCGCTCGGGTTTCTGTCCCCGGTGATCGCGATTGCGGGTGTTTGGTGGATGCCGCCGATCATCGGTTATGCCCTGTGGGCCCAGGTCAAATATGATGCCGGTCCGGTGCGGCATCAAATCCATAGCTAAGTTCGATTGGAACGGTCGGGCGAACCAGGCTTTTACTGTGCAGTAAGGTTAATCGAATATCCCGCTGCATATGACTTTCACTTCGACCGAAGCCCGGACCACCTATCTCAGCCTGCAGCGCAGGCTGCGTGCCAAGTCTGGCGCGCTGCTGCTGAAGATCGAGGATCGCCTGCCGCGCATCATGACCTTCTGGTTCATGCTGGCGATGGCAGGGTGCGCGGTCCGCATTGCGTCCAGTCCGCTGCACGCCGCGCCAGATGCTTCGACGTTCCTGCCCTATGTCCTGGTGGTCGGCGCGCCCTTGCTGTCGATGGGCCTGGCGCTGATCTGGTTTCGCGACGGCCATTTGTTGCCGCAGCCGACGACGCGGCTGGCGATCGCCGGCAAATGGCGTTCGATCAGCCGGACCGAGGCGGAGCGACATCGGCTGTACGGATCGTGCGGCATCATGGTCTCGCTGCTGGTAGGAATGCTGCTCAACGTCCCGGTGCGGGCGCTGGAATATCTGGCGTCGATCCCGGCACTGAGCGGGACGATCCCGGCCTGGTTGTCGACGCTGCACTTCATGATGACGTTGGACGTCGTGCTGCTGACCAGCCTCTATACCATCGCCTTCGTCGCCGCACTGCGCCGGGTACCCTTGTTCCCGCGCCTGCTGGTGGCGATCTGGGCGATCGACATTACGATGCAGCTCGGCATTGCCCGCGTCGTGGCCGGAACCGAAGGGTTGCCGGGACCAGTGGCCGACGCGCTGCACACCCTGCTCGACGGCAACGTCAAGAAAGTCCTCATCAGCGTCTGCCTGTGGCTACCCTACCTGCTGCTGTCGAAGCGGGTGAACGTGACCTTCCGCCACCGCGTCGAGGCCTAAGCTGCTAATTCCGGCGCGCCGGCGCCGCGACTCGGGAGGCGAATCGAAGCCTGAAAGCCATTCGCCTGGCTCCTCCAACCCCTTAACTTTCGATAATCAGTGATCCCGGGAACGGAGTCTGTCCAGTTTCGAGACTCCGGCGGTGTAATGATCCACCGCTGTGGATAAGTCACAACATCCCCAGAAATGGCAGTTTTCGGCCAGTCATCCACGCAGTTTAGCCAGCAAATGCTGTTAATCTGGGTTAAACAGTCATGCTTGACAAAAAGTTAAGGCAGGCAGAGGCTTTGGGGGTCAAGCGGCTGGGGGGCCGTGGAATTTTGATTGCGGGGGTTGTCGCGTATCGGCGTCCTGCCAGTCCAAATCAGTCCGCCTCCCCTGGCGTGCGACACATCTCATTCGTCCCACTGGGACGGGGGGATCAACTTGATAGGGGACGGATAATGAAGACTTTCATCAACATGCTGCGCGACGATCGTGGCGCGTCGGCCGCCGAATATGCGCTGATCCTTGCCATTATCGGCGCGGTCATTGCCATCGCGGCGCTCGGCCTCAGCCAGGCCATTGGCAATGCCATGGACGATGCTGCTTCGTGCATCAACGATCCGGGCACCGTCGGTTCGCCGAACGCTGACTGCTAAGTGAGTTGGGCGGCCACGCTTCGGTGTGGCCGCCCTTGTACTTTCGTCTGGGTGGGCTGGACGAAATAGCGTATTGTTTGCGTAGCCTTCGATAGCGGGGGACCAGGCTGTGAAACGGCAGACTCTTATTGCGCTCGGCATCGCCCTGGTATTGGGGCTGGTCGCCGTCCTTATCGCCAACTCTTATTTGAGCGGCCGTGAGAGGCAGATCAGCTCGCAGCTGCCGCAGGGCGGCATGGTGCGCATCGCGGTCGCCTCGATGCCCTTGGCCTATGGCACCGACGTCACGCCGGACCGGGTCAAATTTGTCCAATATCCCGCGGCAAGCCTGCCGCCTGGGTCGTACCGGTCGATGGCGGAGCTGTTGCCGGCGGGCAAGCGCCGCGTCGCGCTGCGTCCGATCCTGGTCAACCAGCCGCTGCTTGCGGCGGACCTCACGGGCGCCGGGCAGGGCGCCTCGATCGCCGCGCTGCTGCCCGACGGGATGCGCGCGCTGACCGTCCGGATCAATGACGTGTCCGGCGTGGCTGGCTTCGTCAAACCCAACGACACGGTCGACGTGCTGATCACTCGCACGCCGATCAACGGCAATGGTTCGGGCGAGCAGGTCACCGACGTGCTTCTCCAGAATGTCCGGGTGATCGCGATGGGAACCCAAACGGCGGGTGCCGACGGCAAGCCGAGCCCGACCAATTCGACCACTTTGGAGGTCAATCCGCTCGACGCCCAGAAGCTGGTGCTAGGCCAGCAGCTGGGCCAGCTCAGCCTGGCGCTGCGCAAGCCGGGCGAAGAGCAGAATATTCCGAAAGTCGAGACGGTCAGCCTCAACGACTTGCGCTATTCCTATTACGGATCGCTGCCGCCTGGCGCGGGTCCGGCGATGAACTCGGCCACTGCGCCGGCCAGACCGGCTCCGGCCGTGCGGGTCAGCCGCCCGCGCCCGCCGGTCGTTCAGCGCGCGGTTCAGGCAGTCAAGGACACGTCGACGATCAGCGTCACACGGGGAACCGACACGAAGGACTATGAGGTGGGGGGCTATGCTCAATAGGACTTTGACAAGGGCGGCGCTTGGCGCGGCCATCGCTTGTAGCGCGGCAGCCTTCGCGGCCGCCGTTCCGGCCGCGGCACAGATCTCGGTCAGCGAATCCGACGGCGTTCGCGCCGGCGAGCTGGCGGTGCCGGTCAACAAGAGCCAGGTGCTGCGCTCCGACCGGCCGTTCGCCAAGGCGCTGATCGGCAATCCCGACATCGCCGACGTGCTGCCGCTGTCGGACCAGTCAATCTATGTGCTCGGCAAGAAGATGGGGACCACCAGCCTCACCCTCTATGACCGGCGCAACATGCTGATCGCGGTGGTCGACATTGCGGTCGGGCCGGACGTCATCGGGCTGAAGCGGCAATTGTCCGAATTGATGCCGGGCGACCAGGTAGGCGCGCGCATCGCCAATGATTCGGTTGTGCTGGAAGGCATCGTCAGCTCAGGGCCGGCGGCGGATCGCGCGGTTCAGCTGGCCGAAACCTATGCGCCGGGCAAGGTCATCAACCTCTTGTCGATCGGATCGGCCCAGCAGGTGATGCTCGAGGTCCGCTTCTCCGAGATCAAGCGCGGCGCGCTCAAGGATCTGGGGTTCAGCTCATTTGTCGAAGGCAGCGGCAGCCACGGCTTTCAGGGCGCGATCGGCGGCGGCGCAAGCCTGTCCGGCTCGCTCGGCAGCACGACCACCGTGTCGACCGATCCGGTGACGGGTGACGTCACGACGACTACCACACCCAATGCGCCGACGTTGTCATTGGGCTCGATTGTCGACAGCTTCGGCATCCTGACACGGATGTTCAAGATCGCCGGATTGAACTTTGACGTCGCGTTCAACGCGCTGGAGCGCAAAGGTGTTGTCACCACCCTGGCCGAGCCGACGCTGGTTGCCTTGTCGGGTGAAACCGCCAGCTTCCTCGCCGGCGGGGAATTCCCCATTCCTGTCGCACAGAGTGGGAACAGCGGCGGCGACAGCGCAATCTCGGTTCAGTTCAAGCAATTCGGCGTCAGCCTGGCGTTCACGCCGACGGTGCTTGCCGACGGCGTGATCAACCTGGAGGTGGCGCCTGAAGTGAGCTCGATCGACGCTTCGGCATCGGTCGTCGTCAACAACCTCCGCATACCGGGCCTACAGACCCGCCGCGCCCATACGACGGTCGAGCTTCGCGATGGCGAGAGCTTCGCGCTGGCCGGCCTGATCCGCAGGGACTTCCAGGACACCATTCGGCAGTTCCCGGTCCTCGGATCGATCCCGATCATCGGCACCCTGTTCCGCTCGACCAACTTCCAGAAGGAAGAGACGGAACTTGTCATCATCGTCACGCCGCGGCTGGTCAAGCCGGTCCGGGCGGCGGCGATGAAGGTGCCGACCGATCGCGCAACAGCGCCGGACGAGGTCGACCTGTTCCTGCTCGGCCGTCCCGACACGGGCGTTGGGGTCAATCCGTTGGCGCCGACTCAGCCGTCACCTGCCGGCCGCCCGATCGGTGAGACATCGCCGGCGCCGGCGCCAGGGGGAATGGCGGCGCTCGATCCCTCCAAGCTGGAGAAAGACTATGGCCATGCGTTCTAAGGCGATGCTGATTTCGGCCGGTGCGGCGCTGTTCGCGGCGGCGGGCTGCGCCCCGGTCGATCCCGGCTTCGGCGAGGCTCATCGATACGACATGGCCATCCAGACCATCAATCCTGATCCGGTTTACCCGGCGGATGGCGCGCAGCCGGGCGACAATGGCGAAAAGGCGCAGAAGGCAACAGAACGTTATCGCAAAGGAACAACCAAGGCACTCCGGCGCGAGAGCGCCGGCAGCGGCGGTGGCGTCGGCAGCGGCAGCGGCGGCAGCGGCGCCGGCGGTGGAAACGCTCCGGGAAGCTGAGGATGGTAAGGCATGAATCGGCGTCTCTTCCGGATATGGAGCGATAAGCAGGCGGCGGTTGCGCCGACGGTTGCGCTATCCCTGTTCGCGCTGATTGGCGTCGGCGGAATTGCGTTCGATTATGCGCACATGGCCGGCCTCGACACCGAATTGCAGAACGCCGCGGACCAGGCGGCCCTAGCGGCTGCCAGCCAGCTGGATGGCGAATCCGCGGCTTGCTCCAGGGCCGTCGCGGCGGCGCGCTTGCTTGTGACCAACCAGACAGTGATGGCCAATGATAGCGGCGGCCTGGCGGTAACCATTGCCGATTCAAATGTGTGCACGTCCGATACCGTGATCACGGACAATCCGGATGCGAGCATCCGCTTTTTCCAGGACAAGCTGGCGACTGTGCCGGCGACGACGATGGCCGATGCCAATTTCGTGCAGGTCGCGGTTGACACGAGACGAGCCAATTATGCGCTCACGCCGGTCGTAGGAGCGCTTTCTTCTGGCGATATGAGGGCACAGGCGGTTGCCGGCCTGGGCACTGCCATATGCAAGGTGCCGCCGCTGATGATTTGCCCTCCGACCGGCGGAGTGTCGGATTGGAACGCGCTGAGGGGTCATGGAATCAGGGCGGTTTCGAACAGCGGTCCCAATTGGGCGCCCGGCGACTTCGGTTATATCGGGCCACAGGACGCCAATTCGACCCAGATCGGCCTCGCCTTCCAGAACCCGGTGTTCCAGTGCCAGCAGATTGAAGGCCCGCAATCGGTCAGCTCGGGCGCGCCGACGCCAGCGATTGTCGCGATCAATACCAGGTTCGACATTTACGACATCAGCAATGGCGCCGGAGTGGCGCTTGCGCCATGCCTAGGCAGCGCATGTCCGCCAGCCCTGAATGTGACAAAGGACCTCGTCAAGACGTCCGGTAGCGGGTGTGGTACCCGGACTAGCCACAACAATGGCAACGACGCCTGGCATCTGGTGCCGGCCGCTAATAGATTCAGACCGGTACAGGCAGCCGGTGCCGACCCGATGCGGCAGTTTCAAACGGCAGGCCAGACGATTCAGGCCATGGGCTTGCCCCGGGACAATTGCCATTACACCAGCTACGGCTCGACTTGCCCTGGCGCCAATCCACGCTTTGGCGACGGCGTCTGGGCGCGCGGCGACTATTGGGCCAAGAATCACGCGGGGGTTACTCCGCCGGCTGACGCCGCGACCTGGACGCGCTACGAAACCTATCTGTGGGAAATCACGAACAATAGTATTCCTAACGATACTACTGGTACTGATCGGCAGAGGGGCTCGCCGGTGTGCAATGCCACAGTTCCCGATCCGTCTCGCGATCGCCGCGTGCTCCAGGTCGCCGTTGGCGGCAACTGCGGGTCATTGCATGGCGCATCGACGCCGGTCCAGATCGGGGCATGGGTCGACATGTTCCTGGTCGAGCCTGGCGTGGCCAATCCGGGCCGCGGGAATGGCGACAGCGGCAACGAAATCTACCTGGAAGTGATCGGAGAAGTCACTCCAGGCGGCAATGCGGCCCAAATCATACGGCGCGACTCGCCGTACCTGGTGCGCTGATGACCGCGCGCCCTCGCCTTTGGTCAGATCGCCGCGGTGCCGCCGCCGCCGAAATGGCGATGGTCGCGCCGTTGCTCGTCTTGATTATGTTCGGCTCGCTCGAGGTTGGCAATTTTTTCTGGGACCAGCATCAGGTCTTGAAGGCGGTGCGCGATGGCGCTCGTTTCGCCGCACGCCAAAGCTTCACGTCGATGCCCTGCGGCGGCCCAGCGGCAAATGAAGATCAGATCAAGAATGTGGTGCGCTTCGGAAAGGCCACGGTCGTTTCCGGCGTAGACAGGCCACAGCTTTATTACTGGACCAACAACTCCACGATAACCGTCACCATCGATTGCTACGCCAATGCAGGCGTCGACGGTGCGCGCATCTATGACGGCATCTATAGCGCGAGACCGAATGTCCCTCGCGTAACCGTCGCGGCTTCCGTTCCCTACTCGCCTTTGGCCGGAGTGTTCGGAATTCCGGCGGGCGGCCTGTCGCTCAACGCATCGAGCCAGGCCACGGTGTTCGGCATATGATGGCGCGGCTCGCCTCGATCGCGCGCGATGAACGCGCAGCCAGTGCCGCCGAGTTCGCGATGGTGCTGCCGTTGCTGCTGCTTTTCCTGTTCGGGATCATCGATGTCGGCCGTTACATGTGGACCCTGAACCGGCTGGAAAAGGCAACGCAGATGGGCGTTCGCTATGCGGTTGTTAGCGATCCCGTGGCGAACGTCATCAATACGGATTTCGTTGGCGGTTACGGCCTGCCCGGCGGAAATGTGGTGCCGAATGCGACCTTCGGCAGCGCCACGTGCGACTCGACCGGCAATTGCACGGTGACCGGGGCCGCCAGCAGCGTTTCCGGCCGCAATGCGACCGCCTTTACTGCCATCGTGACCTGGATGCAGAGATTCTATCCGCTGATCACCGCGCCGCAGGTGCGAGTGATCTATCAGAATGTGGGGCTGGGCTATGCCGGCGATCCCACCGGACCCGACGTCTCTCCGCTGACGACGGTCGAAGTTCGAAACATGACTTTTCAACCCCTGATCTTGTTTGGCGGCAGTGTGACCCTGCCGACCATCAGAGCGTCGCTGACTCTAGAGGACGGCGAATGTTCAACCACCGGCGACTGCGGATTTTCGAATTGAAGATGCGCCAGCCCGCCAAGACGGAATTTTTGAACTGAGGTAGTAATGAGCGTGCATAACCCTGACCGACCCACCGCCCAGTGGATGGCCGACACTGGCCCTCCACCGGTGCGCCTGTTGCTTGCCGGAGCTGAAGGCCAGGCAAATGAGCTGGTTGGCGCGCGCGCCGCCGGCTTCCCGCTCGAGCTCGTCATTATCGATACGGCGGCGCCGATCGATCCGTCGGTTCTGTCCGGCGCGGCTGCCGCCGTCGTTCAGGTAACCGAAGGCGATGACCGGTCGACCGATCGGTTCAAGAAGCTGGCCGAAGGTCCCGTGCCCTTGATCGCGGCTGCCTACGAACCTTCGATGAAGCTGGTCCGCGCGCTGGTCCGCGCCGGGGCCCATGACGTGGTGCCCTTGCCGCTCGATCCCGAAGAACTTGAAACCGCTCTCGATCCAATTCGCCGGATCGCGGCTGCCCAGGGTCCGCGCGCCCGGGCCGGTCACCAAAAGATCGTGACGGTCATCAAGAGCGAAGGCGGCATTGGCGCCACCGCATTGCTTAGCCAATTGGCGTTGCGCTTTGCGGCAAATGAGGCCGCCGCAGGGCGTGAGGCATGTCTGATCGACCTGGATGTCCAGTTCGGCAACGCGGCCCTCCAGCTCGGCCTTCAGCCCTCCTTGACCTTTAGCGACCTGGTTGAAGCCGGAAAACGGCTCGACGGCGATCTGCTGCGCTCGGTCGCCACGCGCCATCCCAGTGGCCTTCGGGTAATTGGTGCTCCGCGCGAAATCATGCCGCTCGAAATGCTGACCAGCGAACAGATGCTTTCGATTGTCGACTTGGCGGTCTCTGAATATGGCACCGTACTGGTCGACCTGCCGATGAACTGGACGAACTGGTCGTTGTCGTTGCTCGCGCGGTCAGACCTGGTCTTGCTGGTGACCGAACTTCGCGTGCCAAGCCTTCATCGCGCTCGCCGGCAACTCGATCTGCTTGGCACCCAGGACATGGGTAACCTCGAAGTGCGCATCGTACTCAATCGCACCGAAAAGGGCTTCTTCCGCACCTTGAGCGAGTCGGATGCGGAGAGGGTGCTGAAGAAACCAGTTTCCTACTGCATATCCAACGACCATGAGACGATGAGCCAGGCGATCGATCGCGGGATTCCGATCGACCAGGTCAAGCGCAAGTCACCTTTGTGCCGCGATATCGACGCGCTTGAGCGCGGCCTTGCCGGCGCTCTTGGGCTGGAGCGCTGATCATGTGGCAGATTCGCAAACCCAAGGATCAAACCGGCCCGGAAGAGGTTGCCGAGCGGACCGAAGAAGAACGGAAGCTCCAGACTACCGGCGATGCCGGCGCGTTCGCTACCAAGGACCTTCACACCGATCTCAAGGTTGAGCTCCACCAGCGCCTGCTCGGACTGATCAATTTGAGCGCGCTCGACACCATGTCGCGCGAACAGATCCAGGACGAAGTCGGCGATATCGTCCTGGAGGAACTGGACAAGCAGCGTCATGCGCTCAACCAGGCCGAACGCCGGCAGCTGGTCGACGATGTGCTGGACGAGCTGCTCGGGCTGGGCCCGATCGAGCCGCTGCTCAAGGATGCAACGATCACCGATATATTGGTGAACGGACACAATAGCGTGTTCGTTGAGCGGTTCGGTGTGCTGGAGGCATCGCCGGTTAGGTTCAAGGACGAAAAGCACCTCATCCGCATCATTCAGAAGATCGTTTCGGCAGTCGGCCGCCGCGTTGATGAATCCGCGCCGATGGTCGACGCCCGTCTCGCCGACGGCAGCCGCGTCAACGCGGTGGTTCCGCCGCTGGCGCTTGACGGGGCTCTGCTGTCGATCCGCAAATTCGCCAAGACGCCGATCAGTATGGCTCGGTTGACCGAGATCGGGTCGGTGCCTTCACAAGTTGCGGACGTGCTGAAGGCGGTCGTCGCGGCACGGCTCAACGTGCTCATCTCCGGCGGTACCGGCTCCGGCAAGACAACCATGCTCAATGCGATGTCGGCTTTCATCGACAATCGCGAGCGGATCGTCACGATTGAGGATTCGGCCGAACTTCAACTTCAGCAGGAGCATGTCGCCCGGCTGGAGACACGGCCTGCCAATATCGAAGGAAGGGGCGAAATCCTTCAACGCGACCTCGTCAAGAACTCGCTGCGCATGCGGCCCGATCGGATCATCGTCGGCGAGGTTCGCGCCGGCGAAGCGTTCGACATGCTGCAGGCGATGAACACCGGGCACGACGGATCGATGACTACCGTCCACGCCAACACGCCGCGCGACGCACTAAGCCGCGTCGAGCAGATGATCGGGATGAGCGGGATCGACGTCCCGGCACGCTCGGCGCGGGCGCAAATCTCATCGGCAATTCACGTCGTCGTGCAGGTGGCCCGACTCTCGGACGGCCGGCGCAAGTTGGTCAGCCTCTCCGAATTGAGCGGCATGGAAGGCGATGTCATCACCATGCAGGAGATCTTCCGCTACCGGCAGACCGGTGTCTCCGCCGACGGCATCGTCCAGGGTCGCTTCGAGGCCAGCGGCATTCGCCCGCGTTTCCTTGAGCAGGTCATGGCGCACGGCGTTACCCTGTCGCCCGACCTCTTCCGCCCGGACAGGAATTTCGAAGCATGAGCGATGTCTGGCTCCGCGCGATCGTCCTGGTCCTTGTGTTCGCCGCGGTGGTGTTTGCGGTCGAGCGGGTCGTATCGGTCATGGTTGGCCGCAAGCTTGAAAGCCAGGCAATCAACCAGCGCCTCGACCTGATCAGTCGCGGCGTTTCGCGGGGTGAGGCAATGCAGCTGCTGCGCCGCCAGACCAGCAACCTGGCGGATCTGGTCCCGAACCTGATCGCACGGCCGATCATCGCCTTTGAAAAGACGCTGATGGCGGCCGGGATTGCGATGCCGACCGGGCGCTTGATGCTGGCCCTGGCGCTCGCTCCCCTCCTGATCTTTCTGGCGCTCATCCTGTTCATGATCATTGGCGAAGTCGCGCTTGGAAGCGGCCGGGTGTTGCTGCTCGCGACCTTCTCATTCCTGGTCGGCGCCGCTTTGCCGATGTTCTATTTCAATCTCCGCGCGACCCGCATGCGCAAGAAAATGCAGGACCAGTTTCCGGTAGCCCTGGATGTGTTCGTTCGCGGCCTTCGCGCCGGGCATCCGATTGCCGCTGCACTCGACCTGCTGACGGTCGAAATGCCGGACCCGATCGGCAGCCAATTTGGCATCGTCGTCGACGAAGTCACGTATGGCGCGGACCTGCGCGACGCATTGACCGCCATGGCCGATCGTTGGGACCTGGAAGACATGCGGATGTTCGTGGTCAGCCTTGCGGTGCAGAGCGAGACCGGCGGCAACTTGGCCGAGATTTTGGAGAATCTGAGCCAGGTGATCCGCGAACGGGCATCGATGATGCTGAAGGTTCGGGCCCTTTCGAGCGAGGGGAGGATGACCGCCGCAATGCTTTCGGCCTTGCCGGTCGTGGCGTTCACCTTGCTGTTCATCGGCAACCCTCGATTCTATCTCGATGTCGCCGACGATCCGGCGTTTCTGCCCGGTTATGTCGCGTTGCTGGTTCTGTATCTGATCGGCTTCTTTTCGATCCGCCGAATGATCGACTTGAAGGTGTAGCGCGATGACCGAGCTCCTTGCCAATGACACCGCCCGGATCGCCCTGCTCATCCTGCTGTTCCTGGCGGTAGCCGCGGTGACCTTCGGCATCGTTTTGACCCTGCGCGAGCGGGACGAAGTCCGGCGACGGCTGTCGAGCGGTTCGACCCCAAGCATGGACCAGGACGGAATTGTCCCCGGGGCGGGACTGCGCGTGCATGACGCCCGTGGGGCCTGGATTGCTCTGGTCTCGGCGATCGAGAAGGCCGGCGTGCCGCTGGTCGATACCAAGGATGCGACGCTGCGCAGCCGTCTGGTAGCTGCCGGCTATTCGCAGGAACATGCGCCGCGCGTCTATTCGCTGATCAGGTTGATTACGGTGATCGGATTTCCGCTGGCGGCGATTGGGTTCCTGTGGGCGAACGGAAGCTCGCCATCGCTGACCAAAATCTACCTTACTGGAATGATCGCCGCGCTGGCTGGCCTTTATCTGCCCAGCCTGTGGATCAGGGCGCGCGCCGATCGCAGGCAACGCGACATCATCAATGGGTTCCCGGATGCGCTCGACCTGATGCTGGTCTGCGTTGAAGCCGGGCTGGGCCTTGAAGCGGCCTTCAGCAGGGTGGGCATGGAAATGACGCGGTCGCATCCGCTGCTTGCCGAACAGCTTGGCTCGGTGGTGCTCGAGCTTCGCGCCGGCAGAAGCCAGGAGGACGCGCTGCGGCGCATGGCCGACCGTGCTGGCGCCGACGAGATTCGGGCATTTGCGACACTACTTATCCAGTCGAACAAGCTGGGTTCTTCCATCGCGCAGACCTTGCGCGTCTATGCTTCGGAAATGCGTGAGCGGCGGCGGATGCGCGCAGAGGAAAAGGCGCATCGATTGCCGGTGCTCCTATCGGTGCCGCTTGTCACTTGCATGCTGCCGGTGATGATCGGCGTTCTGATGCTTCCAGCGGTGATCCGAACCATTCGGACCGTCATCCCGGCAATTACGAGGTGAGGCGATGAAAAGGGGCTACTCTCTCATTTGGACCATCTCGGCAATCGCCGCGGCGTCCTGCACGGCAAACAGCATCGACGTTCGCTCGATCAAACAGCCGCTCGCCCAAGGATCGCAGCCGGCAAACTTTCGCGTGGCCGAAGGCGCGTCGCAATTGGCGCTCGGCAACGTCGGCCTTGCGGTCGAAGCTTTTCGCAAGGCGCTCCGCGAGGAGCCGGACAGCGTGCCGGCTCTGATTGGGCTTGCCACCTGTTACGACCGTATGGGGAGGGGCGACCTTTCTCGGCGCTACTATGAATCGGCGCTGGCGGTCGATCCGGCTAATACCGAAGTCTATTCCCTGTTCGCCCAGTCCCTGGATTCTCAGGGACAGCGTGACGAAGCCGCACGGGTAAAGACCGAGCTGGCGGCGCGCGTCGTCGCCCCCGAGGCGCCGCGTGATGTGCCTGGCTCGGTTCCCGTGCTGCCTCCGCCACCGGCGCAAAGTGTGACGGTAGCCCTCGCGCCGCCGCGCTCCGCGCCGGTGGCGGTTGAGCGGCCGAGCTTCGCGCCGGTGGCGGTTGCGCCGCACATTGCGCCGTTGGCGGTTGAGCGACCGATCGCCAGCCTGAAGTTGGAACGGTTGTCGCTACGCGAAGTGGCGCTGGTCACCCGGCCCGAGCCGAAGTGGGAAGCGCGGACCGTAGCTCGCACTGCGACCAGAACGACCATCCAATTCGATCGGAAGATGCAACCGGCAGTGACCTTGCTCAATGCGGCGCGCGTACAGGGGCTCGCGGCCCGCACTCGCGCCTACCTCGCAATGCGCGGTTTTGCAGACGCGAAGATCGGCGACGCCCCGGCGGTTCGAAAACAAAGCGCCATCCTCTACAGCTCGGCGGACGCACCGCGAGCCCTTCGGCTGGCAGCCCAGTTCGGCTTCAGCCTCGAGCGTCGTGAGGCGGACAAGGGCGGGCTGACCATCCTGCTCGGTCGCGACGCGGCGCGCGAGACCGCGCTCCAGCCCAAGGCATGACCCTCACGCTGGCGTTGCTCTTGGCGCTCGCCGATCCCGCGCCAGCTGCGCCCCCTCAAGCCGACGCGCCGTCCGCTGTTTCCCTCAGCGAGGCCGGCCGGGCAATTGCAGCGGGCCGGCTTGACCAAGCCAAGCAAATGCTTGGAGTGGCTGTCGCCGCCGGCGCCAAGGGCGAGCCGGTCGACCGGTTGCTTGCCGACCTCGCACTGGCGCGGGGCGAATATGAAGCAGCGCTCGGCCTTTACCGGGCACTGCTTGCCAATCATCCCAATGAGTCGTTGCTGCTGGAGCGGGCCGGAATTGCCGCGCTGCATCTAGGCCGTGCAAGCGAGGCCACGGCATTGCTCGACCGTGCGACACAGGCGCCGGGCGCCACCTGGCGGGCATGGAACGCGCGGGGAGCGGCCGCCGATGACCAGAGCCGGTGGGAGGAGGCCGACGCCGCCTATCTCCGCGCAGCTCAGCTCGATCCGAACAGCGCCGCAGTCGCCAATAACCAGGGTTGGTCGATGATGCTCCGTGGCCGCTGGGCCGACGCTCTGGCGAGCTTCGAGCGTGCCAATTCGATCAACTCCAGACTGCCGCGCCTCGCCAACAATTTGGAACTCGCCCGCGCGGCGGTCGCGGCCGAATTGCCGGCTCGGACCGCGGGTGAGGGCGATGAAGCTTACGCCATCCGGCTGAACGATGCCGGAGTCGTCGCCGCGGCCAGCGGTGACCGGAAACGCGCCGAAGCGGCCTTTGCTCAGGCGATAGAGCTCAGGAGCCGCTGGTATGACCGGGCGGCCGCCAACCTCGCGGCGTTGGGCCGCGCTCAATGAGGCTGCTGGTAACGGCCCCGGACTGGCTGGCTGGACTATTGCTGCTGTTGCTGGTGCTGGCTGCAATTGAGGACGGCTGGAGGCTCAGGATCAGCGACTGGATATCGGGCCTGGTAGCGATCGGTGCCTTCGCCGCGCTGGTGCTTGACGGGCCGGTCAGCGGTCTATGGCAGAACTTCCTGTTGTTCGCGGCGGTGCTGGCGGTCGGCACTTTCATGTTCGGCCGCGGCTGGATGGGCGGGGGCGACATCAAGCTGCTCGCGGCATCGTCGCTCTGGTTCGACCTGAGTGATGGCTGGAAGGCGATGGTCGCGATCGCCATCGCCGGTGGCATCGAAACGCTGGTCATCATGGCCGTTCGTCGCCTGCCCTGGCCCGACGGCGCGCGAACCAAGGCCTTGCTGCTGAAGCGCAGAGGCCCCATTCCCTATGGCATCGCGATCGCGCTGGGCGTCGCGCTGATGGGTTGGTGGCTGCGCGTTTGGAACTCGCCGTTCATTCATTTCTGATGTTGGCGCTGGCTCCGGCGATCGTCGCCGCCGACGGGCAATGGTCGACGCTGAGCCAGGGCCGGACGTGCGAGGCGGCGGCAAGGTCGGTCGGCACGGTCTACAAGGATCGCTTGCCGGCCAGGGCCAGCCTGTCGTTTGACGCCGGAGGTCCACGCCATGGACAGCTTGCAATTCGGCTCAGCCGCGTGCCGAGGGCGGGAGCGACCGTCATGCTGACCATCGGCGATCAGCCGTTCATGCTGATGAGCCAGGGCGACATGGCCTGGAGCCGGGGCCCCAGGCAGGAGCAGGCGATTATCGCCGCCATGCGCCGCAGCGGGGGAATGCGGGTCGAGGCACGCAGCCCGGGCGGCGGTCGGATCGTCGACCGCTACAGCCTCGACGGTGCGCCGCTGGCGATCGATGCGGCGGCGGCTTGTTCGGCAACACTGGTAAATCGCTGATAATTCTTATATTGGCGCCGGCCTGCCATGAGCGCCAATACCTCATTGATGCCGATTCCCGGCCCCGTCGATCCCGTGCCCGTTCCGCGCGCGTCTCCGGCGCGTGCCGACGGCAAGGTCGAGCTCATCGGGCGTCCCAAGGCCGACATCCGCTCCGCGCTGGAGGCCGCCGGGCTCGATCCGAAGCAGGCCAAGCTCCGCGCCAAGCAAATCTGGCACTGGATCTATAATCGCGGGGTCAGCGACTTCGCCAAGATGACCGACATCGCCAAGGCCCAGCAGCCCTGGCTGATCGAGCGTTTCGCAATCACTCGTCCTGAAGTGGTCGAGGCGCAGGTTTCCTCCGACGGCACGCGCAAATGGCTGCTCCGGACGCACGACGGCCATGATTTCGAGATGGTGTTCATCCCCGACGCCGACCGCGGAACTCTGTGCGTGTCGAGCCAGGTCGGCTGCACCCTCAATTGCCGTTTCTGCCACACCGGCACGATGAAGCTGGTTCGGAATCTCGAGGCCGGCGAAATCGTCGGCCAGGTCATGCTTGCCCGCGACGCGCTCGGTGAATGGCCGTCCAGCCCCGAAGGCCGGATGCTGACCAATATCGTCATGATGGGCATGGGTGAGCCGCTCTATAATTTCGACAATGTGAAGCAGGCGCTGAAGGTCGTCATGGACGGCGACGGGCTGGGACTTTCCAAACGCCGCATCACCTTGTCGACCTCGGGCGTGGTGCCGATGATGGACCGCGCCGGGGAGGAGATTGGGGTAAATCTCGCGGTCAGCCTGCACGCCGTGACCAAGGAAATCAGGGACGAGATCGTCCCGCTCAACAAGAAATACGGCATCGACGAGCTGCTTGCCGCCTGCGCCGCCTATCCCGGCGCCAACAACGCGCGCCGCATCACCTTCGAATATGTGATGCTCAAGGACAAGAATGACAGCGATGCTGACGCGCGGGAGCTGGTGCGGCTGATCAAGCAATACAAGCTGCCGGCCAAGGTCAATCTGATCCCGTTCAACCCCTGGCCCGGCGCGCCTTACGAATGCTCGACCGACGAGCGGATAAAGGCATTCAGCAATATCGTGTTCGAGGCTGGAATCTCTGCGCCGGTGCGTACTCCGCGCGGCCGCGACATCGACGCCGCCTGCGGCCAGCTCAAGACTGCGGCGGAGAAGCGTTCTAGAGCCGAGCGGGACCGGGAAGCGGCTGCTGCGGCTTAGTTATATACGTAGCGGCGTAGTAGCACGAACGTCACTAGCGGCGTTACCAGCACCATAGGAATAGTTGGCCACCAGGTTGGCCCACC
The DNA here is from genome assembly GCF_023516505.1 of Sphingomonas brevis. Lineage (NCBI taxonomy): Bacteria > Pseudomonadati > Pseudomonadota > Alphaproteobacteria > Sphingomonadales > Sphingomonadaceae > Sphingomonas > Sphingomonas brevis. The sequence continues at coordinate 1,879,163 of NZ_JAMGBB010000001.1, read as the reverse complement.
GAGCTGTTTGACCAGTAGCCAAACATGGAACTGATTGAGCAGGAACGTGACCAGCGCCACAAATACGAAGCGGCCAGCACGAATATGGTGCCGATCTCTTTCGCCATGGCCTCGAAAGCTAAACGAACCATGCGTTATGTAGCTAATAGCGCCAAATATGGGCACGACTATCGCTAGCGAGATCATTGGATCGATCTGGCCAAGTTCGGCGAGCGCCCAGTAGCTTGCTGCAACCGCCAAAGTAATTCCCAAGCCGGCAATCGCGTACCGACTCATTTGTTCCGCAATCGTTCGGATCTTTGTGGGTAGCAGCCCCAAAGCCGCCGCCGTCAGGCTGTAGCGGCCTATTTTGCGGTCCATGCAGTAACCCTAAAAAGGGGTGCGATTGGCAAGATGGTCTTGACAGCAAGCCGGCTCATCATCTCGCCGGCAGCTGCTTCGATCGCGTGGATATTAGTCTCATGATAGTGACCCTCAAACCCGGCAATTTTGCGACCCAATTTATACAGCCTATTCTCGGTTGGCCCCGACAAGATGAACACACCACCAGGCGCGAGCTTGGTGATGAGAGTCGTAAGCAAGGCGCGATAGCTGGCGTTGTGCTCGAGGGAATCGATTGCGAATATGCGATCATAGGAGCCTTGCAGCGCGCCTTCCAATGTCGTTCGCCGAGCGTCGGGCAACTGCTCAATCAGGAACTCAGCTGCAGCATCGAGTTCTTCGATAAAGTCATACTTGGCGGTATTGGGAAGGAGGTGGCCAAGCTCTCCAATTGAAGAGCCAAAATCCAATGCCCTTCTGGCAGGCGGTCCGACACGCTTTGAAAGATCCGCAGCAGCAAACAGTCGCAGCCAGCTGACATAAGCAGCCGCCGGGTTAGGGTGGCAATAGGAAGGAACGCAGCTTTCTTCCCATGCCTCAAAATCCTTTTTGTATTCGATTGCTGCCCTCAGCACTCGCTGGCGCCTCCTGATATGCGCGATCATGCTGGTCATTTATTTCTTGCTTTTCTCTCAGGAGTTACAATCGTCTTCTTGTGATTCAGGCGATTGTGGATTGGTGCATCTGGAACTGATGCAACATCATGTGCCAAAAAACTCAAGATGAACTGTATGCCCACCAGCACCGGCAGCGCGCTCAGCATGACTGTGCCTGCGGTGGCAGGGTCTCCAGTTCTGAAACTGTCCAGCCACTTGATTACGCCGTAAATCACGCCCGACAATACAAGGAGAAGTCCAGTTGGAAGTGCGATCGAGCCTACGCTGAAATTTCTGACGACATAGTTGTAAATCAGCCGTTTGAAGAAGTTTCTGAAATGCAGAAACGGGAACGTGATCAGGCAACGCCACGTATTGAGGTGGCTAGCTTCGCCTTCGTAGACGGTCTCCAGCGGCAATTCGACGACCTTCGCGCGGAGGATGGCTAGCCGAAATAAAAGGTCGGACTCGAAGAAGTATCTCTGGTGCACCTTATGCGCCGGAATCAATCGAGCAATATCGCTGTGGATCGCTATGTAACCATTTGTGGGATCGAAGAGATTCCAGTAGCCGGTCGACAATTTGGACAGAAAGGAAAGCCCGGCATTTCCGACCAGCCGGATACGGGGCATCGCCAGGACCCGCTCGATGTCGAAGAAGCGGTTTCCTTTTACATAATCGGCCTCACCCTCGACGATCGGCGCTGCGAATTCATTCACGAAGGCGCCGTTCATTTGCCCATCGCCATCGACCTTGACAATGATCTCGGCACCGTCGCCGATTGCCTTGGTCAATCCGTCCATAAATGCGGCGCCGACGCCGCCGTTACGCTCACGCCAGATTCCACGAATGCGCGAGTCCGTCTTGCTGAAATGGGTGATTACAGATTGCGTGTCGTCGCGACTGCAATCGTCCACACAATAGATGCGCCAAATGTCGCCCGGGATGGTTTCCACCACAGTGGCAATCGTTTGACCAACATTGAAGCAAGGGATGACCACAGCAATTCGATAGGGGGCACGACTACCTTTCATGAGACCTGTGCTTCCTTCGTGCGAACTCTGGTATCAATCCGGACAAACTGCCGAAATTTGCCGATTGGCTCGATCTCCCGATACTGCCGCCACGCTTCTTGGAATGCTGGGTCTTCCTTGAAGAACGCCAGATAATCAAAGTCCCTTGGCCCCATGGTGTGACGAGCGGCATCCGTATCGATCAGCACTAGGTCGGGCATTTGGGACAGGTCGTGAAGCATGAATTCGCGAGCATGCTTCTCAATCATGGCCGCGTCTGGTCGTATTGCCAGACCTGCTCGAAGCTGAGCCGTCGCTCCCAAAAACCAGTGGCTGTTCGTGCGGGAGACATGATGCGCTCCAGTGTAAATGGCGACGGGGAAGGTAGGATATGGGTGAAGAGAGACTACCAAAAATCGGCCATTGAGTGCATGCTCGGCTATTGAATTACGCATTCGATCAACCTCAAGCGCACTTGGGCCGCCCGGCCGGTTATCTTTCCACCACCGGACAGTCGGTAGGGCGCAGATCCCGAGATAGGCTATCAGGGCGATGAGAATGGGTATTCGCACGAGGCCGCGCAGTTCCGATGCTAAATGTGCCAGCAAGAGCAATGCGACTACGCTGAATGGAAATAAGTGATACTGGTAACCTTTGTGCTGCACGAAATAGGAAGCAATAAATCCCACCAGTGCAGCAAGAAAGACAATTCCAATCCGATCCCGTTTCACGAATACAATCAATACAAACGGCAGCACAGATAATATTTGCGGTTGAACGTTGTCCCATACTTCTGCCAAAGGACGGTCGAAGGACCAATAGATGGAGCTCGCCAATGGAACAACTTGTTGCAAATAATCCTGCTCGAATAAGAACAGTTCGGCTGCATATATTAAACCGACTCCACATATGGCTAGATTCTCAGGACGTATTAATGATATTTTTCGCTTGCGCGCAATTTGAATGGCCAATTCTAAACAAAGTGGGGCCACGAGAAAATATGGTTTCAGCGCAAGGCCAAATGCAGCATAGACGCCAATAGCTGCGGCTTTTGCAGCCCCAGTCTCACATTTCGCGCAAATTCGTTGGCCACATAACGCTAAATAGGGAAGTATTCCAATCGCAACTAAGTGCTCTCGCTGGCCAAACTCCTTCCCGGGCAGTATCAAGAGGCTAGTCGCGGCAGTGGCGCATAGCATCGCATAACGAACGCGCGTGGGCTCGCCAGGCAAAAGCCGACAGAAGTATTCAACAGACAATGCACCCGCGGCGACTACCGCGATTCGAAAAATCCAATCGAGCGGAAGTCCTGACCACATGGCAATAATCGTAGTAGGAATTGAGAGATACCAAGCCAGCGGGGGATTCGGCTCGATGATATTGACACCCCATTTGGCGCCCATCAACATTTCACGAGTACCCCATAGCACCCAAGCGACGTCGTGATTGGGATACGTCTTGAGTTGAAGTAATATGGCTATGGCTGCCAAGACCGCCAAAATTGAAAAGGTAAGCTGTCTAAGCTTGGGTTGGCCCGCTGCAGCCTGATGGCCTTCAAACGTCGGCGCCGCCGAGGCCAGATCGGCGAGGTCTTCGCGAACCGCATGATGCACGTCCTGAATCCCCATAACACCTCCCCCGTGCTCATCTTATGTGAGAAGGTTTTTGATGGGAAGTCGCGAAGGTGGGCCGGGGCAGACTTGAACGCGGCTGCTTAACCAGCCAACGTGCCTTCCTGACCGGAGGTAATGAATGGCGTTGATTTCCAGGTTGATCGGGACGTTGCTGACCAGGGGTCGGATCACGCTTGTCCAGTCCGACGGCAGCCGCGAAACCTATGGGCCTGGCGACGGCAAGGAGCTGACGGTTCGTTTCGCCGACAAGCGCGTCGCCTTCGACCTGGTTCGCAATCCGCGCCTCAACATCGGCGAAACCTACATGGACGGGCGCCTCATCATTGAGGACGGGACGATCCTCGACCTGTTGGAGCTGATCACCGGGGCCAATCCCTGGGAGCAGGGCGGCGAAGGCCGCTCACTGATGCGCAAGGGCAAGATCAAGGGCCTGAAGAAGCTGCTCCGCCGCAACAAGCCGGCCAAGTCGAGGCGCAACGTCGCGCATCACTATGACCTCAAGGATGAGCTGTACGAGCTGTTCCTCGACGGCGATCGTCAATACAGCTGCGCCTACTTCACCGACCCGGCCAACAGCCTGGAGCAGGCCCAGGCCGACAAGAAAGCGCATATCGCCGCCAAGCTCCACCTGAAGCCCGGAATGAGAGTGCTCGACATCGGTTCGGGCTGGGGCGGCACGGCGCTGTACCTGAACCGGGTCGCCGACGTCGACGTGCTCGGAATCACGCTGTCGGAGGAGCAGCTCAAGGTCGCGCGGCGCCGGGCGGAGGAGGCAGGAGTCGCCGACCGGGTGAAATTCGAACTGATCGACTATCGCCATCTCGAAGGCAGCTTCGACCGGATCGTGTCGATCGGCATGTTCGAACATGTCGGCGCGGCCCACTATGAGGAGTTTTACGCCAAATGCCGGGAGCTGCTGGCCGAGGATGGGGTGATGTTGCTCCACACGATCGGCAAGCTTGGGCAGGCCGGTGCGCCCGATCCATTCACCGACAAATGGGTCTTCCCCGGCTATCACCTGCCGTCGCTCAGCCAGATGAGCGCAGCGAGCGAGAAAGTCCGGCTGATCGCCAGCGATGTCGAGATGTTAAGGCTGCATTATGCCTATACGCTGCGCCATTGGCTCGAACGGGCGACCCAGGCCCGCGACCAGATCGTCGCCATGTATGACGAGCGCTTCTTCCGGATGTGGGAATTCTACCTTGCCGGCGGGATCGTGATGTTCGAGAGCGGCGCGGCCTGCAATTACCAGGTCCAGTACATCCGCGACCGCCATGCGGTGCCGATCACCCGCGACTATATGTTCGAGGCGGAGGAGCGGTACCGGCGCGCCGATGCCGCTCCGAGAAAGGCCGCCTAGCCGTCGGTCTTGCGCTCTTCGATCACCTTCTTGTGAATCATCGGCCGGGCGGCGCGGCGCTCTTCCGGCGTGACCTGGCCGTCATGATTGGCATCCATCTGGTCGAAGTGCTGAAGGGCGAGGGTTTCAGCCTCGGCTAGTGTAATCTGTCCGTCGTGGTTGGTATCGGCCATGACGATCATCCGTCCACCGCCAAATCGGTGCGGCCGAAGCTCGCCCCGATCGCCCTTGTCGCCCAGCGCTTCCTTGCGCTGCTCGCGAATTTCGATGCGCTTTTCGATCCGCTCTTCATGAGCCTTGGCGAATTCGTCGCGGCTGATTGCGCCATCGCGGTTGGCATCCAACCGATCGAAGGCCGCGTTGGGATCGCCCATCGGCCCATCGTGCATCATCATCCGGTGCGGTCCGCCCGGCCCATCCTTGAAGTGAGCGGCCATCTTCTCATGGCCCTGCTCAATCTCTTCCTTGGTAATTGAACCGTTACGGTCGGTATCCATCCGCCCGAAATGCTCCCGGACCATCGCTACCGTTTCGGCGCGGGTCATGACCTTGTCTGCCATCGGATGCGCCATTGGCGCGGGCGGGGCCGGCGGAGCGGGCGGCGGGGCCGCTGTTTGAGCATTCTGGGCCAGAGCGACGGTCCCAGCCATCAGCGCGGCCGTAGCGATCAGAAACTTCTTCATGAGTCAGCCCCTCCTCTACAGGAAAAGAAGGGCTAATCCCGATTATCTGTATGGCGCTTGAACGGCAGGGGTGATGGTGGCAAGGCGCCCGCCACCCGTCCGGGCAGCCTCAACATGAAGGAAAACACCAAGATGGCCGAACAGATCAACCGCGTCGTGCTCGCCTTTTCTGGCGGCCTCGACACGAGCGTGATCCTGAAATGGCTGCAGCAGACATATGCTTGCGAAGTGGTGACCTTCACCGCCGACCTTGGCCAGGGCGAGGAGCTGGGGCCCGCACGGCACAAGGCCGAGCTGATGGGCGTCAGGCCGGAGCATATCTTTATCGACGACCTCCGCGAGGAATTCGTCGGCGATTACGTCTTCCCGATGATGCGGGCCAATGCCCTGTACGAGGGGCTATACTTGCTCGGCACGTCGATCGCCCGCCCGCTGATCGCCAAGCGCCAGGTCGAAATTGCGAGGGCGGTCGGCGCTGACGCCGTCAGCCATGGAGCCACAGGCAAGGGCAACGACCAGGTCCGGTTCGAACTCGGCTATTATGCGCTGGCGCCGGACATCAAGGTGATCGCGCCATGGCGCGAATGGGATCTGAACAGCCGAACCGCGCTGATCGACTTTGCCGAGAAGAACCAGATACCCGTCCCCAAGGACAAGCGTGGCGAAAGCCCCTTTTCGACCGACGCCAATATTCTGCACACTTCGTCCGAGGGCAAGGTGCTTGAGGATCCGTGGGAAGAGGTCCCGGACTATGTCTATTCGCGCACCGACGATCTGGTTTCCGCGCCCGATAAGCCGGAGGAAATCACCATCGACTTCAAGGGCGGAGATGGGGTCGCGGTCAACGGCGAGGCGCTGTCGCCGGCGGCGCTGCTGACCAGGCTTAACGAGCTTGGCAAGCGGCACGGCATCGGCCGGCTCGACCTGGTCGAGAACCGCTTCGTCGGGATGAAGAGCCGCGGCATGTACGAGACCCCGGGCGGCACCATCTACCATGCCGCGCACCGGGCAATCGAGCAGCTGACCCTCGATCGCGGTGCGGCGCACCTCAAGGACGAGCTGATGCCGCGCTACGCGGAGCTGATCTACAACGGATTCTGGTTCGCGCCCGAGCGCGAGATGCTGCAGGCGGCGATCGACCAGAGCCAGGCCAAGGTCGACGGCACGGTACGGATGAAACTGTACAAGGGCGGAGTCCATGTTACCGGCCGAAAGTCGCCGAACAGCCTGTACAGCGAGAAGGTAGTGACGTTCGAGGACGACGCCGGCGCCTATGACCAGCGGGATGCCGAAGGGTTCATCAAGCTGAACGCGCTCCGCCTGCGCCTGCTCGGAAGGCGTGACCGCATTTGATCAAGACGCCGCATCTCGTAGCCGAACAGGCTGCGCCTGCGGCGCTGCCCAAAGGGTCTCCGCGCCCATGGTGGGAAGGGCGACCGTTCGTTGCGGCAATGATCCTGCTGGCCTTCGTACCGTTCCTCTATCCGGCGATCCCGCCGATCGTCGACATCGGCGGCCATATGGGTCGCTACAAAGTCGCCGCCGACCTCGCCACCAGCCCCTTCCTGCAGCAATGGTTTTCGTTCCGCTGGCTGCCGATCGGCAATCTCGGCGTCGACCTGATTGTGGTGCCCTTATCGAAGCTGCTGGGGGTCGAACCGGCAACCAAGCTGGTGGTGATGTCGATCCCGCCAATGACCGTAGCCGGCATGCTGTGGGTTGCTCGCGAAGTGCATAATCGACTGCCGCCGACCGTGGCCTTTGCGCTGCCGCTGGCCTTCGGGCATCCCTTCATGTTCGGCTTCGTCAATTTCGCGCTGTCGATGGCGTTGGCGTTGCTGGCATTCGGCCTGTGGCTGCGGCTTGGCCGCCTGGGCAAGTCCAGGCTTCGTGCCATATTGTTCGTGCCGATCAGCTTCATCGTCTTCTTCGCCCACACCTTTGGCTGGGGCACGCTGGGGCTGATGTGCTTTTCGGCAGAATGCGTCCGCCAGCACGATCGGGGAAGAAGCTGGTGGATGGCGATCCTGCGCGGTGCCTACCACGCCGCGGTTATGGCGCTTCCGGTGCTCCTGGTCGTGCTTTGGCGGACGGAAGCGACGGGCGGGCTGACGCACAAGTGGTTCGACTGGGACTATAAGTGGCAATATCTGCTGCGAATGTTCCGCGACCGGTGGGAGGCGTTCGACATCGCCTCGGCCGCGGTCGTGCTGGCGGTGCCGGTCTTCGCCCTGATCCATCCGCGCCTGACCCTGTCGCGTAACCTCGCCTTTTCCGGCTTGATGCTGGCGGCCACCTACGTGCTGCTGCCGCGCATCGTGTTCGGGTCGGCCTATGCCGATATGCGGCTGGTGCCGTTCGCGGCGGCGATCTTCATCCTTGCGGTCCGTTTCAAGAACGAAACGCGCTTTCCGCTGGCGACCTGGCTGGCGGTGGCGGCGGTCGGCTTCATGCTGGTGCGGATCGCCGGAACGACCGCGAGCATGGCGATCGCCTGGAATCGGCAAAAGGTCCAGCTGCAGGCGCTCGACCATGTCGAGCGCGGATCGCGGATCGCGGTGCTGGTGTGGGACCGCTGCGAGCGCTGGACATTGAGGCGGTCCGACCATCTCGGCGCGATCGCGACGGTTCGCAAGGAGGCCTATACCAACGATCATTGGCCGATGGCCGGCTCGACCCTGATGACGGTCCGTTACCCGGCGGCCGGCTGGTTCCAGCGCGATCCATCGCAGATCGTGCGCGATCCCGGCTGCCGGCATGAAGGCTGGTCGGTCCGCGCGGCGCTCTACAATTTGCCCCACGACGCCTTCGATTATCTGTGGCTGATCGATATGCGACCTATCCCGGCGGACTGGGTCGACGGCTGGCGGCCGGTTTGGGCCGTCAAGGGGTCCATATTGCTAAAGCATGTGCCGCTCAGCGAGGCCGGCGAAGAACAGCGACTAAGGACACTCCGAACGGTAAGGGGACCCGGCCGATAAGGCCGCGCTCCATTCCAAAAACCATGTCGAGCACCTTGTTGACGGGAGCCGAGGGCATGGCATCGTCGCTGTCGTCCTTGTGCGTCAGCTTTCCAACCAACCTGACTGCGGCGATCGGCGGGAATAATAGGCTGTTGAACGGCGACAGCAGGTCAATCCGATAACCCGCATTCGTCGCGAGTTGGCGGATTTCGGACTTGCGGTAGCGGCGATGATGGTGGTGGGCGACGTCGTGTGCGCTCCACATCCACGGATTGATCGGAACCGTGAGGAGCAGCGCGCCGCCGGGCTTCAGCCGTTCGAAGATGGCTGTCAGCGATCCCGTGTCATCGGTGACATGCTCGAGCACGTCGAGCAGGGCCACCAGGTCATAGGTCTCGGCCGGAAACATCGACAGGTCGGGCAATGCGGCCTCGACGACCGGCCGGCCGAGCCGCTCGCTGGCCAGTTCGCGCGCTCCAGGATCGAGCTCGCTCGCTTCAACTTCGCCGAAGCGGGACAGCATCGCCAGATTGTGGCCGGTGCCGGCGCCGAGCTCGAGGATACGAGCGTCGCGTGGCGGCCTGACAATCCGCTCGATTACGCCGTCCAAAATCCGGCGGCGGGCGGTGAACCACCAATGGCAGCTGTCGAGTTGCGCCATCTGGTCATAGACTTTTCGCTCCATCAGTCGGTGCCGATGGTTTCGCGAACGACGTACAGCGGGCGCGCCTTGGTCTCGGTCAGTATCCGCCCGACATATTCGCCGAGCACACCGAGGGAGAGCAGCTGAAGGCCTCCCAGAAAGAGGATCGCGACCATCAAGGAGGCGTAGCCGGGGACGACGATACCGGTGGTCAGCGTGCGAATGATGATGAACAGCGCGTAGCCCAAGGCGCCAAGGGCGACGACCCCGCCAAGGTAGCTCCAGATGCGCAGCGGGGCAGTCGAAGCCGAGGTGATTCCATCAATCGCCAGCGTCCACAGCTTCCAATAATTATACTTGGTCCTGCCGACCTTGCGCTCTTCGCGGTGATAGCTGACCGCGGTCTGCTTGAAGCCCGCCCAGGCAAACAGGCCCTTCATGAAGCGATTGCGCTCCGGCATGCGCCGGATCACCTCGACCACCTTCCGGTCGAGCAGCCGAAAGTCTCCGGCATGTTCGGGAATCTTGTCGTTGGAAAGCCAATTATGGGCCCGGTAATAAAAGTCGGCGGTGATCCGCTTTGGCAGGCTGTCGGTTTCGCGATTGTCCCGCACGCCGTAAACGACGTCGAACCCCTGACGCCATTGAGCGACCATTTTCGGGAGCGCTTCCGGCGGGTCCTGCAGGTCGACGTCGAGCGGGACCACTGCCATTCCGCGGGCCGCGTCGATCCCGGCGGTCAGCGCAGCTTCCTTGCCGAAATTCCGCGACAGCGAAATCCCGCGGATGCGGCCATCGGCCGCATTGGCCTTGCGAATGACGTCAAGGGTAGCGTCGCTGCTGCCGTCGTCGACGAACAATATCTCGAACGATCGCGCCGCCGGATCATCCATTGCCTCGATGACCGGAATCAGCCGGGCCAGGCAGGGGCCGATCGCCGCTTCCTCGTCCTTGACCGGCATGACCAGGCTGAGCTCTACCATGTTCATGCGTAGACGAACCGCCGATGGAGGGTGAAGGTCAAGAGCGGCGTGATGAACACCATCGGGATGGTCGGCCACCAGGTCGGTCCGCCGGCCTGCTTGACCAGCAACCAGATGAAACCCTGGTTGACCAAATAGCCAAGCACATTGACCGCCAGGAACCGGCCCATGCGGATATGGTGCTGGTCCCTGGTGCCGTGGCCGCGGAAGCTGAACTCGCCATGGGTGACATAGCTGATCAGCGAAAAGACGATGAACACGATGGTGAAGCTGATCATCGGGTCGATATGCAGAAGGTCCGTGATCGCCCAATAGCTGGCGGCGACCGCCAGCGTGATCGCCAGCCCGGCAAATCCGTAGCGGATCAACTGGACCAGCACGGTCCGCCGATCGGGATCGATTTTCTGTAGCGTCGACTGGATCATCGGCTTGCTCTGTAGTGTTTCGCCGCTAGGACACAATGTCAGAGTTGGCGGGGGAACGGATGGACGAGGATCGGCCGGCGGAGCTGTTTTCCAGCACCAGGGAGTTGTTTTTCCGCCATTGGCGTTGGGTGGTGGTCCTCGCGTGGGTGGCCTATGCGGCGGTCGCCATCGCCAACAAGTGGGGCCTGATCCAGGCGTTCGCGCTGCCCGACACCGACGATAACCTGCGCATGGCGCAGGTTCGCGCCTTGCTTGGCGGGCAGGGCTGGTTCGACCTAATCCAGCACCGCTTCGACCCGGCGCATGGCGGAGGAAATATCCATTGGTCGCGGCTGGTCGACCTGCCGATCGCCGGGATCATCCTGCTCATGAAGCCCCTGGTCGGTGGGGCGGACGCCGAGCGGACCGCTGTCGCCATCGCTCCCCTGTTGCCGCTCTTGTTAATGGCCTTTTCGCTGGCCCTGACCATGAAGCGGCTGGTGAACGACAAGGCCTGGCCGCTGCCGGTGATCGGCCTGCTGTGCGCTTACTCGACCATGGGCATGTTCGCGCCATTGAGGATCGATCACCACGGCTGGCAGCTTGCCCTGCTTGCCCTGTCGATTTCGGGGATGGCCGATCCGAAGCGGGCGAGGGGCGGCGCGACGCTCGGCATCGCCACCGGCCTGTCGCTGGCGATCGGGCTGGAAATGATGATCTACCTGGCGCTGCTTGGAGGCGCGACGGTACTCCTTTGGGTCGCCGACCGCGACCAGCGCCGCCGCCTAGCGACTTACGCAGCCTCGCTGGTGGCCAGCACCGCGTTTGGCTTTCTGCTGTTCGCTTCCTACGCCAATCGCCAGGCGGTGTGTGACGCGCTGTCGCCGGTTTGGCTGAGCGACGCCGCGATCGGCGGTGCGGTGATGCTCGGCCTTGCGATGCTGAAGCTGGACAGCTGGAAAGCACGGCTCGGGGGGGCAGCCGTCGCGGGCATTACGCTTGCCGGTTTCCACGCGCTCGCCTGGCCCAACTGCCTCCAGCGACTGGAAGGTGTGTCGCCCGAAGCGACACGGCTCTGGCTCGATTATGTGCGCGAGGCCAAGCCATTTTACCGCCACGAGTGGCGCGTGGCGGCGACGGTGATCGCGCTTCCAGCGACAGCAGTATTTGGCTGGGCCTTGCTCGTTTGGAACGAATGGAGGGCTGGGTCGGAAAATCGCGACCGGCTGCTCCGGATCCTGGCGGTTGCCTTGCCGTCGCTCGCAGGGCTCGTCTTGTTGTTCTGGCAGGTCCGCGCCGGTCCGGCCGCGCAGATGATGGCCCTGCCTGGCGCAACTGCCCTGATTGTCCTGCTGGCCAGCCACTGGATGAAATCGTCCAATTGGTGGCTGCACATTGCCGCCTTCGTTCTTGTCCTGCTCGGCTTTGGCGCCGCGGTGCCGCTCGCGATGCAGGTCATCCCGGCCAAGAAGAAGGGCGCGATGGCGCAGCAGGTGTCTCAGGCCAACAACAAATGCCCGAGCCTGGTCGCGCTGGCCCCGGTTGCGCGCCAGCCCAAGGGCATGATCTTCACCTTTATCGATCTCGGCCCGCGACTGATCGTTGCGACGCATCATGATGCGGTCGGCGGCCCCTATCATCGCAACGACAAGATGATTGCCGACGTGATGAATGCGTTCCGCGGCGACGAGCCCCAGGCTCACCGCATCATCGACGAGTATCGCAGCGACTATGTTCTGACCTGCCCGAATATGTCGACCGCGACGATCTTCATGTCCGAGGCCCCCAAGGGCTTCTACGTGCAGCTCGACAAGGGAAAGGTTCCGAACTGGCTTCGGCCGGTCGACCTCGGTCCCAATTCGCCGTTCAAAATGTGGAAGGTAGTCCGCTAACCCGCGAGGCCGGGCAGGCTCCGCTCCAACCCGTCGAGCACAAACTGGGCCGCCAGCGCCGCAAGGATCACGCCGAGAATGCGAGTGATCATCGCTTCCAGCTTGGCGCCGATCAGTTTCATCAGCGGTCCGGCCAATAGGAGGGCGATCATGGTCAGGAGCAACACCAGCGTCAGCGCGGTCAGCACGATCGCATCCTCCACCAGCCCGTCGGCGCGCGCGGTGAGCAGCATGATCGAAGCGATCGAGCCCGGTCCGGCGATCATCGGAATGGCCATCGGGAAAACCGAAATATCCTCGGCCTCCGGCGTCCCCTCAATCTCCTTGGCGCGTTCCTCCCGCCGCTCGGTCCGCCGCTCGAACACCATGTCGAGGGCAATCATGAACAGCATGATGCCGCCGGCCAGGCGGAAAGCGCTCAGTGAAATTCCGAGGGTGCGGAGCAATGGTTCGCCCAGCAGAGCGAAGAAGATCAGGATGCACCAGGCGACGAAGGCGGAACGGATCGCCATTCGCCGACGATGCGCGGCGTCGGTACCGGCTGTCAGCGAGGCGAAGATCGGGGCGCAGCCCGGCGGATCGATGATCACCGCAAGGGTGATGAAGGCGGTGGTGAACAGCTCGATCATGGCTGTGCGGGCGGGGCCGGAACCCGGTCGTCGATCACCGTTTGCCAGCTACTGCCATCCCACAATTGGGTGGTGAAATGCCGCGCGCCGCGCACGTCGACCCGGTAATGCCAGGTCAGGGTGCCGTCGGCGCTGCTTCCGCTGCCCGTTTTGAAAGGTGCGGCGAAACCTTCGATTGGCCCCGGCACTGCAGCCCGGGCGGGTCGGGTTGCGCAGGAGGCGAGGGTTGGCTTGATGTCGCCGCCTTCCGCTCGCGGTACTTCGAGGTCGCCGCCACCGTCATAGACCCACCGCCACTCTCCCGCCTGCTTGCGCCACACGGTAGTGAAAAAGCCGACCCTCTTGCCGGCCTGCCGAACCCATGGGCCCGTATTGACGGCAAGGTTGCCATCACAGCTGACGTAGCTCTTGCCGGGCCACCAGAAGATGGCGACCTTGGGCTCCGGCGCATCCTTCAGCGCTTCGTGCGCATTCTCGGGCTGAGGGCCGAACACTACCGCGTCGTCGGTCGACCATTTGCGGAACGCGGCCCACTGGCCAATCGTATGGGCATCGGTGACAAATGCCCGCTCGGCGTCGATCGCCGTGACTGGCGCGGGGGCATCGGCAGGTGCTGCCTGCGCCGCAAGAATAAGGGCCAGGATCATAAATCCTCCGGCAGTTCAAACCCGTCACGGCGCGCGGCGGAGACCAGCGTGTTGCGGATCAGGCAGGCGATGGTCATCGGTCCGACCCCGCCGGGTACGGGCGTAATCGCACCGGCTATCTGGCTAGCGGAGGCGAAGTCGACGTCGCCCGCCAAATGGCTGTTGCCACCCTCCCCCGCCACGCGATTGATGCCGACGTCAATGACGGTCGCGCCAGGCTTCAACCAGTCGCCCTTGACCATGCCGGCACGCCCGACCGCCGCGACGACAATGTCTGCCGCGCGCACGACCTCGGGCAGGTCGCGGGTGCGGCTATGGGCGATGGTCACGGTGCAATGCTCGGCCAGAAGCAGCATCGCCATCGGTTTCCCGACGATATTCGAACGGCCGATCACGACCGCATTCTTGCCGCTGAGATCGCCGAGCTCTGCTTTGAGGAGCTTGAGGCAACCCAGCGGTGTGCAGGGGGTGAAGCCGGTCAGCCCGATTGCCAGCCGGCCGGCGTTGATCGGGTGAAAGCCGTCGACATCCTTGTCCGGATCGATCGCCAATATGACCTGGTTGGGATCAATGTGATCCGGCAGCGGCAATTGGACCAGGATTCCATCGACCGCCGGATCACTATTGAGCTCGTTGATAAGGTCGATCAGCTTGCCCTCGCTGATCTCGGCCGGGAGCTTATGCTCGAAGCTCAGCATTCCGGCTTCCAGCGTCGCCTTGCCCTTTGAACGGACATAGACCGCCGAAGCGGGATCTTCGCCGACCAGCACCACGGCGAGACCCGGAGCCCGGCCGGTGGCAGCGCGATACCCCGCGACCTCGACCGCGACCTTCGCCCTAAGCGCGGCAGCCGCGCCCTTTCCGTCGATAATGCGAGCGCTCATATCGTCGCGAGCAGCACATCATTCCGTGCGCCGGCGACCAGCATCGATATTACCTGGATCAGCAGCAGGAGGACGATCGGCGAGAAGTCGAGCCCGCCGAAATCGGGCAGGACCTTGCGGATCGGCCGGTAGACCGGCTCGGTCACCCGTTCCATGCCGGTGTAGAGCGCCCGCACGAACGGCTGATGCAGGTTGACGACGTTGAACGCGACCAGCCAGCTCACGATCACCTGGACGATAACCAGGATCGAGAGCAGGCGGAGCAGGAACAGGACGATGTCGAATAGAGCGAGGATCATTGCGTTGGCTTAGCCGCCCATTCTTCGCGGCACAATCTCACTCAAGGGGCGAACCGCTCGCGCTCAGCTTCGGCCAGGATCAGGGCAAAATCCTCGTCGGGAGCAGTCCATTCGGCAAGTGGCGTCCAGCCTCCGGCCAGCAGCAGCAACCGGGCACCGCGAGGCCCGTATTTGTGGCTGTTTTCGGTGTGGATCGACCGGCCCTTGGCAAAGCTGAACCGGCGGTCTTCGATTTGGAATTCGACATCGCGGGTAGCAACCAGGTGCATTTCGATCCGCCCCATCATGTCGTTCCACCTCGCCTGGTGGCGGAAGGCATCGAGAGGGATATCGCCACCAAGCTCCCGGTTGATGCGGCGCAGCAGGTTGAGATTGAACTCGGCGGTGACGCCCTTGGGGTCGTCATAGGCAGCGATCAGCCGGTCGACTGGCTTGACCCGGTCCATGCCGATCAGCAGCCGCGCGCCGGTGCCAAGGATGCTCCGGAAGTGGCGCAGCAGGTCGGTCGCGCTTTGCGGAACGAAGTTGCCGATGGTTGAACCGGGGAAGAAGCCGAGGCGCGGCATTCCGTCGATCGCCGCTGGAAGGTCGACGTGGTTGGTAAAGTCCGCTTCGACCGGATGAACGGCGAGGCCGGGAAACTCGGCATCAACCCGTGCGGCGCTTTCGCGCAGATAATCGCCGCTGATATCGATCGGCACATAGGCCTTGGGCTTGGCCGCGCGAAGCAGGATCGGGGTCTTGGTGGCGCTTCCCGCGCCAAATTCGATCACGGCAGAGTCCGCCGGGACCAGCCTCGCCAACTCGTCGATCCTGTCTTCGAGCAGCGCCGTCTCGGTGCGGGTCGGATAATATTCGGGAAGGCGGGTGATCTCGTCGAACAGTTCCGACCCTCGCCGGTCATAAAGCCACCGCGCCGGAATGGCCGGAATCGGCTCGGCCAGGCCGTTCAGCACATCGGCGCGGAACGCCGGGTCAACTATCTCAAGCGTCTTGAGCAAGGCGCACCCCCGTGAATTGCCAGCGCGACGGCGGCGGGAAGAAATTGCGGTAGCTGGCGCGCGAGTGCCCGCGCGGCGTCGCGCAGCTGGCGCCCTTCAGCACCATCTGCCCGCTCATGAACTTGCCATTATATTCGCCTACCGTGCCTTCCTCGGGCTTGAACCCGGGATAGGGAAGGAAGGCCGACTGGGTCCATTGCCAGACATCGCCGAACGGCCCGCCACCGGCCTCGGGCAGCACCGCGCCGGCCCGGTCGAGCTGGTGGCCCTGGCCGGATTCGAACGTGCCGAACGCCGCTTCCCATTCATATTCGGTCGGCAGGCGCGCTCCGGCCCAGCGGGCGAAGGCGTCAGCTTCATAATAGCCGACATGAGCGACCGGTGCGTCGGCGTCGATCGCGCGGCGCCCGGCCAAGGTGAACTGCCTGCCATCTCCGTGCCAATAGAGCGGTGACGTGACATTTTCGCGCGTGAGCCAATCCCAGCCGTCGCTGAGCCAGAGGGTTGGCGCCCGGTAGCCGCCATCATCGATGAATTGCTGCCATTCGCCATTGGTGACGCAGCGGCTGGCGATGCGGTGAGGATGAAGCAGTGCCTGGTGGCGGGGGCGCTCGCAATCGAAGGCGAAGCCGCCATCGGGCGCCCCAATCTCGACCATTCCCTCGCGCCCGTCGATCCACGCCAGCTTTTCGGCCTTGGCGCCTGGCGATCGATCGAGACTGTCATAAGCAGGCTCAAGGGGGTTCTCGGCGAACGTCGCCAAAATATCGGTCAGAAACAGCTCCTGGTGCTGCTGCTCATGATGAATTCCAAGTTCGACCAGCTTCAGAGCGCCGGCCGGCAAATTGGGCAGCGCGCGCTGGAGCGCCTCGTCGACCTCGCTACGCCATTCGCGAACCGAGTCGAGGCTTGGCCGGCTGAGCATGCCGCGCCGCGGACGGGCGTGCCGCTCGCCCTCACCTTCATAGTAGCTGTTGAACAGATAGGCCCAGCGCTCGTCGTGCAGCCGATAGCCCGGCACATGATCGCGCAGGATGAAGGTTTCGAAAAACCATGTCGTATGCGCCAAATGCCATTTCGCGGGCGAGGCATCGGGATGGGGCTGGATGGCTGCGTCGGCGTCGGACAGCGGCGCGGCGAGGGCGAGCGTCATCGCCCGCGTCGAAGCTAGGCGATCGCCCAACGACTTGCCGTCGGAGTCTGACTCTCCTCTTGCCATCGCCAGCCCACTGCCATGAATCGGCTCTGCGGGAAAGTTATTCGTTCTATAAATGTTCGCTATGGTGGACGAACGTCGGCCTAATCGCCGCGAGTTGCCCCAGGCTGCCACAACACATCACCACCCTCTGCCGCGGCCAAGTGCCGCGCAGCGACAAACAGATGATCGGACAATCGGTTCAAATAAGCGAGCGCATGGGCGTTCACCGTCTCGGCTTCGTTTAGCGCAACGGCCGCCCGTTCGGCCCTGCGAACCGCGCAGCGCGCCAGGTGGACAAGAGCGACAGCCATCGATCCGCCGGGCAATATGAAGCTGGTCAGCGGCGCCAGCGCCTCGTTCATCGCGTCAATTTCTTCCTCGAGCCGGGTTACCTGCCGCTCGACGATCCTCAGCGCGCCTTCGACTCCTTCCGGAGTCGCAAGGTCGGCACCAAGATCGAACAGTTCGTTCTGGATGGCGCGAAGCTGGCTGACGGTCATTCCCGGCTGCAGCGCGGCAATTGCGACGCCGATCGCCGAATTGGCTTCATCGACTTCGCCGATGGCGGCCATTCGGGCCGACGACTTGGAAACGCGGCTTCCATCGACCAGCCCGGCGCTGCCGCCGTCACCGGTGCGGGTATAGATTTTGTTGAGCTTGACCAGGGGGCGGGCCCTCAGCCCCGACCGCTGGCCAGGGCCAGGATCAGGACGACGATGACGATCGCGACGCCCTGATAGAGCACACGCTTCTGCATGTAGTTCTGCTGGACCTCGCCCGAGACGTCCTTGCCGTTGGCCATTGCGATCACGCCGCGGACCAGGACGTAGACAACCGCGGCCATGGCGACCAGCAGCAGGATGAAAAGGATGGTGTTCATGGGCGCCTATCTAGGCCTCTGACAGTTGAAATCCTAGGGGGACCCGCCCCTCCAGCAATTGCGCGGCAAGCGCCGTTCCATCGACCCCGGAGTCGCGCATCGCCGCAAGGGTCGGGGCGAGATCGCGCTTGGCCAGCCGGCGACCATCCGCGTGCATGACCAAAGGATGATGGAGGTAGCTCGGCTCGGGCAGGTCGAGCAGGATTTGCAGCAGGCGCTGGGTTGGCGTCGACGGGCGGAGATCCTTGCCGCGCACCACCAAATTCACGTCCGAAGCGGCGTCATCGACCACGCAGGCGAGATGGTAGGAGGAGGGCGCATCCTTTCGCGCCAGGATCGCGTCGCCGAAATCGCCTAGCTTCCCGTCAAAGCGCGTGCCGTCGCTTTCCGTCCAGCTCGGCAGTCCCGCCAGTTCCAACGCCTTTCCGCTGTCGAGCCGCCAACAATGGGGTGTGGTCGCCCGCTTCTCGGGGCTATCGG
The DNA here is from genome assembly GCF_023516505.1 of Sphingomonas brevis. Lineage (NCBI taxonomy): Bacteria > Pseudomonadati > Pseudomonadota > Alphaproteobacteria > Sphingomonadales > Sphingomonadaceae > Sphingomonas > Sphingomonas brevis. The sequence goes on along the minus strand of NZ_JAMGBB010000001.1, from coordinate 1,860,593 downwards.
GCAGCGGCCGGCAGGTGCCGGGATATTGGGTGCCCGCATCGCCGTGCGGTGCCGTCAACGACTGGGCGATCTCGGCGCGGGTGCAGAAGCAGGCATAGACCAACCCGGCCGCCTTCAGCCGCTCCAGCGCATCGCCATAAAGCGCCGTCCGCTCCGATTGAACGATCGGCTCGCCGTCGAAGCGAAGGCCGAGCCAGTCCAGATCCTCATAGATTCCATCGACGAATTCCGGCCGGCAGCGGCCGGGGTCGAGGTCTTCGATCCGGATCCGGAAGGCGCCGCCGCTTGCCCGGGCGCGTGCGTGGCCGACGACCGCCGAATAGGCATGACCGAGATGAAGCCGGCCGGACGGCGACGGGGCGAAACGTGTGACCTTCAGGACTCACTCCATGATAAAGGCGACCGCGGCGACTCTTGACGGCGATTCGCCACTTGTGGTGTCATGCCATCGTCACCTCGGGTTGGCATCCGGGGTCGCAGACGGAAAGACGGGCTAAAAGGCCGCCGGTCTCCCGCCAAGGTTCCGATGGCCTGGCAAGCTGCGGAATGGTGCGACTAGGCCGGAGGCGCGGCGTTCTTAGCCATAGGAACGCTGGAGAATGTTGCGCCGTGTACCATCCTGACCTCCTCCGCCATCCGGACAGCTGCCCGGCGTTGGTGCTGAACGCCGACTATACGCCGCTAAGCTATTACCCCTTGTCGCTATGGCCGTGGCAGACTGCGATCAAGGCGATGTTCCTCGAGCGGGTCGATGTCGTCGCCCATTATGACCGGGAAGTGCACAGCCCGTCCGCGTCGCTCAAGCTGCCGTCGGTGATCGCGCTTCGCCAATATGTCCGACCCAACGAATATCCGGCCTTCACCCGATTCAACCTCTTCCTTCGAGATCGCTTCCGCTGCGTCTATTGCGGGTCGCATCGCGAGCTGACGTTCGACCATGTCGTGCCGCGTGCCCAGGGCGGGCGGACCAGCTGGGAGAATGTCGCTACGGCCTGCGCGCCCTGTAATCTCAAGAAGGGCGGGCGAACGCCGCGCCAGGCCGGCATGCACGTCGAGCGCGAGCCGATCCGGCCGACCAGCTGGCAACTGCAGGATCATGGCAAGAGCTTTCCGCCAAACTACCTGCACCAGAGCTGGCGCGACTATCTTTATTGGGATGTCGTACTGGAGCCCTAGGGCGTAGGCCCTCGTCTAAGGCACTGTTAACCATTTCCGTTCATAGAAGCGGAATGCAGATCGACCCTGCCCCGCCGTCAAATCACGCTCAAGGCGCCGCGCGCCTGCTGATCATCGAGCCGAACCGAAGCGCGCTATCGGTGCTGGCCAAGCGGCTGGGCGAAGCGGGCTACCGCATCATCGGTTGCGACAATGCCGCCAATGCCACCGCCGAAATGCTGCGCCTGCCGGTCGACCTGGTGCTGGCCGAGCTGCGCATGGCACCGGTCAGCGGTGTCGGGCTGACCCGGCTGATCCGCGACGACACGGTGCTCAAGGATACGCCCGTCATCCTGATCACCGGGCGGACCGACAGCGGCGGCGCGGTCGAAGGCTTTCTTGCCGGGGCCGACGATGTCGTCGCCAAGCCATTTCATTTCGAAGTGCTGGCGGCCCGCATCGCCCGCCGCATTTCCCGCGCGCGTTCGGTCAAGGAGCTGCGCGCCGACAATGCGACCCTCGATGCGCGGGTCGTCACCCGCTCGATCGAGCTTGGCGAAATCCGCGCGGCGCTGATGGAAAGCGAAGCCGAGCGGCTGCGCCTGCAACAGCTGATTATCCGCGACTAGCGAGAAATTCCTCGATCTTCGGCCGAAGGTCGTCGCGCCCGAGCGCGATGGCCAGGTTGGCCAGCACGAAACCGGCCTTGTCGCCGCAGTCATGCCGGACGGCGTCGACCTTCAACGCGTGAAATGGCTGCTTGCCGATCAGCTGCGCCATTCCGTCGGTCAGCTGGATCTCGCCGCCGGCGCCGCGCTCGCCGCGGCCAAGGATGCCCATCAATTCAGGCTGGAGTATGTATCGCCCGACGACGCCGAGCCGCGACGGGGAGTCCTCCGGTTTTGGCTTCTCGACCAGCCCGAGCACTTCCGTCGCCGCGCCGTTGGCCGCGCCCGGCGTGATAATGCCGTAGCTGTCCGTCTTGTCCGCCGGAATCTCCTGGGCGCAGATGATGTTTCCACCGAGCTCGGCATAGGCGTCGACCATCTGCTTCAGGGCGCCCGGTTTTCCGATCATCAAATCGTCCGGCAGCAAGACCGCGAACGGTTCGTCGCCGACAATGTCTCGCGCACACCAGACCGCGTGGCCGAGGCCTAGCGGTTGTTGCTGCCGGACGGAGACGATTTCACCATAATTCGCTTTGGCTGGCGCAAGTGCGTCGAGGCTCTTGCCGGCCCTTTCCATGGTCACTTCAAGTTCGAAGCCGACATCGAAATAGTCGACCAGTGCGGATTTGCCGCGGCCGGTGACGAAGATCATCTGCTCGATTCCGGCCTCGCGCGCCTCGTCGACAGCATATTGGATCAACGGCCGGTCAACGACCGTCAGCATCTCCTTCGGCATGGTCTTGGTCGCCGGAAGCAGGCGTGTACCAAGCCCGGCGACGGGGAAGACCGCCTTGCGAACGGATTTGGTCAACGCCGCGGCTCCTGATTGTCGGGGCCGGTGGTGCTGGGCGTCGCCGCTTCGCCGTCGACCGGCGGCGGAGCGTTGCTGCCGTCAGCCGGTGGCAGGTCGAACCGGTCGGCGGTGCGCACATCGCCGCGCTTGTTGAGTTCGTCGACCCGCTTGGGCGCGGCCTGAGGCGGCAAGTCGAGCAGCTCCTCGGCGCTAAGTGGACGGCTGGCGAGCGCCGGCTTCTGGGGCAGGCTTTGACCCGTTTTAGGCTGGAGATCGGAGACCTTGCCACAGGCCGCCAGCGCCAGGATCAGTGCAGCTACGGCCAGGCGGTTCATCATTCTCCCTTTCGTGCGGCAATCTCTGCCCGTGCCGCGGTAATGGCTTCACGTACCCGCTCCGGTGCCGTCCCGCCAGCCGATTGGCGAGCCGCGACCGACGCTTCGACCGACAGCCGGGGCAGGGCGCGCTGGTCGATGCGCGGATCGACAGCCTGAAGCTCGCCAAGGCTCAGCTGGTCGAGCGCTATGCCGGCCGCTTCCGCCGAGGCTACGGCTCGGCCGGCGATGTGGTGGGCCTCGCGAAACGGGACATTCGCCTCGCTTACCAGCCAGTCGGCGAGGTCGGTGGCAGTGGCATGGCCCGCGGCGGCGGCCGCCCGCATCCGTTCTGGCGAAAACTCAAGGTCGCAGATCATTCCGGCCATCGCGGCGAGGCTAAGTTCGAGTAGATCGTGCGCGTCGAACAGCGGCGGTTTGTCGTCCTGCAGGTCCTTGGCATAGGCCAGCGGCAGACCCTTCAGCAGCACCAGGAGCGCGACAAGGTCGCCAACAATTCGCGCGCTGTGGCCCCGGACCAGTTCGGCCGCGTCGGGGTTGCGTTTGTTGGGCATGATCGACGAGCCGGTCGACCAGGCGTCGGGCAATCTGACGAAGCCGAATGGTTGCGATGCCCACAGGACAATCTCCTCGGCGAGCCGCGACAGATGCACTGAGCAGAGCGCCGCGGCATGGAGATAATCGACGACGAAATCGCGGTCGCTGACCGCGTCCAGGCTGTTGGCTGTCGGCCGGTCGAAACCAAGCGCGGCCGCGGTTTCGTCGCGGTCGATCGGAAAGCCGGTGCCGGCCAGAGCAGCGCTGCCCAGCGGCGACTGGTTCATCCGCGCCCGGGCATCGACGAACCGGCTGCGGTCCCGCGTCAGCATTTCGCGATAGGCGAGGAGATGATGGCCGAGTGTCACGGGCTGGCCCGATTGCAGGTGAGTGAAGCCCGGCATGACGTCGGCCGCATGCTGTTCGGCCCGGGCCAGCAATGCCGATTCGAGAGCGTCGATACCGCGGATCGCATCGTCGATCGAACGGCGGACGAACAGTTTGAAATCGGTCGCGACCTGGTCGTTACGCGACCTTGCGGTATGCAGCCGTCCGGCTGCATCGCCGATCAGTTCGGACAGGCGATGCTCGATGTGCATGTGGATGTCTTCCAGCGCCGGATCCTCGACCAGCTCTCCCGCCCCGATCTCGGCCGCTATCTGCAGCAGGCCATTGTCGATTGCCGCCGCATCGTCGGCGGAGAGAATGCCCCGCTTGCCCAACATTGCGGCATGGGCGCGGCTGGCGGCAATGTCTTCGCGCCACAAACGCTTGTCGATGGCGATCGAGGCATTTATCTCGCGCATCACCGCGGCCGGGCCGCCGCCAAAGCGCCCGCCCCACATTTGATTGGAGTCGCCCGTGCGGCTGATTGTTTGTCTCCTGATTGCCATGTCGCTACCGATGATCGCAGGCTGCGATAGGCAAAAGGCCGATGCGCCTCAAGCACCGGCGGCCGATACGCAGGAAGCGAAGGGCGTCGACCGCAGCCACAAGGGCGAAGCGGCGCCGACCGTCAAGTTCAAGAATCCCGACGGCGGCGACTTCGACTTGGCCAGGTTCAAGGGAACCCCGGTGCTGGTCAATCTATGGGCCAGCTGGTGCGCGCCCTGCATCAAGGAGCTGCCGACGCTGCAGCAGCTGGAGCAAGCCAATGCCGACGCGGGCAAACTCGGGATCATTGCGGTCAGCCAGGACATGGCGCCGCAGGGGTCGGTCGAGGCCTTTCTCGGCGAGCGCGACATCGGCCGCTTCGCCGCCTATCACGACGCCGACATGAAGCTTAGCTCGGCACTTGGCGTCCAGATCATGCCGACCACCATCCTCTACGATGCCGACGGCAAGGAAGTGTGGCGCTATATCGGCGACCTCGACTGGACGAGTGCGGAAGCGGCTAAGCTGCTTGCCGAGACAGTCCCGTCGAAAGGCGCCTGACCAGCCGGCCGTCGATCGCCGCTAGGCCCAGCGCGATCAGCGCCAGGCCGATGAAATCCTGCGGGGCCAGCACTTCGCTGAGGAACAGGCTGCCAAACAGGATTGCGAACGGCGGGACCAGCAGGGTCACCAGCAGAGCGTTGGTCGCGCCGGCCGTCTCGATCAGTCGGAAATAGAGTACATAGCCAAATGCCGTGCACAGCAGCGCCAGGGCGACGATCGCGCCCCAGGCAGTGATCGGCGGGAACGGCTGGGTCCAGGGCTGATCGACCAGCAGCGCAAGGGGGAGCATCATCAGCGCACCAGCGGTCAGCTGGCCGGCGGTGACCGACATTGGCTTCAGCCCCATTCGGCGGAACCGCCGCGCCCAAACTGCTGCGAAGGCGTAACATAGCGCCGCCGCGATGCAGGCCAGCTGGGCAAGCGCATCGGTGCCGACGTTGGCCAGCAGCATCGGCCCGATCATCGTCGCCACGCCGGCAAAGCCGAGCAGGACACCGGCGATCTTGCGCGGCGTCATCCGCTCGTCGGCAGTGAAGAAATGGGCGACTAGAACGCCCCAGATCGGGGTCGTGGCATTGAGGATGGAGGCAAGGCCGCTGGCAATATGGGTCTGGCCCCATCCGAACAAAGCGAATGGCAGGGCATTGTTAAGCAGTGCCAGCACCGCGACCGAACCCCACACTTCGCGCGGCAAATTCAGCTTCTCGCCCTTAAATTTCAGGAACAACATCATGGCGCCCGCGGCGATGGTCAGGCGCAGCCAGACATAGGTCAGTGGATCGACATGACGCACGGCGACGCCGATGAACAGGAAGGCGCCGCCCCAGATCACCGCCAGGACAAGCAGGACCGCCCATTCGCGGCCGGTCATTTCCTGGTTGATCATCGACGTTGCGTAGGCGCCCGCGACGGGCTTCGCGTCCCGTCCCTTGCGGTCAAATAGTTCCTTGCTGAGCGTGGCCATCGGCAAACTCCTGTTCGCTTATGGCATTTAAAGAGAATCCTCTCTGCGGACCAACCAAAGCCGGTCGATCGGCAATAAGCCACGCTTATTGAGCGTCCTCAGTCTCTTAGTAACTCGTTGATGCTGGTCTTGGACCGGGTCCGTTCGTCGACCCGCTTGACGATCACGGCGCAGGCCAGTGCGGGCCCGCCCTTGTCGCTTGGCAAGGTCCCGGGGACGACCACCGAATAGGCTGGAACGCGGCCGTACATCACCTCGCCGCTGGCGCGGTCGACGATCTTGGTCGAAGCACCGAGGAATACGCCCATCGACAGCACCGCGCCTTCTTCGACGACGACGCCCTCGGCGACTTCGGACCGGGCGCCGATGAAGCAACCATCCTCGATGATGACCGGCCCGGCCTGGAGCGGCTCCAGCACGCCACCGATGCCGGCGCCGCCGGAAATATGGACGTTGCTGCCGATCTGGGCGCAGCTGCCGACCGTCGCCCAGGTGTCGACCATCGTCCCCTCACCGACGCGTGCGCCGATATTGACGAAGCTCGGCATCAGCACCGCACCCGGCGCGACATAGGCTCCGCGGCGGACGATCGCACCGGGAACCGCCCGGAAGCCTGCCTCGGCGAACTGGCCCGGCCCCCAGCCGAGGAATTTGGACGGCACCTTATCCCACCAGGGCGCGCCTCCGGGTCCGCCGGCAATCGATTCCATCGGATTAAGGCGGAAGCTCAGCAAAACCGCCTTCTTGAGCCACTGGTTGACCCGCCAATCGCCATCGACCTTCTCGGCGACGCGCTCCTCGCCGCTGTCGAGCGCAATGATCGCGGACTCGACCGCGGCCCTCAACGACCGGTCGCCGGGATCGATCGAATCGCGCCGCTCCCAGGCTTCTTCGATGATCGATTGCAGGTCGGTCATGTCTCAACGTCTCCAAGCATGTCCTCAAGCCATTCGCCGACATCGGTGATGGTGAGGTCGATATAGTCCGGGTGATGGCCGTGATTGCCGCGTTCGGAGCCATTGTCGACCCACACGGTGGTCATTCCCAGCTTTTTCGCGGGCCTCAGATTCTGCGCCATATCCTCGACCATCGCAGCATGGGCGGGATCGATGCCGAACCGGTCGATCAGCAGCCGGTAGCCATGATCGTCCGGCTTGGGACGAAGCTCGGCGGCGTGGATGTCGTGCAGCTCGGCGAAATATTCTCCGATCCCCAATGCCTCGAGTATACGGCGTGCATATGGCTCATCGGCATTGGTGTAGACGATCTTGCGGCCAGGCAGCCGGCCGAGATTTAGCGCCAGCCGATCGTCGCGCGAGACTCGGTCAAGCGGGATGTCGTGGACGTCATTGAGGAACTCATGCGGGTCGACCCGATGCTCGCGCATCAACCCGGCCAGCGTCGTTCCGTGCTCGTGGAAATGCGCTTTCTGGACGCGCTTGGCCTCGACTGGATCGACCCCAAGCAGGCGCTCGATAAAGGCGCCCATCCGCTGGTCGATCAGCTCGAACAGGCCGGTCGACGCCGGATAGAGGCAGTTGTCGAGGTCGAAGATCCAGTCGGTGGTCGACGCAAACAGGTTCGAATAGGGCGGTTTCATCGAGATATTGCCTCTACCCACCTTGACCGTTTCAGCAAAATGAAAGCTATTGTTGGCCATAAGCACTTGTGGGAAAGCTGTTAAGTTCCAACGGCTTGTCGGGGAGTTTGCGATGAGTAACCGGTTGTTGGGGTCGACGGCGTGCGCGCTAATGCTGGCCCTTTCGGCATGTGGCGGCGGCGGTGGCGGCGGCGGAATCGGATCGACTCCAACGCCAACGCCGACCCCAACTCCCACGCCGACTCCTACTCCCACACCGACTCCGACTCCGACGCCAACTCCCGGGACCAACTTCGACACGGCCGAGTATCAGCGATCCAACGGCGCGGTGACCTCGGGCGCGATCGTCGCGTGGCAGCAGGGCGCGACAGGCCAGGGCGTCAAGATCGCCATCGTCGACAGCGGCATCAACCCAAACCTCAATGAGTTTGCCGGCCGCATCGACCCTGCGAGCCGCGATGTTGCCAGCAACCGGCCGCTTAGCGACCAGGCCGGGCACGGCACCGCGGTAACCGCAACCGCAGCGGCTGCGCGCAACGATGCGCAAAATGTCGGAGTAGCGTTTGACGCCACCATCCTGTCGTTTCGCGCCGACGCTCCGGGCAGCTGCACAACCGCGTGCGAATTCTTCGACAGCGCGATCGCTAACGGCATCAATGCCGCAACGGACGCCGGCGCCAAGGTGATCAATCTGTCGCTCGGCGGCGACCCACCAGGAAGCGCACTGCTCTCGGCAATGCAACGCGCGGTAAATGCCGGGATCGTACTGGTGATCTCCGCTGGCAACGATGGCCTGGACCCGACCAAGGCCGCCAATGCCGATCCGTTCGCCCTGGTGCCGGCGCAATTTTTCCCAGGACGGGTGATTATCGCTGGTGGGCTCAGTAGCAACACCGACGTGCTGGCCAGCTTTTCGAACCGGGCAGGTGCGGGCCAGCAATGGTATCTGGCGGCGCTCGGCACCAGTGTCCGGACGATCAACGAGACCGGCGCCGGCATCACCGCGTCGGGGACGAGCTTTTCCGCGCCGATCATTACCGGCGCCGTGGCCCTGATGGCGCAGGCATTCCCAAATCTCAGCGGGCAGGAAATCGTCCAGATTCTGTTCGATACCGCCGACGATCTGGGCATTGCCGGAGATGACGCGACATATGGACAGGGGCGCTTGAACATCACTCGCGCATTCCAACCCGTAGGCGCCACCAGCCTGGCCGGCACCGAGCAGTTGGTTACCGACGAAACCACGGCGAGCGACCTGCCGGAGGTAGCCGGCGACGGCGCCCAGACCGGCCTCGGCGTGATCATTCTCGACGGCTACAGCCGCGCATTCGCAATGGACCTCGCCAAGGGCCTGCACAAAGCCGAAGGCCGCAAGCCACTTGCGCAGGCACTGTCGGGCCACGTCCGGTCGTCGGCCGCGACGGCCGGGCCGCTATCGATCGCGATGAGCGTTGCAGAGCGCCCCAACTCGCTCGGCATTGTCGATCTCAACCAGATGGGGATCGGCCCCGACGATGCTCGGAAGTCGCGGCTGGTTGCCGGGTCGGCGATCGCCAGGCTCGATTCCAGGAGCAAGCTGGCGTTCGGATTCTCCCAGGGCGCCAAGGCGATTGAGCGGCAGCTGACAGACGCTGAGGCGGGTGCTTTCCTGGTCGCCCGCGATGTCAGTGCCGATCCGGGCTTTGAGGCCCGTCGGGGGGCAAGCATGGCGCTGCGGCGTAACCTTGGCTTCGCCGGACTTACGGTGACGGCCGAACAGGGCCATGTTTGGCGGAGCTTCCGAACCGATCTCGACGAATCACCCTATCGCCTGGCCGGCATGACACTCGATCGGCGTTTCGGCGACCAGACGTGGGCTTCGCTCGGGGTCAGCCGGCTGGAAGAACGGGAAACCTTGTTGGGCGGCAGGCTTGGACAGTTGTTCGGGGGTGGCGGATCGTCGAGCCTGTTCGTCGACTTGGAAGCACGTCGCAATCTGGGGTCAGGCTGGTCGTTGAGCCTTATGGGCCGGCGCGGCTGGACCGATTTTGCCGGAGGCAGTTTCCGCACCGGCGCCTATTCGCTGGATCTCGCCAAGTTCGGGCTGCTCGGCGATTCCGATCGGCTGGGATTGCGCGTCGCCCAGCCACTGCGTGTGGAGCGAGGCGGGATCGCGATGATGCTGCCAACGGCCTACGACTATGCGACCGAGAGCGAGACCAACTGCATGTCCCGCCTGAGCTTCACGCCTTCCGGCCGCGAAATCGATGCCGAGCTCAGCTATTCGACATCGCTCGGCGGCGGCTGGCTGGGAAGCAATTTGTTCGTCCGGCGGCAGCCGGGTCACGTCGCGTCGGCCGACCCCGACGTCGGCGCCGCGATCCGATACAGCCTCGGCTTCTGACCGCTCAGGATGATGGCGGTGCCCGCCGCCCAATCCCCGGGAGCAGCATGCCGACCCGGCTGCGATACTCCTCATATTCGCGGCCGAAATAGCTGATGAGGTCTTTCTCCTCATAGCTGATGGCGATCAGCATATAGATCGACATGCCGATGCTCAGCAGCAGATGGCCGTAGCTCATGTGCGGCGTAGCCCAGAAGGCGAGGAAGAAGCCCAAGTAGAGCGGGTGACGGACCCATTTGTAAAGCAAGGGCTGGCGGAACACCGGCGCCGCTGCTTCGCGGCCGGTCAGGTGAAGCCATGCCTGCTGCAATCCGAACAGCTCAAAATGATTGATGAGGAAGGTGGAAAGAAGCACGATCCCCCATCCCGCCAGGAACAGGGCCCAGATAATCGTCTGGCCGAGCGGGTTGGCGACGTCCCACACCACTCCGTCGATCGGCCGCCAGAAGCTGAACAGGATAATCAGCGCGGCACTTGCCATCAGCACATAGACGCTGCGTTCGATCGGCTTCGGCACCGTCCGGGTCCAGGCCTTCTTGAACCCCTGGCGCGCCATCACGCTATGCTGGACGCCGAACAGCGCAATGAGGGCGACGTCGGTTATTACCGCCATTCCGACCGAACCGACCGGTCCCTTGTCGACGGTCAGCGGCAGGCCGGCGAGATTGCCGACGAATCCGATCAGATAGAGAAATGTGGCGAAGAAAATCGCATAGGCGATGGCTGAGAAGGTGAGAAATAGCGCACGCATGGCAAGCCCCCTTGCTGCAATTCGTGATGGTTGCGCGATAACACCAATTTTGGCCTGTGACGATTAGCCTTGGTTAGGGGCGCACTTCGCGGAACTTGACTGGCACCATGCAGCCATTCCCGTCGAGCCGGTAGACGGCCGCATAAGTTTCAGCCGGCGGCAACTCGGCCAGTTTCCTGGGTTTCGCCGGATCGGCGGTCCAGACGCTTCCGTTGCGCGTGAAATGGCTGGTCGCCTTCGGACAATCGGCCGTCGGCTTTTGCAGCGGCGCGGATTTGGCGGGAAGGGTCGCGCTGGATGCCGCGACGATCATCGCTATTGGAAAGAGGATGCGCATGTCATTCTCCCTTCCCGTATCGCTTAACAGATTTTCGCTTAGACCGTGAAGCTTTCGCCGCAGCCGCAGGCGCCCTTGGCGTTGGGGTTTTCAAACACGAAGCCGGCGGCGAAATCATCCTCTCGCCAATCCATCCTGCTCCCGATCAGATAGAGGATCGACGCGCCGTCGACGTAGAAGATGCCGCCGGGCGTTTCGATCTTCTCGTCGAACTTGTCTTCTGCGGTCACATAGTCGACCGAATATGCCAGCCCGGAACAGCCACGCCTTGGGGTCGACAGCTTGACGCCGATCGCGCCCTCGGGCGCCTTGGCCATCAGCTCGGCGACGCGCGCTTCCGCGGCCGGCGTCAGAGTGATCGCGGCCGGACGCGCCGCCCGGACTTTACGTTCCTGGTTCATAACATTCCTAACTCGAGGCGCGCTTCGTCGCTCATTTTCGAAGGATCCCAGGGCGGATCCCACACCAGCTTGACCTCGGCGTCGCGGATGCCGGGCACCGACAGGACGCACAGCTCCACCTCGCCCGGCATCGATTCCGCGACGGGACAATTGGGCGTCGTCAGGGTCATGGTGACTATGGCATCGCCATCATCACTGATCGCCACGTCGTAAATCAGGCCCAGCTCGTAGATATCAACCGGGATTTCGGGATCGTAGATCGACTTCAGCGCCTCGATCACGGCTTCCTGCAACCGGCCGCCGGGGCCACCCTCATCGGGTGCCGGTTTCTTCTCGGCAAGGAAGCCGGCGAGATAGTCGCGCTTGCGCCCAAATGTCTCGGCAGGCGTCTCGGGAGTTACGCGAGCGCGCGGCGGGGAGCCGACGCCGTCGACCTCTTCCACCTCGATCTTTTTCTCTTCGCCCATCGTCATCCGAAAATCCGTTTCACCCAAAAATTCGTTTAACAGCGTGAAGTCCCTTAACCAGCGCCTCGATGTCGCTTGCGTCGCTATGGGCGGCGAAGCTGGCGCGTGCTGTCGCTGGCACGCCGAGATAGTCCATCAACGGCTGGGCACAATGGTGGCCCGCGCGAACCGCCACGCCATGATCGTCAAGAATAGTGCCGATGTCGTGCGGATGCACGCCGTCCAGCGCGAAGCTGACGATGCCAGCGCTGTCTTCCGGGCCGAACAGGGTAACGCCCGGAACGGTGCGCAGCGCGGCGCGGGCCTCGGTCACCAGCGCACTTTCATGCGCGTGAAGCGCGTCGAGCCCGATGTCGCGCGTCCAGTCGATCGCCGCATGGAAACCGACCGCGCCTGCGATGTGGGGCGTTCCGGCCTCGAACCGCGACGGAGCAGGAAGGTAAGTGGTCTTCTCGAACGTCACGCGATCGATCATCGCGCCGCCGCCCTGCCATGGCGGCATCGCGTCGAGCAGATCCTTGCGCGCCCACAGCGCGCCGATCCCGGTCGGCCCGTAAATCTTGTGCGCCGAGAAGGCGTAGAAGTCGGCGCCGATCGCGGCGACGTCGACCGGCAATCGCGGCGCGGCCTGGCATCCGTCGAGCAGCAGCCTGGCGCCGACCTTGTGCGCGATGGCGGCGGCGCGCCTTGCGTCGAGGATCGAACCGAGCACGTTCGACACATGGGCGAAGGCGACGATCGCATGCTCGTCGCTCGCCATGCGTTCGGCGGCATCGAGGTCGATGCGACCGTCCTCGGTCAGCGGTACGACGTCGATGTCGTAGCCCGCCAGCTGCCACGGAACGATATTGCTGTGATGCTCCAGCTGACTGAGCAGCACCCGCTTGCGGTCCCCATTGCGATAGCGTTGCGCGACCAGGTTGATCGCCTCGGTCGCGCCGCGCGTGAAGACGACCTCATGCTCCTCCCCGCCGATCAGCGAAGCAGTTGCGGCACGGGCGGCCTCGAAGCTGGCGGTCATCGCCGCCGAGCGTTCGTAGACGCCGCGATGGACCGTCGCATAATCATGGCCGTAAGCGCGGGTGATGGCGTCGATCACCGACTGCGGCTTCTGGGCCGTCGCGGCGCTGTCGAGATAGTGCCAGCCGGGCGGGATCGCGGGGAATTGGTCGCGCACGGCGAGTGCCGAATTCAAAGGTGCTTGGACGTTCACGCGGCCACCTGCTTCAGCGCCTTGCGAGCCATGTCGGCAATGCCTTGGTCGTCGCCGTCAATCTCGTCCCACAGGCCGGCAATAAAGCCTTCGAGCAGCAACGCTCGTGCGCTCACGGGATCGAGCCCGCGCGCGGCGGCGTAGAACAGCTGGTTCCTGTCCAGCTCGCCGACCGTCGCGCCATGGGCGCATTTCACATCGTCCGCGAAAATCTCCAGCTCGGGCTTGGCATTGGCGGTCGCACCGCGATCGAGCAGCATTGCCTTGACCGATTGCTCGGCGTCGGTCTGCTGGCCTTCGCGCGCCACTTCGATCTTGCCGAGGAAGCTGCCGGTGGCCTTGTCGCCAAGCACGCTGCGGATGGTCTGGTGCGAGGTCGCACCCGGCGCGATGTGGCGAGCGGTGGTGACGATCTCCAGCGTCGAATTTCCGCCGCCGATGTTGGCACCATAGAGCGCGAAATCGGCTCCTTCATGCAACGTCACGTCCAGCTCGACGCGGCCGTAACGCGTCGCATTGTTGAGTACGAAAATGCGCGCGGCCGCGCCGGGCTCCAGCACCATCTCGACGCGCCGAACGTCGACTTCATCGCCGCTCGGCAGCCAGATTTGCTGCAGTCTTTGCTGCGCAGCAATTTCGACCCGTTCCGGCGCGGACAGCTCGCTCCACACCGACGCCAGCGCGTCGATATCGGCGTAGCGATAGGCCTCCAGTTTGCGGGTCGGGAGCGCGGTCATGCAGCCGCCTCCGCATAGCCTTCGCGTTCCAGTTCATGCGCCAGTTCCGGACCGCCCGAACGCACGATTTTTCCGCGCGACAGCACATGCACCTTGTCCGGCGTTACATAGTCGAGCAGCCGCTGGTAATGCGTGATCAGCAGCACCGACTTTTCCGATCCGCGCATGATCGAATTGATGCCCGCACCGACCGCCTTCAGCGCGTCGATGTCGAGACCGCTGTCAGTCTCGTCGAGGATTGCGAGCCTGGGGTCCATGATCCCCATCTGCACCATTTCGGCGCGCTTTTTCTCGCCGCCGGAAAAGCCGACATTGACCGGGCGCTTGAGCATCTCGGCATCCATGCCGAGCAACGCCGCCTGCGCCTTCGCCAGCTTGATGAATTCGGCGCCGCTCAATTCCTTTTCGTCCCGCGCGCGACGCTGAGAATTGAGGCTTTCGCGCAGGAACTGGAGGTATGAGACGCCGGGGATTTCGACCGGATATTGGAAGCCGAGGAACATGCCCGCCGCGGCGCGCTCGTGCGGTTCCAGTGCAAACAAATCCTGCCCGTCATAGGTGGCCGATCCTTCGGTCACTTCATAGCCAGGCCGCCCGCCGAGCACATAGGCGAGCGTCGACTTGCCCGCGCCGTTGGGGCCCATGATCGCATGAATCTCGCCGGCCGGAACGGTCAGCGTCAGCCCGTTCAATATCGGCTTGCCGGCGACGGTCGCGTGGAGGTTTTCAATCTTGAGCATCAAAAGCCCTTCACAATCCACGAGGTGACTTCTGCGCCCGCATCCCGGTCTTCCGCGATCCGCAGATAGTCTGGCGAGTTGAGAAATGTGCGGGCAGCATCTTCGCTGTCGAACCTCAGCACGACGATCTTTTCGACGTCGGAACTTGGGCCAGACATTTGCAGGGGTTCCTCGGCGGCCGCCAGCACTGCGCCGCCGCTGCCGTGGAAGACGGCAGGGAACGCCGCGGCATAGCGGTCGTACCGGTCTTTATCCTTGAAACGGATCGTGGCGACGACGAGAGTCCGGGACATCATCCGACGCTCCCCTCAAGGCTGATGCCGAGCAGCTTCTGCGCCTCCACCGCGAATTCCATCGGCAGCTGTTTGAGCACCTCGCGGGCGAAGCCGTTGACGATCAGCGCCACTGCGCTTTCGGCATCGAGACCACGCGCCATGGCATAGAACAGCTGGTCCTCGCTGATCTTCGACGTAGTCGCTTCATGCTCGATGGTCGCGGTCGGGTTCCTGACCTCGATATAGGGTACGGTGTGGGCACCACATTCGCTGCCCAGCAGTAGTGAATCGCACTGGGTGAAATTGCGGACATTTTCCGCGCCCGGAAGCACGCGCACCAGCCCGCGATAGGTGTTGTTCGATCTTCCAGCGCTGATGCCCTTGGACACGATCGTCGAGCGTGATCCCGCGCCGATGTGGACCATCTTGGTGCCGGTGTCGGCCTGCTGCATATTGTTGGTCAGGGCGACCGAATAAAATTCGCCGACGCTATTCTCGCCTTTCAGGATGCAGCTTGGATATTTCCAGGTGATTGCGCTGCCGGTTTCGACCTGGGTCCAGCTGACCTTCGATCGCGCGCCGCTGCAAAGGGCGCGCTTCGTGACGAAGTTGAAGATGCCGCCCTTGCCCTCGGCGTCGCCCGGATACCAGTTTTGGACGGTCGAATATTTTACCTCGGCATCCTCATGCGCGAAGATTTCGACCACCGCCGCGTGCAGCTGGTTTTCGTCGCGCATCGGCGCCGTGCAGCCTTCGAGGTAGCTGACGTAGCTGCCCTTGTCGGCGACGATCAGGGTGCGTTCGAACTGACCGGTATTTTCGGCATTGATGCGGAAATAGGTGCTGAGCTCCATCGGGCAGCGGACGCCCTCTGGCACATAGACGAAGGTGCCGTCGGAAAAGACCGCGCTGTTCAAACAGGCGAAATAATTGTCGCGCTGCGGAACGACCGAGCCGAGATATTGGCGGACCAGCTCAGGATATTCGCGGATCGCCTCGCTGATCGACAGGAAGATGACGCCGGCCGCCTTCAGCTCCTCGCGGAATGTGGTGGCAACCGACACGCTGTCGAACACCGCGTCGACCGCTACCTTGCGCGCGCCTTCGACTCCGGCGAGCACCTTCTGCTCCTCGATCGGGATGCCAAGCTTTTCATAGGTGCGGCGGATTTCCGGATCGAGCTCGTCGAGCGAAGCAAGCTTGGGCTTGGCCTTCGGCGCAGCGTAATAATAGGCGTCCTGGTAATCGATCGCGGGGATGGTGAGCTTGGCCCAGTCGACCTCTTCCATCTCCAGCCAGGCGCGATACGCCTTGAGCCGCCAATCGAGCATCCACTCCGGCTCGCCCTTCTTGGCCGAGATGAAGCGGACCGTATCCTCATTGAGGCCCTTGGGCGCGAATTCCTGCTCGACGTCGGAAACGAAGCCCCACTCATAATCCTGCGCGATCTTCTCGCGGATTTCCTGGTTCTTGACCGCCTCGTTCATTGCGCAAGCTCATTCAGCGTCACTCGATTTAGCGAGGTCCGTATAGCGTCGCCGACAATGCTCATATGCGGTTTGACGCGGCAGTGCGTGTCGAGCGCGCATTCGTGATTGATGCCGTCGGCGCACATGGTGAGCACGATCGGCCCTTCGACCGCCTCGACAATGTCGGCGAGGGTGATCTGGTCGACCGGGCGTGCCAGGGCATAGCCTCCGCCGGCTCCGCGCTGGCCGACCAGCAGGCCATGCGCCGCCAGCTTCTGCATCAGCTTTTGAGCAGTCGGAAGCGGTACACCGGTGTCGTCGCTAAGCTCGGTCGCCGACAGGCGCGCGCAAGGTTCGCGGCGCGCGGCGGCGGTCATCATTACGACCGCATAATCGGCAAGATGGGTGAGTCGCATGGCTAATCGGAGCTTTCCAGTCCGATTTAGTCCTTTGCATGGCGAAAAACAACCAAAGTCATTGCGAGGAGCGTCAGCGATGCGGCAATCCATGGATTGCTTCGCTTCGCTCGCAATGACAGACGAACGACCAATGGCCCTCTACAAGCTCATTCGACCGCTCGCCTTCGCGCTCGACGCCGAAACCGCGCACCGCGCGGCGGTCAAAGCCCTTTCCTTCGCGCCTCAATTGCCGATGCCGGCATTCCCACCGATATTATCGCAGATTGTTGCCGGCCTGCGCTTCGCCTCGCCAGTTGGCCTCGCGGCGGGGTTCGACAAGGACGCCGAGGTGCCCGATGCGATGCTCCGCCTCGGATTCGGCTTCGTCGAGATCGGCACGGTCACGCCCAAACCGCAGGCCGGCAATCCGCAACCCCGGCTGTTCCGGCTCAAGGAAGACCGGGCGGTGATCAATAGCATGGGGTTCAACAGCCAGGGCCAGGCGGCTGCGCTGGCGCGGCTCAAGCGGCGTCGGCGGATCGGCATCGTCGGGGTCAATATAGGCGCAAACAAGGATAGCCCTGACCGTATCGAAGATTACGCGGCGGGCGTGCGGGCGATGGCGCCGGTGGCAGATTACCTGACCATCAACATCAGCTCGCCCAATACGCCGGGCCTGCGCCAGTTGCAGGACGAAGGCGCCCTTCGATCATTGCTGTCGGCGGTGCAAGGCGCACGGACGGAGGGCGGGCCGCCAATCTTCCTGAAGGTAGCGCCAGACCTTGGCGAGCATGAGCCCGACCAGATCGTCCGCATCGCGATCCAGCATGGAATGGATGCGATCATCATTGCCAACACGACCATTTCGCGCCCGCCATTGCTATCGAAATATCGCGGCGAGGGTGGGGGACTTTCCGGCGATCCCCTCAAGTCGCTGGCACTCGGCGCGCTGCGCCGGTTCCGCGCGGCCAGCGGCGGTGCAATTCCACTGATCGGGGTTGGCGGCATCGCTACGGCCGACGACGCGTGGGAACGGATCCGCGCTGGCGCGTCGCTCGTCCAGCTCTATTCGGCGATGGTCTATGAGGGCCCCGGCATCGCCCGGCGCATCGCAGACGGCTTGGTTGAACGCCTCAATCGCGCTGGAATGAGCAGCATTGCGGAGGCAGTGGGAAGCGGCTAGCCCAACGCCGATGATTGCCCGTTCCTGGACCCTATTGGCTGCCCTGGCGCTCGGCGCCTGCACCACTGTCGCCACCACCCCATCCGCTAATCCGCCGGCGCTCGTCCCGGGCATGGTCAGCGCCGCCGACCCGCGGGCGGCGGAGGCTGGAGCCGAGATTTTGCGCCAGGGTGGCAGCGCGACCGACGCCGCGCTGGCGACGCTTCTGGCGTTGAACGTGGTCGAACCGCAAAGCTCGGGCATCGGCGGCGGCGGCTTTCTGGTTCATAGCGACGCGGGCGGCGCAGTCGATACATTCGACGGGCGCGAAGAGGCGCCGATGGCGGCGACTCCAACCTGGTTCTATGCCGACGGCAAGCCTTTGCCGATCGAACAAGCCATCCCCGGCGGCCGCAGCGTCGGCGTTCCGGGCAATGTGCGGATGATGGCGCTGGCCCATGCCCGCCATGGCAAATTGCCGTGGAAGGCGCTGTTCGGTCCGGCCATACGCCTTGCCGGCGAAGGCTATATCCTCTCGCCGCGCGGCCGGCGGATGCTCGCCGGAGATGCCGAAACCGGAGCGCTGACCGCCGAGGGGCGGGCGATTTACTACCTTCCCGACGGAAGCCCGAAGCCGGTCGGTACGCGTATCACCAATCCGGCCTTTGCGCGCTTCCTGACCCAGCTCTCGGAGCAGGGGCCTGACAGCTTCTATGTCGGCCCCAACGCACAGGCGATCGCCGCGGCCGTAGCCGGCGCTCCGCGCAACGCGGCGCCAATGACGGTTGGCGACATTGCCGCCTATGATGCCAAGCAGCGGGCACCTGTCTGCGGGACTTATCGCAGTTATCGCATCTGCGGCATGGGGCCGCCCTCGTCAGGTGCGACGACGGTGTTCGCGATCCTCAAGCAGCTCGAGCGCTTCGACCTGAAAGCGCTTGGCAAGGATAATCCCGCCAGCTGGCATCTGTTCATTGAATCGATGCGGCTCGCCTATGCCGATCGCGCCCGCTACCTCGGCGATGCCGACTTCGTCCGGGTTCCGGTCGCCGGCCTCACCGATGCGCAATATCTGGGCCAACGATCGGCATTGATCTCGGCGGACGCGACAATGGCGTCGGTCAGCGCCGGAACGCCGGCGGGCGCCCCGCAACTGGCCTCGGCTGCGGAGCAGGCTGAGCATGGCACGTCTCACTTTGTCGCCGCCGACGCCGCCGGCAATGTCGCCAGCCTCACCTCGACCATCGAGAGCAGCTATGGCTCCGGCCTGATGGTCAACGGCTATTACCTCAACAATGAGCTGACCGACTTCAACATCGTCCCCGACAAGGACGGCGCTCCGACCGCCAACCGGGTCGAAGCGGGAAAGCGGCCGCGCAGCTCCATGTCGCCGACCATCGTTTTCGCGCCTGACGGCAAGGTTCGGCTGGCGATCGGCGCGGCTGGCGGCTCGACGATCATTGCCCAGGTCGCCAAGGCGATCGTCGGCGTAATCGATTGGAATTTGCCGGCGCAGGACGCGATCGCACTTCCGCTGGTTTACGCACCCGGCGGCACCACGGTCTATATCGAGCGGGGCAATGCCCTCGACGCGATCACGCCGGGGCTCCGTGCATTGGGCCACTCCGACATTCAGGTCGGCGACCTGTACCTCAAGGCCAATGCCCTGGAGTGGAAGAACGGCCATTGGGTCGGCGCCGCCGATCCGCGCAGCGAAGGTGCAGCCGTCCAGCAATAGGGGAGAGCGATGGCCGAAAGGTCGAAGACGGAGCTGGAGAAGTTTCCAAACCTCGTCACCATGTTCCTGACGAGGGCGCGCGAAAGGAGCGGCCGCCCATTCCTGTCGAGGAAAGTGGACGGCAAGTGGCAGTCGATCAGCTATGCCGAGGCCGCGCGCCATGTGGCGGCACTTGCCGACAGCCTGCGCAGAATGGGATTGAAGCCCGGCGACCGGGTGATGCTGGTCAGTGAAAACCGGCCCGAATGGCTGGTCGCGGATCTCGGCATCATGGCCGCCGGCTGCGTCACCGTGCCGACCTACATCACCAACACTACCCGCGATCACCAGCATATCCTCGCCAATAGCGGCGCCAGCGCGGTGATCGTTTCGACCCAGAAGCTGGCCAAGAATCTGCTGCCCGCCGTGCTGTTCGCGTCGGAATGCCGCCACGTCATTTCGATCGACGACATCATCACCGGCCAGTCTCCGGACGTCGCGCACTTCCACCATTGGCATGACCTGATCGCCGGAGGGTCCGACATCGCCGAGCTTGAAAGGCGCATGGCGGCCGTGACGCGCGAGGACCTCGCCTGCATCATCTACACCAGCGGTACCGGCGGCGCTCCGCGCGGGGTGATGCAGCACCACGGCATGATCCTCCACAATGCCGAGGGGTGCACCGATGTCATCGCCAACGATTTCGGTTGGGACGACGAGATATTCCTGTCGTTTCTTCCGGCGTCCCATGCCTACGAGCATACCGGCGGCCAGCATTTCCCGATCTCGCTTGGCGCCGAAATCTATTACGCCGAGAGCCTCGAAAAGCTTGCTGCGAATATCGAGGAAGTGCGCCCGACGATCATGGTCGTCGTGCCGCGCCTGTTTGAGATGCTTCGCGCCAAAATCCTGAAGCAGGTCGAAAAGGACGGCGGGATACCTGCCTATATGATGGGCCGCGCGATGAGCATCGAATCCAAGCGCTACTCCGGACGATCGGTGCCCTGGGACCTGCCGATGGATGGCATCCTGTCGCTGACCCTGAGGCGCAAGGTCCGCAAGAAGTTCGGCGGCCGGATGAAGGCGATGGTGTCAGGCGGGGCGCCGCTCAATCCTGACGTCGGCTTGTTCTTCCAGGCGATGGGCCTGCCGATGTTGCAAGGCTACGGCCAGACCGAGGCCGGGCCGGTGGTCAGCTGCAACCGCCCAACGGCCGGCATCCGAATGGAAACCGTCGGCCCACCACTCAAGAACACCGAGGTCCGCATTGCCAAGGACGGCGAGATCATGGTCCGCGGCGAGCAGGTGATGCAGGGCTATTGGCACAATATCGAGGAAAGCGAGCGCGTCCTGAAGGACGGATGGCTCGCGACCGGCGACGTCGGCCATCTCGACGACAAGGGCCGGATCGTTATCACCGACCGAAAGAAGGACCTGATCGTCAACGACAAGGGCGATAACGTCTCTCCTCAGCGCGTCGAGGGCATGCTCACTTTGCAGCCTGAAATCCTGCAGGCGATGGTCTACGGTGACCGCCAACCCCACCTGGTCGCCCTCCTGGTTCCCGACCCCGAGGAGTTGAAGGGGTTCCAGGACGATCCCGAGGGGATGCAGCGCGCGCTCAGCAAGGCGGTCGACCGGGTCAATGCCGATCTCAATGTCATCGAGAAGGTGCGCCGCTTCATCCTCGCCGACGAGGCCTTTTCGGTCGAGAATGAACAGTTGACGCCCTCGCTGAAGATCCGCCGGCACGTGATTGGCGGGGTTTATGGCGAACGGCTGGACGCGCTCTACAAAAGGTAGCCGACGTGGCTGTCCGGGGGACAGCCGTGTCGCACCTTTCTAGCCCTTCGACTTGGTGTAAGGGACAAACGGGCCGAACACGCAGGCACCGCCACTGGTCCGCGATTGCAGGTCGATCAACTCGTTGATGTCGCCATCGCACATCTGGCTGGTGCCGACCTGGCGCGCGACCAGCGTTCGCGAACCGCTCGCAAGGCCCGGGCAGCCGCCGCGCGGATTCTGGACGTAGACGGTGCTTCGTCCACCCTCGGTATAGAGGATCGTGAAATCGTCGATCACGCGCATTTCCGCCGTCGGGAAATTGCTGATGCAACGCTGCGGCGTTCCGGCAACTCGGCCGGCCAGCGCGTCAGTAAGCTTCTGGGAAGCCTCGGGGCTGCGGGATGATTGTTCGGCTGGCGCGGTCGAACAGGATGACACGGCAATTCCGGACAGCATGATTCCCGCCATCATCGGCACTTTCATCGGCGTGACTCCATTGGTTGGCGCGGCCTAGCCGCCCGTCTTTGTATAGGGCACGAAAGCGGAGAATACGCAGGACCCGCCACCGATGCCGGTGTGCAGGTCGACGGTGTGATTAATATCGCCGCTGCATAGCCGGTTCGTGCCGTAAAGCCGGCTCACCAGCGTATTGCTGCCGCTGGAAATGCCGGGGCAACCGCCATGCGGGTTTTGGACGTAAACCGTCCGGCCTTCCCGAAACAGGATCGTCCAATCGTCGATTATCTGCATGTCGGACGTTCGAAAGTTGCCGATGCAACTCACCGGCTTTCCGGCCGTCCGTCCGGCCAGCGCCTTGGATAATTCCTGCTCGGCCTCCGGGCTACGGGTTTGTTGGCCTGCCGGAGCGGAACATGATGCAACCAGGGCCGCACCGGCGAGTCCGACCAACATCTTGGCAAATTGCGACATAGCAGTCCTTCAGCAGGCTATTTGATCCGGCGGTATGGGACAAACTCCCCAAAGGTGCAGTGACCGGCCTGGAAACCCGTTCCCACATCGACCAGCTGGTTGATGTCGCCCGAACAAATCTCTCCGCTGCCGAATTTGCGCGTCACCAGGGCGTATTTGCCATCTTCAATCCCAACACATTCGCTCCGCGGCTTCTGCACGTAGATTGTGCTCTGATCGCGGAACAAGATTGTCCAGTCGTCGATCACCCGCATCTTGGCCTGGCCGCGAATATTCTGGATGCAGTTGACCGGCTGACCCGCCGTCCGGCCTTCCAGCGCCTTGGCGAGTTTCTGCGATGCAGCGGGCGTTGGGGCGACTTCCGCCTGGCTGGCCGAAAGGGTCGCGAGCGCGCACAGGGCGCCGATCATGGTGAGTGTTGGGACCCGCAGCTTCATCGCGACTCTCCTTTGAAAGTGCCATCATCCTAAACGCGTGAGCCTGAACTTAGGCCGAACGAAATTCATCCTTCGCGCGGCGCAAATCCGCGAAATGTTCGGTGTCTCGCGCCAACAGGAAGGGGTTGGTTGCCCGCTCCTCCCCAACCGTTGTCGGAACTGTCGGGCGTGCAGAGGCTCGCTCTTGTTCAACGTGCGCCAGGCGAGCAGCGATTTCGCGGTTTTGGGGAAAAGCGTGAGCGGCGAACCGGGCGTTCGCCAGCGTATATTCGTGCGCGCAAAATAGCCTGGTGTCGGCCGGCAATCCGGCGAGGCGGCCGAGCGAATAATGCATCTGCTCCGGCGTGCCTTCGAACAGGCGGCCGCAACCCATGACGAACAGCGTGTCGCCGACAAATGCCACCCGGTCACCGTCGAAGACGTAGGCAATATGGCCCAGCGTATGCCCCGGCACCTCCCACACCTCGGCCCGATGCGCACCGAGCGACACATGGTCGCCTTCCTCCAGCGCGACATCCAGCCCCGGGATCCGGCCATTCTCGCCGGCCGGGCCAATGATCCTGGCTCCGGTCTTTTCCTTGATCGCCAGATTGCCGCCGGTGTGGTCAGGGTGCCAATGCGTATTGAAGATTCTGGTGATCCGCCAGCCGCGACGTTCGGCTTCGGCGAGCACCGGGGCCGGATCGCCCGGATCAACCACCGCGGCCTCGCCGCTGTCCGCGTCATGCACCAGCCACAGATAATTGTCGGCGAAGGCCGGGACGGCAACGATTTCCAGCGCCGACGCCATCACCAGCTCCCCACATTGGCCATCGAGGTCCAGGGCTCGGCCGGCTCGAGGTGCCCCTTCTGCAGCAGCTCGATCGAGATGCCATCGGGGCTTTTCACAAACGCCATATGGCCGTCGCGCGGCGGCCGATGGATCGTCACGCCATTGTCCATGAGCTTCCGGCAGGTGGCGTAGATATCGTCGACCCGGAACGCTAGGTGGCCGAAGTTGCGCCCGCCAGCATAGCCGGTCTCGTCCCAATTGTGGGTCAGCTCGACCTCGCCGCCGTCGTCGCCCGGCACACCCATGAAGATGAGCGTGTATTTGCCCTCGGGCACTTCCATGCGCCGTCGCTCTTCAAGGCCGAGCAGTTGAAAGAATGCAACAGTGGATTCGGGATCTGAGACCCGGAGCATCGAATGGAGGAATTTCACTTTAGCCTTACTCCGTTCATCGCTATATATGCACGGTTCGTCGACGGTTCGTGACCGGCAATCCTGTCCGGTGGCCGTCCTTGAGTGACGACGAACCGAGAGAGTCGTTCCATGTTAGAGCGATTTCAAGGTGATCGCGCCGCTTTGCTCGGCGCGGTAGGTATTTTTTCACTTGCGATGGTGGGTAGCGGCTATTTGCTCGGCGACGGTCTTCGCCGGGCCAAGATGGCCGACCGGTCGGTCAGCGTGCGCGGCGTATCGGAGCGCGACGTCACGGCCGACCTTGCTACCTGGACGGTCAGCTTTTCCGAGAAGGGAGACACGCTCGCGCCGGTTCAGCAGACGGTCGATCGCCAGGCATCCGCGGTTCGTGAATTTTTTCAGCGCGCGGGCTTCAAGCCGGACGAAATCAGGGACACCGGAATCAGCGTCAACCAGAGCTATTACTATGAGCGCAAGGAAGACAAGGTCACGGTCAGCCGGTCGATCCAGCTCAAGAGCCGCAAGGTGATGGCGGTGCAAGCGGCCAATTCTCGCCAGGCCGATCTCATCCGGGCCGGCGTGCCGATAAATTCGAGCGACCTCAATTACACGTTCACCAAGCTCAACGACATCAAGCCGGCGATGATCGCGGAAGCCAACCAGGCGGCGCGGCGCAACGCCGAGCAATTCGCCAAGGATAGCGGCGCCAGTGTCGGCGCGATCAAGAGCGCCAGCCAGGGATATTTCTCTGTCGGGCCGCGGGACGGAGACAGCGAGCGGGAGGGCGATTCCGGCGGTTCCGGGTCACCCTTCCAGAAGATTCGCGTGGTGACTACGGTCGATTACGACATCGACGCCGGCTAGGCGCTTATTCCGGATTCTTGTCCTGGCCCTCGCCGTCGCCATTGGGACGCGTCGCGACCTGGTTGGTGACGGTGAGCGGCACATCGCTCATCGCCAGCGCCTCGCGCGCGGCCTTTGCGGCGGGGCCGTTTGGGTCGGCATTGATCGCCCGGTTCCAATAGTCGCGCGCCTGGGCATTGGCGCCCTCCGCCTCGGCTATATGGCCGGCCTCAAACAATACTTCGGCCGAATCCGGGGCCATCGCCAGCGCGCGGTTGATCGCGGCCTTGGCGGTCGGCAGATCTTCTTCGCGCACCGCGAGCGCCGCCGAGAAGAACCATAGATAGGGATCTTCGCCGATCGTCTTGGCGGCTTCGGAAACCTTTGCGCGGGCGGTCTTGAGGTCGTTCTGAGCTTCGGCTGCCCGAGCACGATCCAGCAGCGCCAGTCCATGCTGTTCCGCTTGCAGACCCGTTCCGGCCAGCGCCTTGTCGAGCGCAACCACTGCCCGGCCTGGCTGGCCGGCGGCAATCCACATATTGCCCGCCGCGGCCAGTGCACGCTCGCGCGCCGGGTCGCCCGCCGGCGCCAGGTCGGCGGCGCTTTCGAACGCCGTTGCCGCTTCGGTAAAGCGGCCGGCATTGCTTGCTTCGACCGCACGGCAGGACTGGGCAGCCTGGGTCAGGACCGTCGGGCATGAGGATGGCGGAGCCGGCGCCACCGGTCCGGACGCCGCTTGGGCCAATGCCGCCGCAATCAGGAAAATCATCAGATCCGCTCCATGAGCCCGAGCAGTTCGACCAGGATCGCGTGGATCTCGTGCGGTTCGCTCAGGCGATGCCCAGATCCTTTGATCAGTCGAAGCTGGACATTGGATGAACGCAGGTCGGTCACCAGCTTCAATGCGACGCCCAGCCCGACTTCCTGGTCGAGCTCGCCATGGACGAGGCGGATCGGGATGGTGAGGTCGATGACATTGTTGAGCAGGCGGTGCTCTGCGCCCGATTGCCAGAAGCCGAGCCATGTAACGGACGGCTCCGGCCCATAGGGATTGGCCTTTTCAAGCTTGCCGTCGCGCTTGAGCGCATCCTTCTCCTCTGGCGTGAAACCCCAGTCGGTGAAATCGGGGGCGGCCGCGATTCCGAGCAGCGCCTTGACCCGGGCTGGCCGGCGAAGTGCCGCGTGAAGCGCCAGCCAGCCTCCCATCGAGGATCCTGCCACAATCAGCGGCCCCTCGGTCAGCAGGTCGATCGCTCCCAACACCTCATCGAGCCAGCGACCCAGCGTCCCATCCGCGAACTCGCCGCCGGACGAGCCCGTGCCCGAATAGTCTAGCCTCAGGCAGCCAAAGCCCCCGGTTGCGCAGAAGGCGTCGATCGCCTCGGCCTTGGCTCCCTCCATGTCGGACGCGTAGCCGGGCAGGAACAGGACGGTCGGGCTCCCCTCCTTGGCCTCCCGGTGGCGATAGGCGATCCGCCGGCCGTCGCCAGGATCGAAATAGGCCAGGCTGGTCGGAGCGATTTGCGGATTCGGCATGGCGCGTCCTTAGCGCCGCGCGCGGGGAAGGGAAGCAGTTGAAGCGCTTGCTGCACTGCACTAGGGCAAGCGCCATGTCCGAAATGTTCAAGATCAGCCTTCCCGACGGGTCCGTGCGTGAAATGCCCGAAGGTTCGACTCCGGCGGATGTTGCCGCGGCAATCGGCCCTGGCCTGGCCAAGGCGGCACTGGCGGCGCGCGTCGATGGCGAAGTGCGCGACATCATGCGCCCGTTCGAAGGCGATTCCAGCCTCGCGCTGATCACTTCGAAGGACGAAAAGGACGCGCTTGAACTCGTTCGGCACGATTTCGCCCATGTCCTCGCCGAGGCCGTCCAGCGCCTCTATCCGGGTACGCAGATCACCTTCGGTCCCGCGACCGAAGACGGTTTTTATTATGACTTCGCCCCGGCGCCGGATCGCGGTCCGTTCACCGAGGAAGACCTGCCCCTAATAGAGGAGGAGATGCGGCGGATCATCGCCGAAGACCTGCACCTCGTTCGCGAGGTGTGGAAGCGGGACGACGTACGCGCCCTGTTCGAAAGGCAGGGCGAGCGGTTCAAGGCGGAATGGGTGATGGAACTGCCCGAAGGGGAGCCGATCACCATGTATCGATCTGGCCAGGGCGACGATGCCTGGATCGACCTTTGTCGCGGACCGCACCTTGCCTCAACCGGCAAGCTCGATCCGCAGGCGTTCAAGCTGACCCATGTCTCGGGCGCCTATTGGCGCGGCGACCAGAACAATCCCATGCTGTCGCGAATCTACGGGACGGCCTGGCTCAACAAAAAGCAGCTGCAGGAGCATCTGGTCCGCCTGGAGGAAGCAGCCAAGCGCGACCATCGCAAGATCGGGCGCGAGATGGACTTGTTCCATCTCCAGGCCGAGGCGCACGGCAGCGTATTCTGGCACCCCAACGGCTTCATCATCTGGCGCCAGCTGGAGGCCTATATCCGCCGCAGGCTCGACGCGACCGGCAATGTCGAGGTCAAGACTCCTCAGCTGATGGACGCCCGTCAGTGGGAGAAGAGCGGTCATTGGGGCAAGTATCGCGAAAATATGTTCGTCGTCCCGGACGAAATTCCCTCGGTTGACGATGACGCCCCCGTGCTGTCGGGCAAGGCCGATCTAATGGCGCTGAAGCCGATGAATTGCCCGGCGCATATCCTGATCTTCAAGCAGGGGATCACCAGCTACAAGGAACTGCCGATCCGGCTGGTCGAGGAAGGCTGCTGCCATCGCAACGAGCCGCACGGCGCGCTTCACGGCTTGATGCGGGTCCGTCAGTTCACCCAAGACGACGGCCACATCTTCTGCCGCGAAGACCAGATCATCGAAGAGGTAAGATCGTTCTGCGAGCTGGCCGACCGGGTCTACAAGGACCTTGGTTTCGCCGGATATGCGGTAAAGCTCGCGCTCAGGCCGGACAAAAGGTTCGGCAGCGACGACGATTGGGACAAGGCCGAGAACGAGCTGCGCAATGCCGTGATCGCCGCGGGCATGGCCAATGAGGATTTCGGCTGGGAAGAATTGCCGGGCGAGGGGGCTTTCTATGCTCCCAAGCTGGAATGGCACCTGAAGGATGCGATCGGCCGTACATGGCAGGTCGGCACGATCCAGTCGGACCGGGTGCTGCCGGAACGACTCGATGCGACCTACATCGGCGAGGATGGCGAAAAGCACCGGCCGATCATGCTCCACCGCGCGATCTTCGGGTCGTTCGAACGGTTCATCGGCATTCTGATTGAACATTATGCCGGCAAGTTTCCGCTCTGGCTTGCGCCGGTGCAGGCGGTGGTCGCGACGATTGTGTCCGATGCGGATGATTATGCCCGCGACGTAGTCGCCAGACTGCAGGCCGCCGGCCTTAGGGCGGAAGCCGACCTTCGCAACGAGAAGATCAACTACAAGGTACGCGAACATAGCCTGGCCAAGGTTCCGTTGCTGCTGGTGGTCGGCAAGCGCGAGGCGGAGGAAGGAACGGTGGCCGTTCGCCGCCTCGGCGGCGACGAACATCAGAAAGTGATCGGGCTGGAAGACGCAGTCGCGCAGTTCACCGAAGAGGCAATGCCGCCCGACTTGCGTCCGAATTAAAGTAATAATCTGGCGTCCGGCGGCCACTCGCCGCGCCAAAAATTAGCTTATCCGCCCGCCTGCCCTTTTCATCCGGGGGCGAAACCCTTAATTCGCGCCCACAACCAACGACTCTAGGAGATTGCGTTATACCCCCGCCCACACCGCGCCGCCCGCTGGCGCCGCCGCAGACCAGCGGCCCTCGCTACAATCAGTTCATCCAGGCGCCCAAGGTGCGCGTGATTGACGAGAACGGCGAAAATCTGGGCGTAATGTATACGCGTGAAGCCTTTGAACAGGCGCAGGAAGTGGGCCTCGACCTGGTCGAGATCAGCCCCGGCGCCGATCCGCCCGTCGCCAAGTTCCTCGACATCGGCCGCTACAAATATGAGGCGCAGAAAAAGGCCAACGAGCAGCGCAAGCGCCAAAAGACGCAGGAGATCAAAGAGATCAAGATGCGTCCGAACATCGACGACCATGATTATCAGGTGAAGATGAGGAAGGTCTTCGAGTTCATCGAGGAAGGCGACAAGGTGAAGCTGACCTTGCGCTTCCGCGGCCGCGAAATGGCGCACAACCAGCTCGGCATGGCCGTGCTCCAGCGCGTCGCCGAGGACACGTCACAAATTGCCAAGGTCGAGCAACATCCACGGATGGAAGGCCGGCAGATGCTGATGGTGATCTCACCAAAATAGATATCTAACCATTTAGGTTCAAAAAGGCGCGAGTTGCCCCTACGGCAGCCGCGCCTTTTCTTTGTTGCGCTGCGACATGTGACATTTCTGTCGCAAGGCTGCCGTTTTTGGCGGCTAGTCGAAGCGGTTTGCTTTGCAGCGGCCCCGCTCTGGATTAATCCTGACAGTCAAATAACAAGAATATTAAATGGGGAGGATAAATGATGCGCAAGTCCATGTGGCTGCTCTCGACCGGAGTGCTCGCACTATCCACACCGGCGTTCGCGCAGGAAACGCCTCCGGAGCAAACTCCGGCCGCCGAATCCGCTCCATCGCCAACCGAAGCCGCCTCGACCGACGATGACGTGATCGTCGTGACGGCTCAGGGTCGCCGCCAGGTCCTTCAGGATGTTCCGATCGCGGTTACCGCCGTCGGCTCGGAGCAGATGCAGAACAGCGGCGCCACAGACATCCGCCAACTAAACCAGC
Organism: Sphingomonas brevis; assembly: GCF_023516505.1. Classification (NCBI taxonomy): domain Bacteria; kingdom Pseudomonadati; phylum Pseudomonadota; class Alphaproteobacteria; order Sphingomonadales; family Sphingomonadaceae; genus Sphingomonas; species Sphingomonas brevis. The sequence goes on along the minus strand of NZ_JAMGBB010000001.1, from coordinate 1,831,103 downwards.
TCGCTCCGTCGCTGCTGGTTTCCTCGACCAGCACCGAAGCCAATGGTTCGGCCCGTATCCGCGGTATCGGCACGGTCGGCGACAATCCGGGCCTCGAAAGCTCGGTCGCGGTGTTTATCGACGGCGTCTACCGGTCGCGTTCGGGCATCGGCCTTAGCGAACTGGGCGAGATCGACCGGATCGAAGTGCTGCGCGGACCGCAGGGAACGCTGTTCGGCCGCAATGCCTCGGCCGGCCTCATCCACATTTTCTCGAAGGAACCGTCCTTCCGGTTCGGCGGCTATGGCGAAGCAACCATCGGCAATTACGATGCGCGGCGACTGGCCTTCGGTATTACCGGACCAATTACGGATAGCCTGGCCTTCCGTCTCGATGGGGTGCTGTTCAAGCGCGACGGTTTCTACGACGACGTTGTCAATGACACCGACGTCAACGACCGCAATCGCTGGTTCACGCGCGGGCAGTTGCTTTACGAACCGAACGATCAGCTCAGCGTTCGCCTGATCGGCGACTATACGTGGCGCAAGGAGAAATGCTGCGGCGCCGTCTATGTCAACAATGACATCAACGACGAGATCGGCGACCTGACGCAGGAGGCGCAGCCGCCGCTCAACAATGATCCCGACGGCAACAACATCATCAATGTGCTGAAAGACCTTGATCCATCCGCAGACGGTGTGATGGACGGCGCATTCGACAATGGTTGGGATCGCGACATCTGGGTCAGCCCCGATCGCAGCTACAAGGGTACAACCAAGGACGCCGGCGTCTCGCTGCAGGTCGACTATGACTTCGGCGGGGCCAAGCTGACCTCGATCACCGGCTATCGCGGTTACAAGTCGGAACAGAATGGCGATTTCGACTTCAGCACGGTCGACATCCTTTACCGCAAGGACGAGGACCCCAATTTCCGCAAGTTCAACACCTTTAGCCAGGAACTGCGGCTGCAGGGCTCGGCGTTTGAAGACAAGCTCGATTGGCTGGTCGGCGCCTACTACGCCCATGAGAAGCTGAAACTGGCGGATTCGCTGCGGTTCGGCAACGACTATGGCCGCTTCGCGACCTGTCGCCTTGTCACGGGCAGTGCGCTATCAGCGTTTTACAGCCCTGGATCGCCTAGCTGCCTTTCTGCAACACCGCCCGCATTTGGGGCAGCGTCGCCTGTCATCTACGCGGCGATCGCACGTCTTGATGGGATGAACGACGTCGGCAGCACCGGCGATATTTATGAGCAGACCAGCAAGAACTGGGCGCTGTTCACGCACAATATCTTCCACGTGACCGACAAGTTCGATGTCACGGTGGGCTTGCGCTACACGCATGAGAGCAAGGACCTTGAGGCAGATTACGGCAATGACAATACGGCTTGCGGACTGAACCAGACAGCCCTCCTGCCGATCCTGACCAACCTGGCCCTTCCTGCAGCACTTAGATCAGCGGCCGGGTCGATTATCGGCCTGAGCTGCCAGGGCAACAACACGTCAGAGCTGAATGACGTTCACATCGAAGACGACCGGTCGGAACATAAGGTTACCGGAACCGCCGTCCTGTCCTACAAGCCGAACGACGACCTGCTGCTCTATGCCAGCTATTCGCGCGGCTATAAGGCAGGCGGCTTCAACCTCGATCGCTCGGCACTGAAGAGCCCGATCTTCCCGTTCGGGGGCGAGGCCGGCGCCCAGGCGCTGGTTGGAAACCTCCAGTTCGATCCGGAAATCAACGACGCGTTCGAACTGGGCGCCAAATACACGTCGCGCGGGTTTACTTTCAACGTCTCGCTGTTCCGCCAGCAGTTCAAGAACTTCCAGCTGAACACGTTCGACGGCACGGTGTTCATCGTCCAGAACATCAATGGCTGCACCGGCGACCTTGCTGGATTGGATGAGGACCAATCGAAATTCACCGGCGCTCCAAACTATAATCCTGCAGCAGCATCTAGCGGCGAATGCGACGACAGTGATGTGGGCTGGGGCGTCCGCTCGCAAGGCGTCGAGTTGGAAACGTCGATCCGGCCGATGCGCGACCTGCGCCTCAATGCCGGCCTGACCTATGCCAGCACCAAGTACCGCGGCGACCTGGTCGGTAGGGACGACGGCTCTCCGCTCAACCAGGCTCTCCGCCGCCTGCCGGGCGAGCATGTGTCCAATGCTCCGGAATGGGTCGCAACCGGCTCGCTGGCCTGGACGCCGCGGATCGGAAGCGGCGGGATGTCCGGCCTGTTCTACATCGATGCTCGCTATTCCGGCAGCTACAACACCGGCTCCGACCTGTTCCCGCAGAAGGCGCAGGAGGCCTATACACTTGTCAACGCGCGCATCGGTGTCCGTGGCCGGGATGATCGTTGGTCGGTCGAGCTGTGGGCGCAGAACCTGTTCGACAAAAATTATCAGCAGGTCGCGTTCAACTCGCCGTTCCAGGAGGGTGCCACTTCGACAACCGCTGATTTCGCCGATCCTGCCTATCCGGGCGGCCGGCAGATCTTCTCGAGCTTCCTGGCTGAACCGCGCACCTGGGGCCTGACGTTCCGCGCCAAGTTCGAGGCGGAACCGGCCGCGCCGCCGCCTCCGCCACCGCCGCCTCCGCCGCCGCCTCCTCCGCCGGCAACGCAGACCTGCCCGGACGGCTCGGTGATCCTGGCGACGGACAGCTGTCCGCCACCGCCACCTCCGCCGCCTCCGCCGCCGCCTCCGCCGGAGCCGGAACGCGGCTGAGCATGAAGGTATAAAAGGGGGAAGGGCCTCGCCATTGGCGGGGCCCTTTTCTATTCGGTCAGCCCGGAGCGCGGGCGACCGCCAGCAAGGCTTCGCGCAACGCAGATCCCTCGTCCGCGGTCAGTTTGCGGCCGCTAGCCGAGGTCAGATAGAAGACGTCGACCGCCCGCTCGCCATAGGTCGCGATGTGGGCGGAATGGAGCTCGTGCCCGGCCGTATGGATGGTGTGCGCCAGCCTGGCCAGCAGGCCCTGGCGGTCGCGCGCATTGACTTCGACGACCGTCGTTCTTGACGAAGCCTTGTCCGAAACGAGCACGCGGGGCGCGACTGCAAATGCCTGCTCGCGCACCGAAATGTCGGCCATTGGCGCGGCCGGCGGCTCCGCCTCAGCCGTCAACGCAGTATCGACCGCGTTGGCCAGCCGCTTACGCAGCCTGCCGTCCTCATAGGGCCTGCCGCGGCCGTCGCTCACCAGCAGATTGTCGAGAGCCATGCCATCGCGAGTCGTGTGAATCCGGGCGTCGACGATTGAGGCTCCCGCCCGGCTCAGCGCGGCAGCAATGCGGTAGAACAGGCCGGCCCGGTCAGGCGCGAACACGGTCACCCGGGTCATGCCGGAGAGCGGATCGGGCTGGGCCGTCACCGACGGTTCGGCCTCGCCAATATGGGCCTCGGCGGCCGCGACCTGGAGCGCATTGGCGAGCTGCCATTCGGGCGGCTCGGCCAGCCAATAGCTGTCGGGCAGGCGCCGGGCATGGGCACGTATGGCCGATTTCTTCCATGGTAGCGCATCGACCAGCGCCTGCTGCCGTGCCGCGACCTGTTCCTGCCGCCCGCGCTGCTTGTGGCCCAGCCTCAGCCGCTCCTCGGCGGCATCGAACAGGGTCCGAAGCAGCTGCCGCTTCCAGTCGTTCCACGTCGTCGGGCCGACCGCGCGGATATCGACCACGGTCAGGATCAGCAACAGCCTTAGCCGCTCCGGGCTCTGGACGGTGCGGATGAAATCCTCAACGGTCTTGGGGTCGGTGACGTCGCGGCGGAAGGCGGTGTTGCTGAGCAGCAAATGATAACGGACGAGCCAGGCGACCGTCTCCGTTTCGGCCTCGTCCAACCCAAGCCGCGGGCACAATTCCAGCGCAATTTCGGCTCCGAGTTCGCTGTGGTCGCCGCCGCGGCCCTTGGCGATGTCGTGCAGCAGCACCGCGACGTAAAGTAGCCGGCGCGACGCGATTTGCTTGAACAGAGCGGTCGACAGGGGATGGTCGTCGGCCAGCTCGCCGCGCTCGATGCGGGACAGTAGCCCGATCGCCCGGATCGAATGCTCGTCGACCGTATAGTGATGGTACATGTCGAACTGCATCTGCGCGACGACCCGGCCGAAGTCGGGAACGAAGCGGCCGAACACCCCCGCATCATTCATCCACCGCAGTGCCAGATCGGGCCGGTCTCGCGCGGTCAGGACGTCGAGAAACAGGGCATTGGCCTTGGGATCATCGCGCGTTCCGTCGACCAGCCGCGCATCGCGGGTCGCCGCCCGCATCGCCTTGGGATGGATCTCGAGCCGCTCCCGCGCGGCGAGCGCGAACAGTTCGATCAGACGGACGGGATCATCGGCGAACCAACCATCCTTAGGGATCGACAGCCTGCCCCGATCGAGCGCGAAGCCGTTGAGGTGCCTGGGCTTGCGGGTGAAAGTCGGAAGCGCGAAGCGGCGGCCCTTGGCGCCCATTTGCTCGTCCAGCTGGGCGAGGAACAGGCCGGTGAGGTCGCCGACCGCCTTGGCGTTCAGGAAGTAGAATTGCATGAACCGCTCGACCGCAGATTTTCCCGGCCGGTCCGAGTAGCGCATGGCTTCGGCGATCTGCCGCTGCATTTCGAATCCGAGCCGCTCTTCGGCCCGGCCGGCGATCAGGTGAAGGTGGCAGCGCACCGACCAGAAGAAGCGCTCGGCACGCTCGAACCGGCGAAATTCGGCGGCGTTGAACAGGCCGCGGTCGACCAGCTCGGCAGGTTGTTCGACGCCGAACACATATTTGCCGATCCAGTAGAGCGTGTGGAGGTCGCGCAAGCCTCCCTTGCCGTCCTTGACGTTGGGCTCAACGACGTAGCGGCTATCGCCCATCCGTTCGTGCCGGGCGTCGCGCTCGCCGAGCTTGGCCGCGACATATTCGCGCGCCGTCCCGGCAACGACTTCGGTCTGGAACCGGCGCATTGCACCGTCGTGCAATTCCTCGTCGCCCCAGATCCAGCGCGCCTCCAGCAGCGCGGTCCGGACAGTGATGTCCTCCTTGGCCGCGACAATCATCTGGCCAGGAGTCCTGACCGACTGGCCGACCTTCAACTTGAGGTCCCACAATATGTAGAGCAGCGCCTCGACTGCCTGTCCGCACCAGGGCGAGCCGCGTTCCGGCACCAGGAACATCAGATCGAGGTCGCTGAATGGAGCCATCTCGCCGCGCCCGGTCCCGCCGAGACCGGCCACAGACAAACGGCAGGAAGAACTTGCTGGCCGCGGGTGGATCCGCGTCGTCACCAAATCATAGGCCAGCCGCACGATCTGGTCGGCAAGGAAGCAATAAGAGGCGGCGATAACCCGTCCACGTCCGGGCTCAAGGGCCAGGCGCCGGGAAATTTCCGCACGCCCCGCGTCCAACGCCTCGCGCAGTGCCTTGCCGGCTTCCGCCTGCAGATCCTTGTCAGGCAACGCCGCCAACCGTTCGGCGAGCGCCCGGCGATCGATCACCGCGCGCCGGTCGGCAATAAGCTGGTAGCGCGGTGGCTGGCGCATCAGCCCTCCGCCGCCAGCCTTTTCAACACATAAAGCGCCTCCAGCGCCTCGCGCGGGGTTAGCGAATCCGGGTCGATCGCGGCGATCGCCTCGCTCAGCGGGTCGGTCTCCGCTTGCTCGATCGCCTGGCTGGCGAACAACGGCAAATCGTCGAGGCCGGCGGCGATGCCGCCGGTAGCATCGCGTCCCGCTTCCAGCTTGGCCAGCACTGCCTTGGCCCGGGCGAGGACCAGGGGCGGCAGGCCCGCCAGCTTGGCCACCGCAATTCCGTAGCTGCGGTCGGCCGGGCCATCGCCTACCTCATGCAGCAGGACCAGTTCGCCCTTCCATTCGCGCGCGCGGACATGGTGGAGCGACAATTGCTCCAGCCGGTCGGCCAGCCGGGTCAATTCATGATAATGGGTCGCGAACAATGTGCGCGCCTTGACCTGGTCGTGCATCGCCTCGACCACCGCCCAGGCAATCGCCAGCCCATCGTAGGTCGAGGTGCCGCGTCCAATCTCGTCGAGGATCACCAGGCTTTGCGGCGTCGCCTGGGCCAGGATCGCAGCCGTTTCGACCATTTCGACCATGAAGGTAGAGCGGCCGCGGGCCAAATTGTCGGCGGCTCCGACGCGGCTAAACAATCTGTCGACGATCCCGATCCTGGCCCGCGCGGCCGGTACATAGCTTCCAGCCTGCGCCAACAAGGCAGCGATCGCCACCTGGCGCAGGAAGGTCGACTTGCCGCCCATATTGGGGCCGGTAATCAGCCAAAGGCGGTCATTGGCGCCCAGCGCGCAATCGTTGGCGACGAACGGTTCGCCTTCGCTTCGCAGCGCCTCCTCAACGACCGGGTGACGGCCGCCTTCGATTTCCAGGCATGGCTGGGTGGTCAGATGAGGCAGGCACCAGCCGCCTTCCGCCGCGCGCTCGGCATGGCTTGCGGCGACGTCGATCCTGGCAATGGCATCGGCGGTCGAGGCGATCCTGACGCCTGCGGCGACGGCCAATGCGGTCAATTCCTCGAAATGCGCGGCTTCGGCGGCCAGCGCATGGGCGCCGGCCTCTACCACCCGGCTTGCCTCGGCATGCAGGTCGGGCGAATTGAACCGGACGACGCCGGCCAATGTCTGCCGATGATTGAATCCCGAATCCGCAGCCATCAATCGATCGGCGTGCTTGGCCGCTACTTCGATGTGATAGCCGAGCACAGCGTTGTGGCGGATGCGCAGCGTCGAAACGCCGGTCGATTCCCGATATCGCGCTTCCAGCGCTGCGATTGCGCGTCGCCCGTCGCTGCTCGCCGAGCGAAGGGCATCGAGTGCCGCGTCATACCCCTCGGCGATATAGCCGCCCTTGGAAGCATCGAGCGGGGGCGCTTCGACCAGTGCAATTCCCATCCGGTCGGTCAGGGCGGCATGGCCGCCAAGATCCGGGAGTAGCGTTGCCAGCAAGTCCGGCCGGTCCGCCTCAGCTTCCAGTTCCGCCTGGAGTGCGGCAGCCGCGAGAAGGCCGTCGCGAAGCACGGCGAGATCGCGTGGAGAGCCGCGTCCGGCTACCAGCCGCGCCAACGCGCGGCCGATGTCGGGCATGGCTTTCAGCCTGTCGCGCGCCCGGGCCCGGCGGATCGGCTCCTCGTGCAGCCACTGCACCAGCGCCAGCCGCGCCTCGATCGCGCGAATTTCAGTCAGCGGGGCCGACAGGTCGGCGGCCAGCAATCGCCGGCCGGGGGCGGTGATGCATCGGTCGATGCAGCCCAGCAGGCTGCCGGCAACCGCGCCCGTTTGTGTTCGGCAAATCTCCAAACTGTCGCGCGTCGCCGGATCGATCGCCAGATGCTCGGCACGCGCGATTCGCCGTGGTGCGGCGAGAAAGGCGACTGCGTCCTTTTGCGTGGCGGCCAGATAAGCCAGCAGCCCGCCGCACGCGGCCAATTCCGCTCGACCCGGCGATCCGAAGCCGTCGAGTGTGGCGACTCCAAACCTCTGCTTGAGCGCCTGCTCGCCGGACAGGCTGTCGAAGCCCCCCTTGCCGGGCGTGGTGGCGATCCCCGGCACCTTTTCGGCAGCCAGTGTCTCCGCCGGTGACAGCCGCGCCAGTTCGGCCGGCAGCTCTCCCGGGCCGCAGGCGACCAGTTCGAACCGGCCAGTCGATATGTCGGCCGCGGCGATTGCCCATTCGTCACCCGCCCTTGCAACCGCCGCCAGCCAGTTTGCGCTGGCGCTATCGAGCAGCGTTTCCTCGGTCAGCGTGCCCGGGGTCACCAGCCGGACGATCGCTCGCTCGACCAAAGCCTTGGACCCGCGCGCCTTGCGCGCCTCGGCCGGGCTTTCGGTCTGCTCCGCGATGGCGACCCGGAACCCACCGCGGATCAGCCGGGCCAAATAATTCTCCGCGGCATGGACGGGAACGCCGCACATCGGCACCGGTTCGCCGCCATCCTCGCCGCGCTTCGTCAATGCAATGTCGAGGCAGGCCGCCGCCGCCTTGGCGTCGTCGAAGAATAGCTCGAAGAAATCGCCCATCCGGTAGAACAGCAGGGCGTCGCCCGCCTCGGCCTTCAGCCGGCGATATTGCGCCATCATCGGGGTCTGCTTGGGCGAAGGATCGTCGGCGCGGGCCATTGTCCGAAGTGGTAGCGGCAAAGTTGCCGTCAAGCGAGGGTGACTCTTGGCGCAAAAGGCCGCTAAAGGCTCGCCAACGGGAGAGCCAATGAGCGAGAGCAACGTAAAGTTCACGCGCGACGAAGCGCTGGATTTCCATTCACGGGGACGGCCCGGCAAGATCGAGATCATCGCGTCGAAGCCGATGGCGACGCAGCGCGACCTCAGCCTCGCCTATTCGCCGGGCGTCGCCGTGCCGGTCGAAGAAATCGCGGCCAATCCAGCGAAGGCCTATGAGCTTACGGCGAAGGGTAACCTGGTTGCGGTAATCTCGAACGGTACCGCCATCCTTGGCCTCGGCAATTTGGGCGCGCTGGCGTCGAAGCCGGTGATGGAAGGCAAGGCGGTGCTGTTCAAGCGCTTTGCCGACGTCGATTCGATCGACCTTGAGGTCGACACCACCGACGCCCAGCGCTTCATCGAAGCGGTCGAATTGCTCGGCCCGAGCTTCGGCGGAATCAACCTGGAAGACATCGCCGCGCCGGACTGTTTCATCATCGAACAGGCGCTGAAGGAGCGGATGAACATTCCGGTGTTCCATGACGATCAGCATGGCACCGCGATCATCACTGCTGCTGGCATGATCAATGCCTGTTTCCTGACCGGGCGCGAGTTCAAGGACGTCAAGGTCGTCGTCAACGGCGCCGGAGCGGCTGCGATCGCCTGCACCGAGCTGATCAAGGCGATGGGCGTTCCCCACAACAATGTCGTCATGTGCGATCGCAAGGGGCCGCTCTACCCGGGCCGCGACGGCATGGACCAGTTCAAGTCGGCGCACGCCGTTCCGACTGAGGCGCGTTCGCTCAAGGAAGCGCTGGTCGGCGCCGACGTTTTCCTGGGCCTGAGCGCCGCCGGCGCGGTCACGCCCGACATGGTCGAGGCGATGGCGCCGCAGCCGATCATCTTCGCCATGGCCAATCCCGATCCCGAGATTACCCCGCCCGATGCGAAGAAGGCGCGGCCGGACGCGATCGTCGCGACCGGGCGGTCCGACTATCCGAACCAGGTCAACAATGTGCTCGGCTTTCCGTTCATCTTCCGCGGCGCGCTCGACGTCCATGCCACCGGCATCAACGAGGAGATGAAGATCGCCGCCGCCCACTCGCTGGCCGATCTCGCGCGCGAAGCGGTCCCGGAAGAGGTGGCGGCTGCCTATGGCGGCGTCAGTCACCGGTTCGGGCCCGATTACATTATTCCGGCACCGTTCGATCCCAGGCTGATCGAAGTGGTTCCCTGTGCGGTGGCCGAAGCGGCGATGAGGACCGGCGTGGCGCAAAAGCCGATCGCCGACATGGCCGCTTACCGTCTGACCCTGCGCGCGCGGCTGAATCCAACCAGCTCGATCCTCAGCCTGGCCTTCGAGGCCGCCAGGGCCAATCCCAAGCGCGTGCTGTTCGCGGAGGGCGAAGAGGAAAATGTCCTCCGCGCCGCGATCGCTTTCAAGGAAGGTGGCTATGGTACGCCGGTGCTGGTCGGGCGCGAGGACGTGTACGACAAGCTGGCGGAGCTCGGGGTCGACGATCCGAAGAGCTATGAGGTGCTCAACAGCCGCAACTCGCCGCTGGTCGGACGCGCCGTCGACTATATCTACGCCAAGCACCAGCGCCACGGAATGTTGCGCCGGGCCGTCGAGCGAATGGTCAACCAGGATCGCAATACCTTTGCCGCCGCGATGCTCGCGATGGGCGAAGGCGATGCGATGATTACCGGCACCACCCGCCCATTCAGCGAGTCGCTGCGGCAGGTCCGCTGGGTGATCGACGAGGACGATTGCGCTACCCCGTTCGGCATCCACGTCGTCTCGGCTCGTGGCCGGACAGTGATGATCGCCGACACCGCGGTGACCGAGCGCCCAACGGCCGAGCAATATGCCGCCATCGCCATGCGCGCTGCATCCTTCGCCCGCCGCGTGGGCCAGGAACCGCGCGTCGCCTTCATCAGCTACACGACCTTCGGCAACCCGCCGGGCCGCCACATCGACGAGCTGCGTGACGCGGTGAAGCTGCTCGACACGCTGCAGACCGACTTTGAATATGAAGGCGAAATGGGGCCGGATGTCGCGCTCAATCATGAGATGCAGGCGAAATATTATCCGTTCAGCCGGCTTACCGGGCCGGCCAACATCCTGGTCATGCCGGGCCTTCAGTCGGCCAACATCAGTTCCAAGCTGATCCGGGCGCTCGGCGGGGACGTCGCGCTTGGGCCCTATCTGATGGGGATGAGCCTGCCGGTCCAGATCGCACCGATGACAGCCAGCAGTTCGGACCTGGTAACGCTGGCGGTTCTTGCCGGCGGCGGCGCGGATGCCATCCGTCAGGCACCGGAACGGCAGAAGAAAGCATAGCGCCAATCGATTCGCGGGCGTAAGCGGGTTGCTTCCCATCGGGGGAGACACGTCATGATCGTTACCAGGCGCCACCTGGTTGTCGGTGCCGCGGCAGTTGCATCCGTATCCGCGGCCAAGGCCCAAAATCTCGTTGCCCAAAATCTCGTTGCGACGTCAGCGCAGGACCTTGGCCCATTCTATCCCATCGTCCGTCCGACGGATCATGATGCCGACCTGACTCGAGTCAAAGGCCGCGACGGGGTGGCCATGGGCCAGCCGATCAACGTCATCGGCCGCATCGTCGACCTGCACGGCAACCCGGTTAGCAACGCCCAGATAGACATTTGGCAGTGCAACGCGGCGGGCCGTTACGCCCATCCCGGCGACACCGCCAATCCGGCGGCGCTCGACCCCAATTTCCAGGGTTTCGCGCGGCTGGCGTCGGACCGCGATGGCCAGTTCAAGTTCCGCTCGGTCAAGCCGAAAGACTATGACACGCCGATTGGCCGCCGAACGCCCCACATTCATTATTCGATCGATGGGCATAGCGAGCGGCTGGTGACGCAAATGTATTTCCCCGGAGAGCCGCTCAACGACATCGATTTCCTGTTGAAGAATGCCGCTCCCAAACAGAGCGTCATTGCCGAGGCGATCGACCGCCTGTCGGGCGACCCGCAGGCGTTGGCTTTCCGCTGGACGGTGGTGCTCGGCGTCGGTTGATTTGACGTCCAGAGCTTAAGGCGCTTGCTGGGCTCGCCCGGTGATGTCTCAATGCTCGTGGCAATCATCTCCACAGTCGTCACGCGCCGCGTCGACAACGAGGAGCGCGCCAACGCCGAGTGCCAGCACAACACCACCAACAATTAGTGCAGTTTTCCCGCCACCACTGAGTTGGGCGGATTTCCAAAGTTGCTTGGCATCCGAACCAGCCAATTGAAGTGATGGTCCGCCATTACCGACAAAGGCAAATTCAATGCCATTGCCGACGCGTATGCTGGCCGTAGCGGGGTTTCTTGCCATTGGGCTGATTCCCACTGCGAAGCGAGTCCGGGTCGGCGTCCGGTTGTTGCCTCCCAGCGTCAGCGTCCCGCCTACGAACATCGAGGTTCGATTGGGGCCATCTTCGATTGGTCCAAAATAGGCAGGCCGCCGAGTCTCAGCTTGCGCCGATGTGCAGAGTCCGAGTGCTGCGAAAAGGGCAACGAAGGATCTGGTCGTCGTCATTGTTTCATCACCGATGGAATGGAAGCATTCCGGATTCTGTCCGACTCCCCACTATGCAAAGCGATATGATCTGCGACGAACGGCCCGTTTCGACGATGAACGCCTCCTGCGGGACGGGCATGCCAAGTGTCCGAATTCAGGAGCCCAGCCAACGAAGCTAGCCGGTTGAGCTAAATCCGCTCGACCTGGCTGACGCCGTCGGCGGCGCGCAGCGCGGCGATCAGGCTGTGGAGGTGGGCAAGGTCGTGCACTTCCACATCGACGTGGAAGGTGTGGAAGCTGCCGTCGCGGTGGGCCAGCACCAGGTTGACGATATTGGCCCCCTTGGCGCCCAATATGCTCGCCATTTCGCCTAGCGCGCCAGCAACGTCTCTGAGGATCACCACAAGCCGGGCGGTGCCGCCGTCCGACCGGTCGCCCCAGGCAAGGTCGAGCCAGTCGGCATCGACCCCGCTAGCCAGCTTGTCGCAGCCGATCACATGGACCTCGATCCCTTCGTCCTCGCGCCGGAGGCCTACGATCCGGTCGCCAGGAATGGGGTGGCAGCAGCTGGCGAGGTCGTAGGCGACCCCGGGGGTCAGCCCCTTGATCGAGATGGCGGTCATTTGGCCGAGCGGGCGCGGCACGACATCTCCACCCGCCGATCCGGGCATCAACGCCTCCATCACCTCGACATCGCTAACCGATCGCCGGGCTATCTTGACCATCAGCGCGTCGGCGTCCTCGACCTTGAGCGTCTTGACAGCCCGCTTCAGCGCGTCGCCTGCCAGCGGAGCGGGCAGGCGCGCAACGATTTCATCATAGATTTTGCGGCCCAGCTCGATCGTCTCGTCGCGCTCCTTATGGCGGACAAAGCGCCGGATTCCGGCCCGCGCCTTGCCGGTGACCACGAACCTGAGCCATGACGGCTGCGGATGCTGCGCCTGCGAGGCGAGGATTTCGACCTGGTCGCCATTATCGAGGATCGTACGGAGCGGAACCACCCGGCCGTTGACCTTGGCCCCGACGGTCTGGTCGCCCAGGTCGGTGTGGACCGCATAGGCGAAGTCGACCGGGGTCGCGCCCTTGGGCAGCTGGATCAGCTCGCCGCGCGGCGTGAAGGCGAAGATCCGGTCCTGGTACATTGCCATCCGGGTATGCTCGAGCAGCTCTTCGGGGCTGCCGGCATGGTCGAGGATTTCGACCAGGTCCGATATCCAGGGCACCTTGATGTCGTCGCCCGGCCGGCCCTCCTTATAGGCCCAGTGGGCGGCCAGCCCCCGCTCAGCCTGGGCGTGCATCGCCTTGTCGCGGATCTGGATCTCGATGCGCGACTTGGAATCGTGGATGACGGTGGTGTGGAGCGAGCGATAGCCGTTGCGCTTCGGGGTCGAGATATAGTCCTTGTAGCGGCCGGGAACCATCGGCCAGCGCTGGTGGATCAGTCCAAGGGCCTGGTAACATTCGTCGGGGCTGCCGACGATCACTCGGAAAGCCATCACGTCGGACAATTGCTCGAAGCTGATGTGCCGCTCGGCCATCTTCTTCCAGATCGAGAAGGGATGCTTCTCCCGGCCGGTAACTTCGGCCTCAAGGCCGTGGTCCGACAGGTGCAGCTGGAGGCCCAGGCCGATCCGGTTGACGAGGTCGCCGCCGGCCTCATGCAGCTGCTGCAGGCGCCGGGTGATCGAGGCATAGGCATCCGGCTCAAGCTCGCGAAATGCCAGGCCCTGCATCTCGTTCATGATTTCGTACATGCCGATCCGCTCGGCGAGCGGGGCATAGATATCCATCGTTTCCTTGGCGATCCGGCGGCGCTTTTCCTCCGACTTGATGTGGTGGAGAGTACGCATGTTGTGGAGCCGGTCGGCCAGCTTCACCAACAGGACGCGGATGTCGTCGGACAAAGCGAGCAGGAATTTGCGAAGATTTTCCGCTGCCCGCTCATTTTCCGACTGGGCCTCGATCTTCGACAGCTTGGTAACCCCATCGACCAGCCGGGCGACATTGGCACCGAACAATTTCTCAATCTGTTCGGGGGTCGCCACCGTATCCTCGATCGTGTCGTGGAGGATCGCGGTGACGATCGTCTCATCGTCGAGCTTGAGGTCGGTGAGGATGCCGGCGACTTCGATCGGGTGGCTGAAATAAGGGTCGCCCGAAGCGCGGACCTGGGCGCCATGGGCCTTCATCGAAAAGACGTAGGCGCGGTTGATCAGCGCCTCGTCGGCGTCAGGGTCGTATGCCCGAACCCTCTCGATCAGCTCATATTGCCTAAGCACGATAACAATGTGGGGTAGCGCACATGTATTTCGCAAGCGCGAAAAAAGGGACGGCCCTTGGAGGAGAGCCGTCCCTTGAGGGAGTCGCGCGCGTGCGGCGCGGCTCGGGGAGGGGATTGAATCCTAGTTTGCGTGGGCCAGCGCCGTCGGCGCGGCAGCGCGCGCGTTGCACTTATCGAGGTCGGCCGTGCTCAACGCCCGGCCGTCGGCCACGAAACTTTCAAGGCGTCCCGCGTGCTTGGCCAGGTCCTGGCAAATCATCAGCGGACGGCTGGAGTCGGTCGCGCCTTTGCACAGGCCGCCGCTGCAGGACCATCCGATGTCCTTGCCGGCAATCTTGGTGGCGGTCGGAGCCGCTAGCGGCTTGGCGGAATAGGTGGCGGCCGCGGCCGGCGTTCCGGCGAACGCTGCTACGGCAATCAGGGTGGCGAAGCGGGTCATGACAACCTCTGGAATTTGCGTTTCAGGATGAAACTTTCTAGCAGTAGCGCGTTGCAACTTGCAACTGTTATTTTGCGTTGGATCGTGCATAACGGTCGTCGGGAGAGGTGCAGCGTTGAATCGTCATATGGCTATCAAGGCCGAACCGGACATCGAGGCTTTCAAGGCCGCTGCATTGCGCTGCCCGCTGCCGTCCGCTGTAGAATTGATCGGCGAGAAGTGGGCGTTTCTCATCCTTCGCGGCGCGCTCAATGGCTTGCAGCATTTCGAGCAGTTCCAGGCGGCACTGGGCATTGCCCGCAATATTTTGTCCAACCGGCTGGCCAAGCTGGTCGACGGAGAGATACTCGAGCGCTGTCCCGATCCGGCCGACCGCCGCAAGGTGGTCTATTCGCTGACCGCGAAGGGCGAGGCGCTGTTGCCGGTGGTGCTGGCGCTTCGCCAATGGGGGGAGGACTGGGGGCACGGCTGCCAGGAGATTTTCCTCGCCGACAAGGTCGAAGGCAGGCCGGTCAGGCGGATCTGCGTCCAGGCCCACGACGGCCGCGAACTGAAGCTGGGCGATCTGATGTGGGTCGACAAGGCGACCGGCGCCTCGGTCAAGCACCCTCACAAAGGCTGAAACAAAAAGGCCGGCTAGGCGCCGGCCTTTTCCTTATTCGTAGTCGCCGCCGCTTGGCGTCGGGCGCGGCGGGGCCGCGGCGGTGAGCCGCAATGCCTCGGCCGATTCACTCAGGCTGGCCAGCTCATCCGTCTCGTCATCCTCGTCGACGCGGACACGCTGCAGGTTGGAAACGATCGCTTCCTCGAGATGCTTCGGCTTGACCGTCGTTTCGGCGATCTCACGCAGCGCGACGACCGGATTCTTGTCACGGTCGCGGTCGATCGTGAGATCGGCGCCACCCGAAATCTGGCGAGCACGCTGTGCCGCCATCAATACCAGGTCGAACCGGTTGGAAACCTTGTCGACACAATCTTCGACCGTCACGCGCGCCATTGTCGCTTTCGCCTTCTCGTAAAGCCTGCAGGGGAGGGCGGCGAGATAGGGATTGGCACCCCAAGAGTCAATGAAATCGCGTCGCTCACGTCGATGCCAGCTCCCTTGCCAGCAGGTGAAACCCCCTCCTAGACCATTGGCATGGCCGAAACGCCCAAAGTAGCAACCGATCAAGGCCTGCTGGTCGATGGCAATCGCCTGACCTTGCTGACCGAAGGGCCGGACCGGCTGAAGGTCCTGCTCGGGCTGATCGACGGCGCCAGCCGTTCGGTGCGGCTGCTCTATTATATCTACCGCGACGATCGGGCCGGCGGCCTGGTCCTTGACGCCATGGAACGGGCGCTCGATCGGGGGGTCGCCGTTTCGTTGCTGGTCGATGGCTTCGGCGCCAACACGCCCGAGCATTATTTCACGCCGTTGATCGACAAGGGACTGAAATATTGCCGGTTCCATCCGACACTTGGCCGGCGCTATCTGATCCGCTGCCACCAGAAGCTGGCGCTGGCGGATGACGAACGTGTCCTGATCGGCGGATTTAACGTCGAAGACAGCTACTTCGGAACGATCGAAGAGGGGGCCTGGCGCGATCTCGGCTTGCTGGTCGAGGGATCCGCGGCGGGCAGGCTCGCTTCCTATTATGACGAATTCTTCGGCTGGTCTTCGATCAAGGGCGGTAGGATCCGTGCACTCAACCGGCTGATCCGGCGGCACAGCGAGCATTACGGCAAGCTGCAATGGACCTTTGGCGGACCGATGACCCGGCTTTCGCCGTGGGCCGCGGCGACCAGCCGGGACCTATTGTCGAGCGACGATGTCGAAATGATCGCCGCCTATTTCGCGCCGACCTGGGCAATCCTGCGCCGGATCAGCCGGCCCGAGCGAAAGCGCGCCCGGATCATCACCGCCGCCAAATCGGACAATCACGCGACGATTGCGGCGGCGCGATACACCTACAAGAATCTGCTGCGCCGCGGTGCGGAGATTTTCGAATACCAGCCGACCAAGCTGCACACCAAGCTGGTGGTGCTCGACGATGTCGTCCACATCGGCTCGTCCAACTTCGACATTCGCAGCATCTATCTGAACCTGGAAATGATGCTGCGGGTCGACGACCCCGTCTTCGCTCAGCTGTTGCGCAACTATTTCGAGCAGGAGTTGGGGCAATGCCTGCCGATCACCGCCGAACTGAACCGCAAGCGGACCAGCCTGTGGACCCGGATCATTCAGGCGATCAGCTTCTTCCTGGTGACGACGGCCGACTATACCATCACGCGCCGGCTGAACCTCGGCCGGCTCTAGGGTGCCTTAGTCGCGGTCGCGCCAGGCCCAGAACAGGGTCGCGGGCGGGACGTTGGCCCATTCGAACCCGCGGTCGATCCGCTCGAAATGCGGGGCGATGAAGTCACGCACCTTGGGGCTGAACTGATAGACCAGGAAAGCGCCGCCATGGCGGATGGCGCGGCCGGTCGCCGCGCCGATCGCATCGCCCACGCCGGGTGGAAGGGTCGAAAAGGGCAGGCCGGACAGGATGTAATCAGCATGGTCGAAGCCATGTTCGGCAATGATCTTCTCAACGTCGGCCGCCGATCCATGGACCGCGATGAATCGGTCGTCGTCGATGTCGCCGTTAAGATAGTCGATGAAGTCCTGATTGGTATCGATCGCGATCAGCTTGGCGTCGCGATTTAGCCGGTCGAGGATCGGACGGGTGAAGGTCCCCACGCCCGGACCATATTCGACGAACAGCTTCGTCGCCGACCAGTCCACCGGCTTAAGCATCTTGTCGATCAGGATCCGGCTCGACGGGATGACCGAGCCGACCATGACCGGATGCTTCAGGAATCCGCGCAGAAACTGCCATTTCGCACTCTTCCGGCCGCGTCCGGCGCGCAGCCCATGACGGCGTTTGCCATTCAACTGGTTGGCGCGGGTAGCGTTCAAGTCGAGCTCCAGATTAGGTCCAAGAGTTGAAGGCGTTGGCAAATCGGCGGACGATTGGCAAGCGATTGGGCGTCTTTCCCGCTCCCTCCGCCCGCCCTATGGGCGATGAAATGCAGCTTTTGCCCGACAGGCCGCGTGTTGCCGGAAGCGCCCTTACCACCCGGCACTTCCTGCTGCTCTATGCCGCCATGCTGGTCGCGGCCGCGGGAAATACCGCCCTGCAGTCCGTCATGCCGGCGATCGGCCGCGAAATCGGGATCGCGGATTTCTGGGTCACGGTTTCCTACACCTGGTCGGCGGTCCTGTGGGTATTGCTTGCGCCCTATTGGGCCCGGGCGAGCGACACGCATGGCCGCAAGGCGCTGACGCTTGTCGGGGTCGGCGGATTCATCATTTCGATGACGCTGTGCGGCCTTGCGCTGCTGGCAGGTCTCAAGGGAGTGCTCGCCGGCGCTCTGACCTTTGGCACTTTCGCCATCTGCCGTGCGATCTACGGGTCGCTCGGTTCCGCGACGCCCAGCGCGACCCAGGCCTATCTCGCCTCCCGGACGCGCCGAACGGCGCGGGTCGAGGCGCTCTCGGCATTGTCGAGCAGCTTCAGCCTCGGGACGATCGTCGGTCCCGCACTGGCTCCTCTGTTCGTCCTCCCCCTGGTCGGCTTGGCCGGGCCGCTGTTCGTCTTCGCGGCGATCGCAATCGTCGTCTTTGCCGCGATCGTCGTCGGCCTCCCCGACGACACGAAGCCGCGGCACGGCCGGCGCAGCGGACATGGCGCGGCGATGAGCTACCCATCGCTGGCCAGCCCGCCGACCGGCGCCAGCGTCATCGCCGCCACCCGCCCCAAGGGTAAGCCGCTGAAGTGGAGCGACTCGCGCATCCGCAACTGGATCCTGGCCGGAGTGATCGCCGGCCATGCCCAGGCCGCGACGC
Source organism: Sphingomonas brevis (assembly GCF_023516505.1). Taxonomy (NCBI): domain Bacteria; kingdom Pseudomonadati; phylum Pseudomonadota; class Alphaproteobacteria; order Sphingomonadales; family Sphingomonadaceae; genus Sphingomonas; species Sphingomonas brevis. The sequence continues at coordinate 1,812,839 of NZ_JAMGBB010000001.1, read as the reverse complement.
TGGGCTGCATCGGCTTCTTCGTGATCGACCGGCTGCACCTCGCCCCGCACGGGTCGGAAGAGGAAATCTCGATCGTGATGATGGCCGGCGCCGGCGCGACGCTCGCCGCGCAATGGGGCCTCATCCCCCGCCTTCGACTTCGCCCGAGGGCGCTGATTCTGTGGGGCGCGACGATTGCCGCCTGCGGGCTCATCATTACCATGCTGGCGAACGATCTTTACGGCATCGTCCTCGGCTTCGGCCTCACCAGCCTCGGGTTCGGCTTTACCCGGCCCGGCTTCACCGGCGGGGCCAGCCTGGCGGTACCGCTGGCCGAGCAGGGCGGCGTCGCCGGCGTCATCACTGCCGCCAACGGCGTTGCCTATATCCTGGCGCCCGGCATCGGCATGCTGCTCTATGCGGCCGATCCCCACTGGCCGTTCATCGCCGGCGCCGCGTTGCTGCTCGGCCTGCTGTTATGGGGCCGCGGGCGGCTCGCCACCCCCGCCTGACCCCGGCTTGCCGGGACCTCGCGGTCGGAGCATCCCCGGCAGGACAAAGCCGATTCCGCCAGTCGGCCTGACGGCATCGGACTTCAGCGTCTCCTGGATACGGGCATAATCGCTCAGCATCTCCTCGGTGACCGAGGCGCGGGTCTCCTTCAACGCAGTCTCGAAGTCGGCCATGGTCACCTTGGCGCTATCGAGCCCGCGCCGAAGCGCCGTTAGGCCGGCCCGGCGGACCAGATCTTCGAGGTCGGCGCCGGTAAAGCGTTCGGTCCGTTGGGCCAGGCTCTCCAGGTCGACATTCTTGTCGAGCGGCATGCCCTTGGTATGGATCGCCAGGATCCGCCGCCGTCCGGCGGTATCCGGCGTTCCGACATAGATCAGCTCGTCTAGCCGGCCGGGCCTGAGCAATGCCGGGTCGATCAGGTTCGGCCGGTTGGTCGCTCCGATCAGCACGACGTTGTTGAGTTCCTCCAGCCCGTCCATTTCGGCCAGGATGGTGTTGACCACCCGCTCGGTCACCTGCGGCTCGCCCAGCCCGCCGCCACGTGCCGGGACCAGGCTGTCCAGCTCATCGATGAAGATCACCGTCGGCGCGACCTGCCTTGCCCGGGCGAACAGGCGGGCGATCTGCTGCTCGCTTTCGCCGTACCATTTCGAAAGGAGGTCGCTTGACTTGGTGGCGATGAAATTGGCCTCGCTTTCGCGCGCCGCCGCCTTTGCCAGCATGGTCTTGCCGGTGCCCGGCGGGCCATAGAGCAGGAAGCCCTTGGCCGGGCGAATGCCCAGGCGCTTGAAGGCCTCGGGATGCTTGAGCGGCAGTTCGACGCCCTCGCGCAGCTTGTCGCGCGCCTCGTCGAGCCCGCCAACGTCATCCCAGCCGATGTTCGGGACCTGCACCATCACTTCGCGCATCGCCGACGGCTGGACCCTCTTCAGCGCATTGTCGAAGTCGTGCGGCTCGACCGATAGTGAATCGAGCACTTCGGTCGGGATGGTCTGCTCGGACAGGTTGAGCTTGGGCAGGATCCGGCGAACCGTCTCAAGCGCCGCCTCGCGGGTCAGCGCGGCCAGGTCGGCGCCGACGAAACCGTAGGTCCGGCGCGCCAATTCATCCAGGTTGACGCTTTCGGACAAAGGCATGCCGCGCGTGTGGATGCCGAGAATCTCGCGCCGGCCTCGTTCGTCGGGAACGCCGACGACGATCTCACGGTCGAAGCGGCCGGGGCGGCGCAACGCCTCGTCGATCGCCTCGGGCCGGTTGGTTGCGGCGATGACCACCAGATTCTGCCGGGGTTCGATCCCGTCGAGCAGCGTCAGAAGCTGGGCGACCAGCCGTTTTTCGGCCTCTCCGCTGACCTGGTCGCGCTTGGGTGCGATCGAATCGATCTCGTCGATGAAGATGATCGACGGCGCGTTCTGCGACGCCTGCTCGAACAGTTCGCGCAGCTTCTTTTCGGATTCGCCATAGGCCGATCCCATGATTTCGGGGCCGGCAATGTGAAAGAATTGGGCGTCGCTTTCATTGGCAACCGCCCTGGCAAGCAGCGTCTTGCCGGTCCCGGGCGGGCCATGCAGCAGCACACCCTTGGGCGGATCGACTCCCAGGCGCTGGAACAGTTCGGGATGACGGAGCGGCAGCTCGACCATCTCGCGCAGCTGGTCGATCGTGTCGATCATGCCGCCAAGATCGTCATAGGTGACGTCGGCGCGGCGTTCGCCGTCCTTGCGTTCGGTGAATTCGGGCAGCAGCTCGACCTGGGTGTTCTCGTCGATGTGGACGATTCCCCGCGGCGTCGTCGATACGACCGTCAGGCGGACTTCCTGCAAGGCGAAGGCGGGTGCGTTGATCAGCTGCCTGATATGCTCGGGCATGTCGGCGTTGACCCGCTGATGGCCCGCGGTGGCGACCGTATCGCCCGCGCAGAAGGGCCTGCCATCGAAACTGCGCTTCAGCGCCTCCGCCGATCCCTGCAGCCGAATATTGTTTTGCGCCGGAGCGAAGGTGACCTTCGTCGCCGGCTTGCTGACGGCCTTGTTGACCTCGACATAATCGCCGGACCCGACACCGGCATTGGCGCGCTGCAAACCGTCCAGGCGGATAATGTCAATTCCGTCATCCTCCCCATAGGGGCGGATGGCTCGGGCGGCGGTCGAGCGCTTGCCGATGATTTCAATCACATCGCCTTCGGCCAGGCCCAGCTCTTTCATCAGCTTGACCGGCAGCCGCGCCACGCCCCGCCCGCTATCCGCTGGTGGCAGGTTGGCGACCTGCACGCGCCGGACCAGAGTATCGACTGTCGCCATGTAAAACCTCTCCGCTACTGCCGGAACTCGCCCCACATCGGGCACCCGCCAAAGCACTACTTTGATGGGACCCAATTGCAGCCATAGGAACGGCGGCAGGGCATTGAGGTTCAATCTGGGGGCGAAATGACAAGAAAAAAAGGCCGGGCGTCGCCGCCCGGCCGGAAGGTATCAGGAGAGGATGCCTCGTAAGGCATGATCTTTATCGCACTGCACAATGATTCTCGCAAGTGCGAATTCGCAGGTGCGAACAGATCATATAGGACGTGGCGCCGCTGCACGGCGGTGTGATACGGCGTACGGGTTGCAGGGGCAGGATATTGCTTGAACGTCGCCTCACCGCCATCCTTGCCGCCGACGTCGTCGGCTATAGCCGGCTGATGGGCGCGAACGAGGTCGGCACTCTGCGGAGCCTGGAAGGGCACCAGCGCGAATTGATCGAACCGGAAGTCGCCGCAAGCCGCGGACGGATCGTCAAGCTGACCGGCGACGGCATACTTGCCGAATTTCCAAGCGTGGTCGGAGCGGTCGAATGCGCGTCCGCCATCCAGCGCGGGATGCGAATTCGCAACCGCGACATCCCCGACGATCGGCGCATCCAGCTCCGGATCGGCATCAACCTGGGCGACGTCATCGTCCGCGACGACGATCTGTTCGGCGATGGAGTCAATATCGCCGCGCGTCTTGAAGGTGTTGCCAGGCCGGGCGGGATCGCCGTTTCCCAGTCGGTTCGCGACCATGTCGGCAACAAGCTCGACCTTCTGTTTCGCGACAAGGGCGACCAGCTGCTCAAGAATATCGCGGAGCCGGTGAGGGTCTATGACGTGGTGCTTGAACCCGGCGCTCCCGACCCGATGTCGGCGGAAGGTCCGATGATGATGTCGGACAAGCCGTCGATCGCCATCCTGCCCTTCACCAACATGAGCGGCGATCCGGAGCAGGAATATTTTTCCGATGGCATTGCCGAGGACATCATCACCGACCTCAGCAAGATTTCAAACCTGTTCGTGGTCGGGCGCAACACCAGCTTCACTTACAAGGGCATGTTCCTGCAGCTGCCGAAGGTGGCATCGGAACTTGGCGTGAAATTCCTGCTGGAAGGAAGCGTCCGCAAGGCCGGGCAAAAGGTCCGCGTTACCGCCCAGCTGATCGACGGGCCCAGCGGCGGCCATCTGTGGGCCGATCGCTACGACCGCGAACTGACCGACATTTTCGTGATCCAGGACGAAATCACCAAGGCCATCGTCGACCAGCTAAAGGTCAGGCTGTTCCCGGAGGAGATGGAAGCCCTGGGCCAGGCTCCGACCAGGAATGTCGAAGCCTACACTTACTATCTTCGCGGCCGCCAATATTTTCATAATTGCACCCGCTGGTTCCTGGGACTGGCCCGGCAGATGTTCTGCCAGGCGATCGATCTCGATCCAGGTTACGCCCGTGCCTATGCCTGGCTGTCCTTGACGCAAGTCCGGCTTGCCAGCTGGTTCGGTGTGCCATCGTCAATGGACGAAATTGTCGCCACCGCCTGCAAGGCAATGGAGCTCGCGCCCGATCTCGCCGAGGCCCATGCGGCGCTTGGGGAAGCGCTGAACGTCGTTGGCCGTCGTCCTGAGGCCGAAGCCGCGTTCGAGCGAGCGCTTGAGATCGATCCCAATAATTTCGAAGCCAATCTTTTCTACGGACGACATTGGATGAGCATTGGCGAGTATGACCGCTCGCTGCGCTATTTCATGCGCGCCACGGAAGTTCAGCCTGACGATTTCCAGGCCCCGTTCCTGCTCGAAGGATCGTTGCGCGCACTGGGCCGCGCCGACGAGGGCGTGCCCTATGTCCGGATGGGGGTGAAGCGGGCCGAGGAAGCGTTGCAAAAATATCCGGAAAGCTCTCGTCCGGCGCAGCTTGGTGCGACCGCGCTGGCGGCGATCGGTGAGGTGGACCAGGCCCGGCGCTGGATCGAGCGAGCCCTGGCGATCGACCCTGACGACCCGCATATCAAATATAACGCTGCCTGCGTCTATGCGCAGCTCGGCGAAGTCGACAAAGCCTTCGATTTCCTTGAGCAATGGGCCACCCATTCGGGCGTGGAAAACCGCGACTGGATGCTCCACGACCCGGACCTGGATGCCCTTCGCGAAAACCCGCGGCACCAGCACATCATCGACATCATCGAAGCTCGGATCGGCAGCCGGGCACCTGCTACGGCTTCAGCATCCCCGCAGCCTTCCTGACCCAGCTGCGCGGGAAGAAGCGATGCGCCTGGGCAGTGGACTTGTTCATCAATCCAGGAATGACGATCGCCCGCCCGGCCTCAATGCCTTTTAGTCCGGCGGCGACCACCGACGGGGAGTCGGCGAAGATCATGTCGGGCAGTGGCCTGCCGAAGCCGGCAACCGCGCCGAATTCCGTTGCGGTTGGGCCGGGGCACAGCGCGCTGACCCTGACCCCATGGCCTTGCACCTCCTCGTGCAGCGCCTCGCTGAACGCCAGGACGAACGCCTTGGTCGCGAAGTAAACCGCCATGCCGGGCCCGGGCTGGAATGCGGCGGTCGAGGCGACGTTGAGGATCGCACCTGACTTGCGCTGGATCATTCCAGGCAGGACCGCATGGGCCAGCTCCGTCAATGCTCCGCAGTTCAGATCGATCATCTGCCGCTGCCGCTTGCCATCAAGTTCGGTGAAGCGCCCGGCCAGGCCGAACCCGGCGTTGTTGACGAGCAAGTCGACCTGCTCGTCATGCTCGGCCAAATCGGCCATCAGCCTGTCGGCCGCGCCTTCCTCGCCCAGGTCCATTTCAACCGCCCGGGCATTGCCGAGCTCCGCCGCCAGCGCATCGAGCCGATCCTTGCGCCGCGCCACCAGCACCAGCCGGCGGCCCTTGGCCGCAAGCTGGCGGGCGAAATCGACCCCAAGCCCGGCGGAGGCGCCGGTGATCAGCGCGATTGGCGTCATCGGTTAGGCAACCGTCGCCTTGACGATCTTGCCGGGCTCGCGCGGCGGCTCGCCGACGGGCAAGGCATCGACATGCTCCATCCCGCTCGCGACCTCGCCCCACACCGTATATTGGCCGTCGAGGAAGCCGGCGTCGTCGAAGCAAATGAAGAACTGGCTGTTGGCGCTGTGCGGATTGCTGGTCCTCGCCATCGAGCAGGTGCCGCGGGCATGCGGCTCGTCTGAAAATTCGGCCTGGAGATCGGGGAGGTCGCTGCCGCCCGTGCCGGTCCCGGTCGGGTCGCCGCCCTGGGCCATGAAGCCGGGGATCACCCGGTGGAACACGACGCCATCATAAAATCCTTCGCTTGCCAGCCCTGCAATCCGCTCGACATGCCCGGGCGCCAGGTCGGGCCGCAGCTTGATGACGACGTCGCCGCCGCTGGAAAGGGTAAAAGTTAGCGTTTCGGCCATCGTCTCTTCCTTGGAATCGAGGGAAATATGGCTGCCATCTAGGCGCGCTCTGCGGGTTGCGCCAGTGGGCCGTGGAGCATAGGGAGGGCGCCACGCAGCAGATCGGGCGAGGGAGCGAGTCATGAGCGAGAGCGAAGACATCGCTACCCCACTGCATGAACTCGACTCCGAGCAGGTCGAGGATCGCGTGCATGACGAGGAAGACCGGCTCCGGCCGTCATTCGTCCGGGAAGTGCTCGACGCTGTCGCCGATGGCGACGATGAGGCGGCGCGCGCCTTGGTCGCCGATCTTCACCCCGCCGACATTGCCGACCTGATCGAGCTTGCGCCCGGCGACGAGCGCGCCGACCTGATCGAAGCGCTGGCCGGGGTCGTCGACGCCGACGTCTATGCCGAGCTCAACGATTGGGTCCGCGAGGACGTCATCGAGGAGATGGAGCCGCAGCAGGTCGCCGACCTCGCCGCCCAGCTCGATACGGACGACGCCGTCGCAATGATCGAGGATCTCGACGATGACGATCGTCGGGCCGTTCTGCGCGCGATGGAGCCCGACGACCGTGCCGCGGTCGAAGAAGCGCTCAGCTACCCGGAGGAATCCGCGGGACGGTTGATGCAGCGCGAGCTGTGCGCGGTGCCTGAGCATTGGAAGGTTGGCCAGGTCATCGACTATCTCCGCTCGACCGCCGAGCTGCCGACCGATTTCTGGGAAGTGTTCGTGGTCGGCCCGACCCACCATCCGGTCGGTACCTGCAAGCTGTCGACCATCCTTCGCACGCCTCGCGCCACGTTGGTCAGCGACATCATGGCGCGCGAACAGACGCTGATCCCGGTCGACATGGACCAGGAAGAAGTGGCGCTCAAATTCCAGAAATATGCGCTGATTTCCGCCGCCGTGGTCGACCATAGCGATCGGCTGGTCGGCATGATCACGGTCGACGACATCGTCCACATCATCCAGGAAGAAGCCGGCGAGGACGTCCTTCTGCTGTCCGGCGCCGGCGAAGGCGACATCAACGAGCCGATCTTCGACACCTACAAGGCGCGGGTTCGCTGGCTCGCCGCCAATCTGCTGACCGCACTGGTTGCGACGACGGTCATCAGCCAGTTCGAAAGTGCGATCGAGCGGCTTGCCATCCTTGCCGCACTGATGCCGATCGTCGCCGGCGTCGGCGGCAATGCCGGCACCCAAACGCTGGCGGTTACCGTCCGCGCCATCGCCACCAACCAGCTTACCGCTTCCAACCACTGGCGTGCGGTGTGGCGCGAGATTCGGGTCGCACTGCTCAATGGCCTGACCATCGCTGTCCTGATCGGAATTGGCGTCACCTTGGTGCTCGGCTCGGGCACATTGGGCGCCGTCATCGCCGCGGCGATGATGACCAACATTCTGGTCGCGGGGCTGGCGGGCGTACTCGTGCCCCTCGGGCTGGAACGGGCCGGAGCCGATCCGGCAGTCGCCTCATCCGTGTTTGTGACCATGGTCACGGATTCGATGGGCTTCCTCGTTTTCCTCGGCCTGGCGACGGTCGCCGGGTTCTAGCCTATTGAACTGGCGGGACTTTCCCGCCACCTCGGACGGGTGCCGCTTCATCTCACCAAGGTCGCCGTCGGCTGCGCCAGCGTAGAGGCGCTTCAGAACCGTATCGCGCGGCGGATCAGCGGCGGTGTCGTGCGCGTTCCGACCAGGATGCGGCCCAAGCGCGGCGATGAGCTGATCGGCGGCTGCCTGCACTGGATCGTCAAGCACCGGATAATCGCCCGGCAGGCGATCCTGCGTCTGGAGGATCGAAGCGATGGACGGATCGACATCGTCTGCTCGGCCGATCTGGTGCTGGTGCCGCCCAGGCCAAAGCGCGCGCACCAGGGCTGGCGCTATCTGGACGATGCCGATGCGCCCAATGGCGAGGATGACGGAACCGGCCTCGGCGATTTGCCGCCACGGCTCTACGGCAAGCTGGCGGCCCTGGCGCTGGTCTAGGCGGCCTTGGCTAGTCCTTGCAGCCGGTTACGGTGGCCGAACCCTTGGCGTTGACCGTGCAGGCCGGCTTGCCGGCCAACGCTACGGAAGCGAGGCCAAGCGCGTCGACCTTGGCGGAGTTGGTAACGGTCGCGCGGACCGTTGAGGGACCTTCGGCCCCGATCACGGCGTCCTTGACCAGCAGCGCATCGCCGTCAAACGTCGATGTGCCGCGGATGGTCGCGGTGAGCTTGGCGACTTTCCCCGCCAGCCGGACGCTGCCCGATCCGGAGATGCCGGTCTTGAACTGGTCGACGTCGAGCTGGTCGACGGTCGCTACTCCGGCCCCCTGGATGGCGAGGTCGAAGCTGAGGCCCCGGAGGCGGTCGACCGTCAGCGCCCCGGACCCATTGATCCAGGCGTTGCGAAGATCGGGCGTGCCGACCGCAATCGTCACCGGGCCACGGTTCTCACCGGAATAGCCTCCCCAGCCGCCGCTTCCTTGCCGAACGATCAATGTCCTCCCCTCGACCCCAATCGACAGGCCGTCGAGCGACAGCGGCGATCCGGTCGCGCGGGCGTAGGGCGACACATTGGTTTTGAGTTCGACCTTGTACGGACCGTCGATCCGGATCCGGTCGAAGCTGGTGACCGAATAGTTCCGGGTCGCCGGCGTAGCTGCGCGAACCGCCGACGGAGCCGGCAGGCTGGCGAGCGCCAGCAGCGCAAGGATAGGCAGACGATCGATCATCCGCCCATCCTCACGGTTCATGGTTAAGGATGGGTTACGATCGGCTGTCAGGAACAGCTTACGTTGCCCGACCCGGCCTTGGACACCTTGCACTTGGCCCCGCCGCCGATGTCGACGTCGCCTGAACCCATGATCGACACGTCGGCGCTTTCGCTGGCATGCGCGGCGATGTTGCCCGATCCGGCGATCGATACGTCGGCAGTGCGGCTGCTCAGGCCGCCGGCGCGAATGTCTCCCGATCCGGCGATCGAAAGATGTACGGCGTCGGCCTTGCCGGTGGCATCGATCCCGCCCGATCCGGCGATCGCCAGCTTGATCTTGCCGCCGGCGATGGACGCCAGCTTGAGGTCGCCCGAACCGGCGACGTCGCCGTCGAAATCACCGGCAACCTTGTCGATCGTGACGCCGCCCGATCCGGCGATCGCGGCGCCGTGCAGCGCCGCGGCATTGACCGTGAAGACGGCCTTGCCGTTGTGCCAGTTGAAATGGATTCCGTTGCGCTTCTTCGGCCGGATCTTGAGCGTCCCGTTTTCGACCACCACCTCGGTTTCGTCGAGCAGATTGGCCCCGCCCTTGGCGCTGATCGCGCCCTGGCCGCCACTGACCACATTGACTTCATAGGGGCCGGAGACCGCCAGCTTGTCGAACGCGCCGACCTGATAGGTGCGGCTTACTTCCGGGCCGGCTTCGCGGCTCTCGGCCTTGGATCCGACGTGGCACGCCCCGGCAAGCAATGCGACCGCACCGGCGGTAACGAAACGACGATTCATCCTGTCCTCCTTTAAGCGTGTTGCTTACTTAATACACCAACGCGGTTGGGAGGCGCAACCGCAATCTGAAGAACCGGCTATCGCCGGCAAACCGCGCCATTGTCACCGGATGAGACGCGCATGAAGGCCGACGTGGGGGCAGTCGTGACCTCGACTCCGCTCGACCCGCACTTCCTGAGCTGGAACCGGACCTTTCGCGCCCTAAAGTCGAGCGACACCCGGCGGAAGGTTTCCAAGAGGTCGGTGCCCAACAGCAGCGCCGGCTCCTTGTGCAGGCCGAACACCTTGAACGGCGGCACATCGGCGAAGGCAATCGGCACGTTGCGCAAAGTGATCCCGCCCAGCTTGAGCTCGGCGATGCGAGCCATTTCCAGGTTGACCGTCACCCCGGTGACTCCGGTGGTTGCGACAGTGAAGAATTTGTCGCGGTTGCGCCTGATCAGCTTGTCGCGGAGCGCCACATTGCCGATCGTGATTTCAGATCCGGTATCGATCACCGCTTCGATCGGCAGCTTGACGGCGGTGACCTCGGTCAAGATCAGCTGGCCGCGTTGCCGGCGGGCGGTCACTACTATCTCCCCGTCCAGCACCTGTGCGGGTTCATGGGCGTCCTCGACTTTGATCACCAGTTTTTCGAAATCCATCATCAGCCGCTGGTTGATCAGGGAATCAATCCCCAACATGCCCTGGCCGCCCAGATCCTCCTCGCGAAGGACGGGGACTTCCAGGTCGTGAACCCTGCTTTGGCCGAGCGCCAGCTCGTCGACGACCACGCTATCGACGATGCTGGTGGCTGTCATCCCGTTCAACACCAATGGCGTCCCGGCCTTGAGTTGCAGGTCGCGGGCGATCTTAAGGCCAACCACCGACGTATCGGCGCCGCTATCGACCAGGAAATGATAGGGGCCCTGGCCATTGACCATCACCTCCACGGTCATGCGCGTGCTGACCTTCTTTGCGTTGATGTCGTCGCCGCCAATCGCCAATTCATCGTCGATCACCGCGGGCGGAAGCGGCGGCATTTTGCCGGGCTCGATATGTTTCGGCTTGTGGCTGCCCGGGGTCTGCTGGGCAGTCGCGGACACGTCGCCGGCCACGACCGACAATATCAGTCCCAACGCCATCACCAGCCTGCCGCGAGGCATAGGCAAACGCCTCCTCCCCCAATCTAACCCCAGTAGGCTATGCGCGGCAACGCACAGTTGCCAAGCAAGTTAGACCGGCGGCGGCAGCTTTCGATGGACGGATGCCACACTTCGTTTCTTCGCAAGTGGCAAATCGCTCGCGGCGGCTCGGCCCGGGCAGATCCGGCCAACCGGCCGGCAGCACAAAGGTACGCGCTGGAAACAAAAAGGGCGCCCGGTGAGGGGCGCCCTTTCGTGTAACGCGGCAGAGGCAGCCTAGGCTGCTTCTTTCGCCTTGTTGTGGATGGCGGCGGCCTTGTTCAAAATCTCATGGATCTTGGCCAGCGCCGCCTTCTCGTCGGTCTGCTCCATCGCCGCCAGCTCGCGCGCCAGGCGCGACGAAGCCGCTTCGAAGATCTGCCGCTCCGAATAGCTCTGCTCCGGCTGGTCGTCGGCGCGGAACAGGTCGCGGGTCACTTCGGCGATCGAGGTCAGGTCGCCCGAATTGATCTTCGCCTCATATTCCTGGGCGCGGCGCGACCACATGGTGCGCTTGACCTTGGGCTTGCCCTTCAACGTTTCGAGCGCGTCCTTCATGGTCTTGTCGCTGCTGAGCTTGCGCATGCCGACCGAGTCCGCCTTGGCGACGGGCACGCGGAGGGTCATCTTTTCCTTCTCGAAGCGAAGGACGTACAGGTCGAGACTGGTTCCGGCGATTTCGGTGCTCTGAAGTTCGACCACCCGGCCGACACCATGCTTGGGGTACACAACATAATCGCCAACATCGAAGCTAAGGGCCTTCACAGCCATTCCGTCACCTCTTTCAATTGTCCACTTGCGCCCAAGGCAGAGCTCACCGTAATCGCCCCCCATAGCGACCCCCCGGTCCGGCCCTGGTACGTGGATGTGATCCTGTATGAATCGACCGCCGCGGGAGGCGACGGCCTGTGACTATTATATAACAGAAAAATTATCAGATTTCGAGTCCCAGCTGTCGGGGCTCGTCCTGGGCTCGCTCGACCATCGAATGAAGGCCCAATCCCAGCAATCTGATACCTTTAGGAACAGGTAGCAGGGCATCCAGCAATGCCTGACCGGCGCCTTCGAACGCAGCGAAGTCTGGCACTGGACAGGGAAAGCTCTTGGACCGGGTTATCTGCGTAAAATCGCCAAATTTGACCTTGAGCGTGACCGTCCGCCCTTTGACTTCGGATCGCTCGATCCGCTGCCAGGCATAGCCGGCGACCCGCTCCAGCTCGCGCTTCAGGTCGTCGGCTTCGACATAGTCGACGTCGAAGGTTCGTTCGGCGCTGACCGACTTGTACGGCCGGTCGGACTTAACCTCGCGCTCGTCGATGCCGCGGGCGATTCGCCAGTACCAGCGGCCCGACGATCCGAAGTGCGCCTCAAGCTGCTCGATCGGCCATCGGGCGAGATCGGCTCCCGTCGATATGCCCAATTTCTCCATCTTCGCCGCCGTCACGGGCCCAACCCCATGGAAGCGCTTGACGGGCAAGGCGGCAACGAAAGCCGCTCCCTTGTGCGGCGGGATGACGCACAGCCCGTCGGGCTTGTTCTGGTCGCTGGCCAGCTTGGCGATGAACTTGCAATAACTCACCCCCGCTGACGCGGTGAGGCCGGTTTCGGCCTTGATCCGGGCGCGGATTTCCTCCGCGATTGCCCTTGCCGAGCCCAGGCCGCGGCGGTCCTCGGTGACGTCGAGATAGGCTTCGTCCAGGCTGAGCGGCTCGATCAGGTCGGTATAGTCGGCGAAGATCTCCCGGATCTGCTGCGACGCCGCTCGATAGACGTCGAACCGGGGCTTGACGAAGACCAGCTCGGGGCACCGGCGCTTCGCGGTGACCGAGGGCATGGCCGATCGAACGCCGAACTTGCGCGCCTCGTAGCTCGCCGCGGCGACCACGCCGCGATGGCCGCCGCCGACCGCCACCGGCTTGCCCTTCAGCTCCGGATTGTCGCGCTGCTCGACCGACGCATAGAAGGCGTCCATGTCGACATGGATGATCTTTCGGGTTGGCCGCTCAG